>NZ_QNUA01000006.1:0-298955 GCF_008042285.1 Bacillus sp. AR13-1
CTTGACAGGGGTCACTGCAATAGGCAGTCTCTTTTTATTTATAAAACAAATTATAAAGGTTTCTCTTTATTTCGGGCATGTGATATCATTTAATTTTACGTGAAAAAGTATTCGAGTAATTGTAATCATAACAATTTTAAACGATAAAGGATGATAATAGATTGAGTAATCATAGTAAAACACCTGCATGTATATATACGTATGCATTTCGCGAAGAGGAGCGTGCTTTATGTTACTTGGAAATGCGCTCGTTCTTTGGGATGGAGTCTCACGTTAATATTTTAAAAAGTGAAGTCAAGATTGCTCCGAGTAGAAGTCCGTTTATTAAAGAGCGCGTCGAGGTTATGTATGAAGGGGACGACTTAGAAAGCATTTTAGAACAAGTGGAACAAATTGATTTAGCGGGAGCGACATTCAAAGTTATCTTCGTTAAAATCAATGATCTTGGTAAAGAAAATAAAATTGAATATGGAGAAAGACGCCTTATTGAACGAGACCTCGGTATGCATATTGAAGGAGAAGCGGATGTTCGTAATCCAGAGCGTGTATTCGGGATTGTTCCTCTTGGAGGACGCTGGTACTTCGGACACTATGTAGAAAGTGATCCAGTTTGGTATCATCACATAAAAAAACCGCATAGCTATTCGACATCATTGAGCACACGTGTTGCTAGAGCTGTCGCAAATATCGCTGTACCAAACCCAGAGGGAGTACGAGCTATTGACCCGTGCTGCGGTATTGGAACAGTAGTAGTAGAAGCACTTTCTATGGGGATTAACATCGTTGGTAGAGATATAAATCCACTTGTGGTGCTTGGAACGAGAAAAAACATCGCACATTTCGGGTTTGAAGGAACAGTAACAAAAGGTCCAATCGAGGAAATTACTGAGAACTACGACGTTGCAATTATCGATATGCCCTACGACTTATTTACGCATGCAACACCAGAAGACCAGTTCTCCATTCTTTCAAGTGCACGCCGCATTGCAAAAAGGGTAGTCGTTGTCACGATGGAAACAATGGACGACATGATCCATGAAGCAGGATTTGAAATTACAGACCGCTGTATCACAAGAAAAGGATCATTTTCTAGACAAATTCTTGTTTGTGAATAGGAAAGGTCACCCGTTTATTAAATTAATAAATTACAGGATAGTTAGTCCATTATGAGGCTGATTATCCTTTTTTATTTAACAACAAATACAAAAACTCCATTTTGAATAAAGATTGATCAAAATGGAGTTACCCTTTTTAGCTAAGTATGAGATTTTTATAAAAAAGTTTGATTATTTTACTGAGCCTTAATGAATAACATTTCAAGAATACCAATAAAAAGCATAATCAGTCATAACTGAAGAATCACCCAACTGATGTAACATAGCTGAAATATTCCCTCTATGATAGGTTCCATGATTCACAACGTGTAAGACCATTTCAGATATACTTGTTTCTCTTAATCCTGCCCATGGATTATCCAACATTATTCTCTTTTCCATATCTTCCTGTCTGTTCAAAAAGGTTTTAAACCGGGATGTTAAAGTATGAAATTCCGTTTCTAAGTCTTCAATGGGCAGTTTCTCAATCTTTTCTTGAATTTGAAATGAAGATTGCATTGCTTCATTCATACTCTGACCCTCAAGGGTATGAAGCCATCCATATTCCACCAAATAGAGATGAGATAAAACCTTTGAAACAGAAGAAAAGACACTTTTCATTTCCTTTTGATATTTCTCAGGAGAAAGTGTCTTAAGATGATCAATAATCCGTTGATTTGCCCATACATGATAGTTATATAGATTTTCTACATGATTTGCCATACAATCGCCTCCTTATCATCACGTTTTTTAATGTTCTTTATCAGAATGAATTATTCCTTTAAATATCATTACTTATTTGATGAGATCTTCAACTAAATGGCCCAATTGTTGAACAAAGGTCAAAGCAATCTTCAACTAACCTGCCCCGTTAGTTGAAGTACATTTCTTCACAATGTTTATCGTTAGATTAACATAAATATCCAACAAGAAAACATCAAACCTCTAAGAAATCTATAGAGGTTTGATGTTTTTAATCAATCTTTTTTCATTTTGTGGTGATTCTGAATTCTTAAGTTGATGGGTATGCCTGTTTGGTTGACCTTTTTTTAGTTTGTATCAATGTGTGATTAGTTGGTAGTTTAGATGGGAGATTTGACGGGATTTGTTGAATAGACGATATATCTCGAGAGTTGTTTTGTTAGTGAATTACTCTTCTTTCGTTGTCTCTTGTTGTGCGATTAATAAATTGCGTAATACGTGTGCGCGGTAACTTTCTAGTTTTCGTCCTTCATGATAGCGAACACCTAATTTTTTTAGCTCAGCTACGTACCATCCTTTCGTTCCGTAATACATGAGACCACTTCCTTCTTTCTTTTGAACAGTATATGTGCCTGGGTGAGAGAATTTTCTTTTTTTATTCATGAAATTTGCGGAGTTTAATATTGAATATTCAGTTTATTTTTATTATGATTAACTTATTATCGGATGACAGTGATTAGCCTCGCTGTAAGCCCAGATTTATGTTTGAAAATGAAGAGAGTAACTTCTTTCCACTTGAGCTTCTTTAGCAGAAGTACGAGCTATAAGGATAAGGGTAGTAAAATTCAATGCAAATGTGTACATTGTTTTTCTGGCTCTTAACATAGTAACGGAGGATGAAATATGCGTAAAGGGACTTTTTTTATGGCAGGACATTCGAGACTTCCGAAAGGTATGGCTGTTCGCAGTATGTATGAAACATTAACAATTACAATTGAGGCAGATCATAAATATCATGTCATTATTGAAGCGTCATGTACGCTTGCGACAGAGCATGGTAGAGACTTCGTCGCTCAAATGTTGAGAGGACATAGTTTGCAAGATGGTATTGAAGAAATCGTTCAAGATATTACGGATCATTATCAAGGAAAAGCGCAAAATGCGATCGTCAGTGCGGTAAAAGATTTACATCGCCAATATGTAAGTTATTTAAATGATGAACAGCCCAGAGGAGAGTACGAGGAAACAACACCATAAAAACTATCTAGTTTACAACCATAAACGAGAGCCAGTTGTATTTCTTTTAAAGAGATACGACTGGCTTATTTTATTGAGGAGGCAAGGAATATGAAAAAGTTAAATGAAGTTCAAGTTGTAAAACAAGAGATGAAAAAAAAGAGGGTGTGTAGAAAGTAAGGGGATTTTTAAAACGTATAAAGTATGTAGAGAAAATAATAAAAAACGAATTGACAGTTAGAATATTTTGAATTATTATTTAATTAATAAGATCCATACGAGAAATTAGCCTTCTCTATATTCGATCTTGCTTTCCTGTTTTACAAATATTTTCATACAAACTGTCTATTATTATTGTACTTTAAGAGATTAAAGAACACTCGTAATTATGAGCCAGTTGTACGTTTCTACGATTTTATGTCGTGGTATGCGTATAACTGGCTTTTTCGTTGTTAGGACAGTAAGACCGAATCTCAGCATAAGAAGATAAGGATAACTGTCTGTAAAAAGCGTCAATAAGTTCTTCATATTTAAATTAGGGAGGAATTGAAATGTCGATTATTACAGAACAAAATGCAAAGATGAAATTTGCAAAGAAATATGAGGGGTATGAAATTGTTCCTCATCCAGAGCATAAACGTTTATATCATATTACGCTAAAACAGCAATTGCTTAAGCAGTTTTTTGAAGAGGTAAAAGAGCATTCAGAGCAGTCACTGCAATACATTCCCTATTCTCGATTTAATCTTGCGGATGGAATGAGAAAGATTTTTGGGCAATCATTTATGGATAACATTCGCGGCATTGTTCATGACCGTGAAACGGGCGGATTTACAATTGGGGTGCAAGGTGAAACGGCAGATCCAGCAGACTACGTGAAATTTGCAACCGCATTAACACATTTAATCGGGGAGCCAAACTTTGATGCAATGACAGGAACGTATTATGCTAGGTTTAATGTGAAAGATACGGATAGTAGTGATTCTTACCTTCGTCAAGCGTACCGATTGTTTACACTGCATACAGACGGTACATTCGTTGATGAGCCGACAGATTGGCTTCTTATGATGAAAATTGAAGAGCAAAATGCAGTAGGCGGAGAATCTCGTTTACTACATTTAGACGATTGGGAAGACCTTCAGAAATTTAGAAATCATTCGCTCGCATCTGTTAAGGTTACGTATAAAGCACCACCAAGTAAAAATGCGCAAGAAATCGTCTATCGTGAAACATTTTTTGATGTGAATAACGCACCATGTATTTGTTTTATTGATCAGTTTGCCTATCCAGATAATATTGAACAAGCAAACTATTTGAAAGACTTATCGTATTCTGTTGAAAACTCACCAGCAACACATGCATTGAAATTACCAATTGGTGACTTAGTTCTTTTAAACAACTTATTTTGGATGCACGGAAGAGCTGCATTTGAAAAAAATAAAGATTTATATAGAGAACTAATGCGTCAACGTGGTTGTTTTTCTAAATAAGTTTGTACGGCGGGTCTTAAAAAGGGCCTGCCTTTCATCATATTAAGGGGGAAGTAGGATGTATGACTTTATAATTATTGGCGGAGGAATTGTTGGGCTTTCAACGGGAATGGCTTTAACGAAAAAATTCCCTCGTGCGAAAATCGCGATCATTGAAAAAGAAAAGGAACTTGCACATCATCAAACTGGACATAATAGCGGAGTAATTCACTCTGGAATTTATTATAAACCAGGGAGTTATAAAGCGAAGTTTGCCAAAGAAGGAAACGCAGCTATGGTTCAATTTTGTAAAGAAAATGACATCGCTTATGACATGTGCGGAAAAGTAATTGTCGCTACAGAAAAGGACGAACTTCCTCTTTTACATAACTTATATGAGAGAGGCTTACAAAACGATTTACATATTGAAAAGATAGGTAAGGAAGAATTAGCTGAAATTGAACCTCATGTAAAAGGACTTGGGGCAATCCGTGTTCCTTCTTGCGGAATTGCTGATTATAAAGGCGTAAGTTATGCATTTGCCCGTTTGATCCAAGAAAGCGGGGGAGAAGTACATTTAGGAACAGCGGCGGAGCGTATTACTGAGAAGAAAGACGCTGTAACAATTGAGACGAATCAAGGGATATTTAAAACGAAATTTCTCATTAACTGCGCCGGCTTACATAGTGATCGCATTGCGAAAAAGACAGGGATATTAACGGATATGAAAATCGTTCCGTTTCGTGGTGAATATTACGAACTTGTCCCAGAAAAACGCCATCTTGTAAAGCATTTAATTTATCCAGTTCCAAATCCAGAATTCCCATTTTTAGGCGTTCATTTCACAAGAATGATAAACGGAGACGTACATGCAGGACCAAACGCCGTATTAAGCTTCAAACGCGAAGGCTATACGAAAACAGACTTCAACATAAAAGACTTCATGGAAACAATGACATACACAGGATTTTGGAAAATGGCGATGCCAAATATGAAAGAAGGCATAAAAGAAATGGTGCGCTCATTTAGTAAACAATCATTCCTAAAAAGCTTACAGCGCTTAATACCAGAGCTTACAGAGAAAGATATCGTGCCAACCCATGCAGGAGTAAGGGCACAAGCCATTTTATCAAACGGAAATATGGTTGATGACTTCTGCATTATCCCTGGTGTAAATTCCCTGCATATTTGCAACGCACCGTCTCCGGCTGCAACGGCTAGTATAAAGATTGGTGAGGAGATTGCTAAGCAAGTGCCGGATGTGGTGGCGGTTAGGGTTTGATGGGTAATGGGTCCCCTGAGTGATTTGAGTCATAAATCCGCCTCACTTTGAACGATAATATTACCGTAAATCATGAATTTGAAGAACCCCTTCTTATAAAGTAAAACTTTAATCAGTGATGGTTTTTCTTCAGCGTTAGGGCTACGAAATTGAAAAATATTTAAAGAAAATACGATATCACTTCTATTTCTAGTTTATTAAAGTAGGCTTTATAGTAAGGATTTCTAAAAATATAAAGGAGGGATATGCTTTGTTTCCAGGTACTTTATATGAAACACATGTTAAAACAAAAAATTTAGAAGTGGCAAAAGAGTTTTATACTAAACTGGGATTATTTCATGCTCGCACTATTGAAGAACGCCGTGTAGCTTTCTTTTGGTTTGATAAAGAAAATAAGAAGGAACAAATGCTGGGCATTTGGGAAGTATCGGAAGAAGCATTCCATACAAGTCACTTCGCATTCAAGGTTAACTATGAAGAAATCATTCATGCAAGAGAATGGCTTCTTAATAAAGGAATAAACCCAAGGGCTGCTTTCGGTCTTGAACCTTCCGAGCCTATGGTTCAAACTTGGACACCTAGTGCAAATCTTTATTTTTACGATCCTGACGGCAATTCTTTAGAATTTCTATGTTTACTTCCTGAAAAGAAAAAAGTAAAACAAGATGTCATGTATTTGAGTGAGTGGGAAAGCTTGGGGAGTGAAGAATAAAGTCGATTTTAAACTCGAATTTCGCAAAGCTATTTTAAAGGGAACCATAACCTTATCTAAGTGGCAAAGTTATGGTTTAAATCACCCCCTGAGTTTTCGGGGGATCTTTTTGTTTTGGGGCTAATAATCACCTACTGTATAAAAAAATAGACAGTAGTGTGTATTTTTCAAAAAATGTATACAGATTTATCCCGCTATTTGTGGGCAGTAAGACCCCCACCTCAAAATTCAACGAAAGCAAAGGATTTAGGTGTGGGCTAATAATCAGTGGGGGATGAAGACCCTCCGACTGATTAAAGTTTCACTTTATACTCTATGCGTTGGCATGATACTTGCAATGAAAATAGTATTAACATATAGGGGAGAGATAGAAATGAAGGTTAGTAAAATATACACAACAATTGATGCTCACGTAGCTGGGGAACCACTTCGAATCATTACGGGCGGGGTAGCAGAAATAAAAGGAGAAACGCAATTAGAAAGACGCGCATACTGCATGGAACATTTGGATCATCTTCGTGAGGTTCTTATGTATGAACCGAGAGGACATCACGGAATGTACGGTTGTATCATTACTCCGCCCGCAAGTCCTCATGCTGATTTTGGCGTATTATTTATGCACAATGAAGGCTGGAGTACGATGTGTGGTCACGGAATTATCGCTGTTATTACAGTTGGAATTGAAACAGGTATGTTTGAAGTGACAGGTGAAAAACAAAAATTTATTATTGATAGCCCTGCTGGGGAAGTCATTGCGTACGCAAAATTTAACGGGAGCGAAGTAGAGTCAGTATCATTTGAAAACGTTCCTTCGTTCGTATACAAAAAAGACGTTCCTATCAAAATAGATGACTATGAATTTCAAGTAGATATCGCGTTTGGCGGAGCATTCTACGCTGTAGTGGATAGTAAAGAGTTTGGTTTGAAAGTCGATTTTAAAGATTTAGCTGCAATTCAAACGTGGGGCGGTAAAATTAAACACTACATTGAAAGTCAAATGGAAGTAAAACATCCACTTGAAGAAGATTTAAAAGGAATATACGGAGTTATTTTCTCAGATGAACCGAAAGGAAAAGACGCTACTTTAAGAAATGTAACGATCTTTGCTGATGGGCAAGTAGACCGTTCCCCTTGCGGTACAGGAACATCCGCAAGAATCGCAACTCTTTTTGAAAAAGATGCCTTACAAAAAAGAGAGATGTTCATCCACGAATGCATTACTGACGGCCAATTTGAGGGAGAAGTATTGTCGGTAACAGCGGTAGATACATATGAAGCTGTCGTTCCGAAAGTAACGGGGAATGCATTTATTACAGGATTTCATCAGTTCGTTGTAGATCCGAGGGATGATTTGAATCGGGGATTTTTGTTAGGATAAGAGGAGGAGGTGGAAAGATATGCTAGTCATAAGCGCGAACGAACAACGAAACTTAGTAAATATGAAGGAAGTCATTGAATACGCGGCGCTTGCTTTAAAAGAATTTTCAGCAGAAAGAACGATCACACCAATTCGTGGCTCATTACCATTTGCGAACGAGCAAAATACCGCATTAATTATGCCTTCAGTAGCGGAAGGACTCGAAGCACTCGGTTTAAAAGTAGTAACGGTAGCTCCGCATAATAAAAAGATAGGAAAGAAAACGATAAACGGGATCGTTATGCTATCAGACTTTCAAACGGGAGAACCACTCGCACTTTTAGAAGGATCGTACTTAACGATGATTCGAACAGGCGCCTTATCAGGAGTAGCGACAAAACATTTAGCTCGTCATAACGCAAAAACTTTATGCATCATCGGTACCGGTGAACAAGCGGAAGGAATTGCAGAAGCTGTATTCGCGGTTAGAGATATCGAAAAAGTAATTTTATACAACCGAACGGAAGAAAAAGCCTATGCATTCGCGCAATATATACAAGAGAAATTCAATAAACCGGCTTACGTCTACAGGGATCCAAATGAAGCAATAAGCGAAGCGGACATCATCGTCACAACAACGAATGCATCCACACCAGTCTTCTCAGAAAAACTACAAAAAGGCGTCCACATAAACGCCGTCGGTTCATTTAGACCGAGCATGCAAGAACTACCATCCCACGCCATCGCGAACGCAAACAAAGTAGTAGTCGAATCAAAAGAGGCAGCACTAGAAGAAACGGGTGACCTTCAAGTTCCTATAAAAGAAGGATTATTTGAAGCGAGCGACATCCACGCCGAACTTGGTCAGATTATAAGCGGGGAAAAAGCTGGTAGAGAGAACGATGAAGAGATTACTATTTTCAAATCAGTAGGTTTAGCAGTAGTAGATATAATTGTTGCGAAGTATTTGTATGAGAAAGCGGTGGAGAATGGAATGGGTACTATGATTCAGTTGTGAGGCTGCCTTTTGGTGGTCTTTTTGTTTATAATGCGCGTATGCATCTCAATTGTAATGTGTAGTGTTTGCAAAGAAATTATGTGATGTATTATATATTCTGTTAAAATTAAACAAAAATGCATATAAGAAATTGCAGGTGAGAAACCTTGGATTTAGTTCGAAAATTAACTCGTATTTATGGCTTAGGGCTTTGCTGTGGGTTGTGGAGTAAAGCTGAAGTAATTCAATGGTGTGATAAATTGATTGAAGCAAGTGACAGCCCGCCATATGAAATAATTGAGATATCCTTAATGTCTAAAGCAAAGATAGATGATATTGAAGGGAAGTTATTTGAGTTTAGTAGCACAGTTGATGAAGAATACACTGTTAAGTTAACTCTTTCCGTCATTCATGAAAAACTAAAAAAACATGAACTGACGATTGAAGAATCAATTAAATGCACCACTAGACTTTTAGTCAACAGGGGGGTGCATTGGGAGGCGGAATACTTTGAATTGTATAGTCTAGACGATAGCTATGACTTAGCTAAAGATGGTGTTCATTTTGATTAAAGTCAAGTTATTCATACATATATTGAAATGTTAAGTATTTATAGTAAGTATTTTAGTGGGTTTGAAAAACTGTATTTTAAAGTAATGGGAAATGAATGGAGATTTTAATGTATATCAGTATTTGATTAGCTTTGTTTGTCCCTTATTTTCCAATTGGAGAATAAGGGACAAAGTTTTATGAAGGAGTAAATTTAGATATCAAGTATGCAGATTTTTTTACCATTCCCGCCATTCTTCTGTTATATCTTCTTCGGATTCTAAGCCAGCTATTCGTGCTGCTGTATCGATAAATTCATAGAGATCTTCTCTTTCCATTGTTTCGATAAAATAGTCATGTTCGTCATTTAATTCATTTATATTAACAACTACTTCTTTAACGACTTGCATTATTTTGACTTCGGTTGGATTCTCTCCCAATAGCTCTAAATTGTTAATGTAAGTGTCGAGAACTTTATTTGTTGCACTTATATTTTCTTCAGTGAAAAATTCCCCATCTTCATCATGCTCGACCCATGGGGTTGTTGGTTTGTTTTTTTTCAATTCATCAAACGTCATGATAACCTCCTAAAAATGTTTTTTTATCTTTAATCCCATTCTACATTTTCAATTATATATAACAACCATTTCAGAGAAACTTTCTGTAGGTTGCTAGTTTTTCAACGCATTTTACGAGGCCATCTATTCGAGGTCTTTTTATTTTCTCCCCCGCATAAATATATTTTATCGCAAGAATTCATTAATAGATTTCAAACTGTCTATCTTTGCGAAAAAGTTTGACAATACATACGGGTAGTGGTAATTTAAAACCTATAAGAAAACTCGGTATTAATTCCGAGTTTTCTTATAGGTGTAAATAGTCGAGAGGGGTCGAAATATGAAGAAGAAGTTGTTTGCATTACCATTTGTCCTACTATTACTTATTGCATTAGCGGCTTGCTCAGGGGAGAAAGATTCTTCGAAGCAAGCAGGAACTAGTAAATCAGGGACTCCGAAAGATGGAGGAACGTTAACAGTTGGTGTTAGTGATAATCCAGATACGATGAACCCGCTTTATGCGAATGATCGAGTGTCATTAACGATACAGCAAGCTTTATATGCACCGCTGTATCATATGGAAGACGGTAAGAAAAAGTTTGTTCTTGCTGAGAGCTTTACGCCTTCAGAGGATCAATTAACATGGACTTTAAAACTAAAAGATAATTTGAAATGGCATGATGGTAAGAAAATTACATCAGATGATATTGTATTTACATTCAAATCTATTCTAGATGAGAAGCAAAATAGTTCAAGCCGTGAAAACTTTATTTTTAAAGGAAAGCCGCTTGAGGTGAAAAAAGTGGATGAGCTAACGACTCAATTTGTATTACCACAAGTAAGTGCATCTTTCGAAGGGGTTATGAACGATTTCTTCCCAATTCCGAAACATGTATTTGAAGGTGAAGCAGATTTAGTGAAGAGTAAGAAAAACCTACAACCTGTAGGATCAGGTCCATTTAAGTTAAAAGAGTTTAAATCAGATGAATATGTTGCGTTAGAGCGATTCGATGATTATTTTGCTGGTAAAGCGAAATTAGATTCTGTCGTGTACCGCGTTGTAAAAGACCGTAATACAGCAAACGTTTCATTGCAAAATGGTCAAATTAATATGAAGATGATCGAACCGCAAGACTTTAAGAAATTAGATAGCACTGGGAACTTCTCAATGGTCACATTCCCTGAAGGTAGATTATTCTACTTAGCTTATAACTTTAATACAGA
Source organism: Bacillus sp. AR13-1 (assembly GCF_008042285.1). Lineage (NCBI taxonomy): Bacteria > Bacillati > Bacillota > Bacilli > Caryophanales > Bacillaceae > Bacillus > Bacillus sp. AR13-1. The sequence goes on from NZ_QNUA01000006.1 coordinate 11,180, forward strand.
TCTTATGAAGAAAAAAGAAGTGCGCCAAGCAATTGCGCATGCATTAGATAAGAAAGAAATGATTAACTCAGCGTTCGTTTCTAGTCAATTTGCAGAACCGGCAAATTCAATCTTAACGCCAGACGCTATGTATTATGCGAAAGATATTAAAGAGTATAAGTATGATCAAAAAGAAGCGAAAGATTTATTAGCAAAAGCTGGTGTGAAAGATAAAGAAAAAATCCGCGTTATGTATGTAACGAATAATAAAATCATGGAAAGTCTAGCACTTTATACACAGCAAAAATTACAAGAAGTTGGCTTACAAGTTGAACTGAATGCATTAGATGCTAGTGCAGCAAGTGAAAAAGGCTTAGATAAAGAGAATAAAGAATATGACATTACATTCGGTGGTTACATAATGGGACCAGAGCCTGATTCATATAAGAGCTTATTCTTAAGTAATGCAGAATACAATTATGCACGTTATAAAAATGCTGATTTCGATAAATTATGGGAAGAAGCTGCAGTTGAAACAGATAAAACGAAACGCGCAGAACTATACCATAAAATTCAAGAGACAGCGAGAGAAGACTTACCTTATCTACCAATCGCATATCCGAAAGCAGTTATTGCAGTAGATAAAAAGTTTGATGGATTAAAAGAAGCAAAAGCAATTCCTGTCACAATGTTTGAAGATCTATCGAAAATCTATGAAGTGAAATAAGAAACAGTAAAGAAGCTGGTGGAAATCAGCTTCTTTATCCCGCTTTAATGGGCAGTAAGACTCCCACCTCAAAACTTGGCGAATGCGAGGAAGTTAGGCGGGAGTAGGGCTGATTAAAGTTTCACTTTATCTTGAGGGGGGAAGTTTGTGTATAAAGTAATTGCAAAGAGGCTTTTAAATGCAATTCCGCTTTTATTTGTTATTTCTATTATTTCTTTTCTATTAATAAAACTAGCGCCGGGCGATCCCGTTCGAAACTTTGTAACGCCGAATATGAGTCCAATTGATGTCGAGCGTATTCGCAAAAGTTTAGGACTAGATCAGCCGATTTACGTGCAATATTTTTTATGGTTAAAAAACATTTTAACAGGGAATTTTGGATACTCACTTCAAAACCATCGTCCTGTTTTAGAACTTATTACAGAAAGATTACCCGCAACAATCGGGTTAATGGGATCATCTTTACTCGTCTCATTTGTAATCGCAATACCGCTTGGATTATTTACAGGTGTGAAAAAGAACTCGTTCTTTGACCGCATTGTGAACTTCATCTCCTATGTGGGAATCTCAATGCCAGTCTTTTGGTTCGCGTTACTATTAATCTACTTATTCTCTTTAAAGTTGAACATGCTTCCGAGTATGGGTATGCGCACAGTCGGTCAAGATTCCTTCTGGGATATTGTTCAGCACGGCATTTTACCTTGCATGGTGCTAGCGTTCCAAAACATCTCTGTTTATATGAGATATATTCGCTCAAGTACCATCCAGCAATTAGAGGAAGATTACGTACAAATTCAATATGCGTACGGTGCTTCACAGAAAACAGTTTTATTTAATCACGTACTTCGAAACGTATTAATACCGATCATTACAATTTTCGGATTATCTATTCCGAGTTTAGTAGGCGGAGCTTTTATTACGGAAACAGTATTCTCATGGCCGGGACTTGGTTCACTCGGGGTAAATGCTATTTTTATATTTGATTATCCAATTATTATGGCAATCACATTATTATCATCGTTCATGTTAATTCTCGGTAATTTAATTGCTGATATTTTATATGGCGTAGTAGATCCACGCATTCGAATGAGGGGGTGATTTGGAATGAACAATAGGAGATTTCAAACGATAAAAAATAGTTTTACAAAAAATAAGTTTGTAGTAATGGGAGTTATTATACTGGGTGTTTTAACAATCGCGTCTCTTTTCGCATTCGTATCACCGTACGATCCTAGTAAAATGTCAATTCCAGATCGTTTACAAGAACCGAGTATGAGTCATCCGTTCGGCACAGATGATTACGGAAGGGATTACTTAACGAGAGCGTTATATGGCGGACGAGTTTCCCTTGCTGTTGGTTTTCTAGCGATGGTTGTTTCCATTACAATCGGGACCGCAGTAGGAACAATTAGCGGATATTTTGGCGGAAAGTTAGACAACTTCTTAATGCGAATTGTTGAAGTTCTTATGTCGATTCCATCGTTCTTTTTAATGCTGTTATTAAATGCGTATTTAAAACCAGGAATTACAACGCTTGTTCTTATTATCGGATTATTAACGTGGATGGATACCGCGCGTATCGTAAGGGCAGAAACGTTATCTGTAAAAGAGCGTGAGTACGTTTTATATGCAAAAGTATCTGGACAAAAATCATTGATGATTATTGTAAGACACATCATTCCAAACATTTTATCAACCATTATAATCGCAGCGACATTAACAATTGCGACATCGATTTTAATGGAATCATCACTTAGCTTCTTAGGATTAGGTATTAGAGAACCAGATTCTTCTTGGGGCAGCATGCTAAATAATGCGCAAGGATACATAGGTGAAGCTTGGTATTTAACACTCTTCCCAGGGTTCCTTATTTTATTAACAGTACTAAGTTTTAACGTAATCGGTGAAGCGTTGAAAAAAGCTTTCGCGCCAAAAGGGGCTCATCATGAGAACTAATGCTTTAAGTGAGGGGGAGTGAAAAGCGTGTCTGAAAAACTATTAGAAGTGAAAAACTTAAAGACTTCTTTTTTCATAGAAGACGGCGAAGTAGAAGCGGTTCGCGGCGTTTCATTTAGCTTGAAAAAGGGTGAAGTCGTTGGGATTGTTGGCGAATCGGGAAGCGGAAAGAGCGTTATGGCGAAATCCGTTATGGCCCTCGTTACGTCGCCGGGGAAAGTGAAAGAAGGAGAGATTCTTTTTCAAAATGAAAACGTGCTTTCTAAATCGGAGAAAGAATTGCGTTCTATTAGAGGAAATCAAATTTCACTCATATCTCAAGATCCAATGTCGGCATTAAACCCAGTTGTGAAAATTGGTAAGCAAATGACGGAAGTAATTATTCGGCATCAAAAAGTGAAAAAGAAAGAAGCACAAAATATCGCGGTCAACTTACTAAAACAAGTCGGTCTTTCTTCACCGGAAGAAAGGGTAAAACAATATCCGCATGAACTAAGCGGCGGTATGAAGCAGCGGGTTATGATCGCAATGGCAATGTCTTGTAACCCAGACCTTCTCATTGCGGATGAACCGACGACTGCGCTTGACGTAACGATACAAGCACAAATACTAGATTTAATGAAAAACTTAAAAAACGAAACGAATATGTCGTTACTTCTTATTACACATGATCTTGGAATTGTTGCGCAAAACTGTACACGCGTCATCGTTATGTACGGCGGACTTATTATGGAAGAAGGACATGTACTTGATATTTTCCAATCGCCGAACCATCCGTATACGAAAGGGCTATTAAACTCGCTGCCGAAAATATCGAATGGGGTAAAAGAGAGACTAGCGCCAATTCAAGGTGTAACACCAAACTTACTACATCCGCCAAAAGGTTGCCCATTCGCAGAGCGTTGCCCACATAAAATGGACATTTGTGAAAAAGAACGTCCACCATATTTTGAAATCGGAAACGGAAGACGCTCTATGTGCTGGTTAAACGATAGGGCGGTAGGTGATTCCCATGCATGAAGAAAACTTAATTGAAGTTCGGAACTTAAAAAAGTATTTTCCTATTAAAAAAGGACTATTCGGCAGAAAAACAGAGCAATTAAAAGCAGTCGATGACCTAAGCTTCACAATTAAAAGGGGTGAAACATTCGGACTAGTAGGGGAATCCGGCTGCGGGAAATCAACGACAGGAAGAAGTATCATTCGCTTACACGATGTAACTTCAGGTAACATTCTATTCGACGGAAAAGATATCGCAGATCTAAAAGAAAATGAACTAAAAGAATATAGAAAAAGAATGCAAATCATTTTCCAAGACCCATACGCATCATTAAACCCGACAATGAACGTATTCCAAATTATTAGCGAACCGATGAACATTCATGGCTCTTACACGGCGGAAGAAAGAAAAGAAATCATTCTAGACCTTCTCAAAAAAGTAGGACTAAAAGAAGAACACCTATATCGCTATCCGCACGAATTTAGCGGAGGACAAAGACAGCGCATCAGCATCGCGCGTGCACTATCTGTAAAACCAGACTTCATCCTATGTGACGAACCAATCTCAGCACTAGACGTCTCAGTCCAAGCACAAGTCGTAAACATGCTGCAAGATATTCAAGAAGAAACAGGCGTCACATACTTATTCATCGCCCATGACCTATCCATGGTAAGACACATATCAGACCGAATTGGAGTCATGTACTTAGGAAACATAGTAGAAATTGCCGACAGCGAAGACCTATACACAAAACCGGCACATCCATACACACAAGCACTACTCTCATCCATGCCAGAACCAGATCCAACAAACACAGGCAAAGAACGGATCATCCTAGAGGGAGAAGTACCAAGCCCACTCAACTCACCATCCGGCTGCAAATTCAGAACGCGCTGCAAATTCGCCACTGAAAAATGCGCGCAGGAAGTACCGAAGATGGTCGAGATTGCGAAGGGACATCAGGTGGCTTGTCATTTGTTTTAGGGGGGGAAAGCATCGGGGGGACCTGGTGCTTTTTTCTTTTGTGTGGGGGTGTGGGATTAGGATTAGTTGTAGACTAATGGTCAGCGACTGTCTATATTTGCATCTCCTATCATATACTTCTCTTTATTTTTCAACTATAATTTTAATGATGTGTTAGATTGTATATTTTGTCCTTAATATATTTAAAGGAAGGGGACTCTCTATGAAATTGCTTCGTTCATTTCTCATTTTCACTCTTGTTGTATTGTTAAGCGCATGTAATACAGCAACAAAAGTCACAAAGGTTCAAAAAAATGGCGAAACGACTTTAACAATTGGTTCTTTGCAGGGGTATTACGATTTACAAACGCTTAAAGCTGAAAAAGGAAATGTGGAAATTCCTTATGAGGCAGCAGTTGAAGAAGGTACGATTTTATTGCAAGTCACAAAAGACGATAAGGTCATTTATGAAGAAGAAGTCACTTCTCAAAAAGAAGGTTTGCTTTCTTTTGAAGCGCCTAAACCCGGATCGTATGATTTAATTGTACGCGTGAAGGGTGAAGAAGAGAAAGCGAAAGGAATTCAAATACATACGAAGCTATGAAAAAACGGCAAGCGGAGTATACTCGCTTGCCGTTTCCATTTCCAGTTGGTTATGGCATAACAAATGCTCATCAATTTTAAGAAGTAAACGCAAATTAATTCCAAAATATAAATTTTTTTTACTTTAGTCGATGTAATCTCTAATAAAAGATTCAATAAATTTCATAATATAAATATTTAATTCTAATCATTAAAAATCCTACTTTTTCTTACTTTAATTGTTTCTAAAATATAAAGAAGAATACCTAAACCAAATATTTTTTCAGCATTAGAAATATTATTACCTAATTTAATAATCGGTACATTTAAGCCAAATCTTTCACTCCATTCTAAAGGCATATATCCCCTCTTGCAGTTTATTAATATACGATCATCCATTGTATGAAAAGAAGTTTCGAAAAAATCAAATTCCACTTCTATCTCAGAAATTTTTATCTCTTTTTCATTCATCAAAGAACCACGTACCATTCCAAATCCTTGTATCATATTTTCTTTAAACATACCTACACAATTATAATTCGAATCATAAATAGCCCAATCATAATTTTCAACTTCACTATGAAAATATGCAAGAATTTCTCCATCACTTGCTTCCAATCCAACAACTTGTTTATTTTTTAAAGAAGATACTGTCATCATATCAGTTGAAATTAGCTTTGTTCCTGCTACATAAGCTCCATCAGGAGTATATAATCCGAAATGTTTATTACCTTCTGGTAATTCTAATAATACAAAAGTATTAGTATCCCAAAGTGTTATACTATTTTTAACAATATTTTTTTCTAATAACTTCCCTTTTCTTAATTGCAAAAAACCAATTCCTAAAAAAACAAACGAAACTATAACAATAAAAATAACCTGTCCCCAATTAATATGTCCCCACTTTTCATATACAGCACATAGTGCCAAAATAAAAACACCAATTCCAATAAAAAATTTAAATTTCCCTTTCTTTTTATAATACTCAAATAATTCCACACAAACACCTCTATCAGTTCGTCTTAATATTTCAATTATCCTTCAAATAGGGGTCACATTACCGAAAGTTAAAAATTGTACGCTAAGGGTGTAAAAACCTATTATAGCAGGTTTTATAGAGCATATAAGTCTATGTTGATGCTACCCCAATATAGACGTTATATTTACCTTTATAATAAAAGAGGACGTGGAGTAACTTGATTATTCTTAATCATTCGACAAGATGCAACAATTTAAGATGGTATTTTTTGCTATGATAAGTAAGGAATTTACATATCGTGTTATTGGGGGATAAAAAGAGATGTTGAAAAAATTTACTACATGTATTTTAGGTGGCGCTTTAGTATTCAATTTATCTGGTTGCGGCAATACATCCGACAAAACTTCTTCAGAATCTAAAGAAACCAATTCTAAACAAGAAGAAAAGAAAGTGCAAACAACTGATGAAGCGAAAACGAAAGAGAATACAAAGCAGAAAAATACAGAACAAACAAAAGAGAAATCAAAAATAAAAGAAAAAGAGTATGCTGTAAACAAGGATTTTCATACACCTAAATTTGATGTAACTGTAAAAAGAGTTGTAGAAAGAGATAAGGTTGGTAAAGAAAGTATAGGATTCCAAAAACCTGAAGATGGACATGTTTTTATTGTGGTAGAAGCAGAAGGGAAAAACATCACAAACGAACCGATGAAATTAGCCGTTTTACCATCAGTGGATTTAGTGGATGAAAATGATAATGCTTACCAAAGTGATGTGTGGGCAGCTAGTAGTTATGGGGTTGAAAAAGGCGAGACCTCTACTATTACTAAGGAATTAAAACCAGGGGAGGTAAGGAGAGAAAGTAAAGTTTACGTGATTAATAAAGAAAAATTTGATACAGGAAAATGGTATGTACTTGTTAACCATGAGTATAAGGAACAAATTAAGTAGTGTTTATTTATTAAGAGGAGATTGCTCCTCTTTTTTTGTTACAAGTTAACACAAAATTCCGTTTTGAGGACACTATTAAATTTTTAAGTTGATGGAGATAGGACGCTACCCCTAGACGAAGAGATTACTATTTTCAAATCAGTTGGTTTGGCTGTAGTAGATATTATCGTTGCGAATTATTTGTATGAGAAAGCGGTGGAGTGCGGGATAGGATTGAGTTTTGAGGGACTGCCTTTTGGTGTTCTTTTTTGCATAAAATCTTGTAAAGCAAGAAAAAGTAGAATATTTAATGATTAGAATTGATAATATTCTAATATTCAATAGAAAGATAAAACGTTTAAAAGTTCAAAATAATACATTATAATATTTTTAGTAAAATTAACCAAAATATATTTTACTTATTATGTATTAAAGGGGAAATGAAAATGGCTGGACAAATTCGTATGTCACCAGAGGAGCTTAAATCAAAAGCGACTCGATATGGACAAGGTGCAAATCAAATTGAGGATATTTTACGTCAATTACAAAACTTACAAAATGAATTAAGAGGAGAATGGGAAGGTCGTGCTTTCGAAGGTTTTGATCAACAGTTCAATGAATTAAAGCCAAAAGTACAAAGCTTTGCACAGCTATTGCAAGAAATTAATATGCAGCTGAATAAAACTGCAGAGGCTGTTGCTTCTCATGATGAAGAATTATCACGTAATTTCGGTTTGAAATAAAAATTTTCATACTCTATATAACAAGCATTTTAAATGAGCCATACAGCTTATAGTGTATGGCTCATTTGATTGCATGCCCAGCGAGTGATATTGATAGGGATATATATAATGAGATTTCTTTGATGCGTTTGGAAAACTTATAGAAAGGGTTTGAAAGAATGGGACAATTTCAAAGTAATTTACAAACAGCAACGCAAATTGCTACGAAAATGGGATCAGCCTCTGATAGGATTCAAAGTGCAACCAGTCGTTCTATAACAAAGGCGACGCGTACAACGTTGTCTGTTAACTTCAAATCACAAGAAGCGAATCAGCAAGTTTTAGACTTGACGAAACAATTTTCCGCTGCCTTTCAACAAGCGGTGGATAATATTCATTCAGTAGCCCAAGAGTTTGAGAGAATGGATAACGAACTTCACAACACTTTTCGCTAATGTGACAACCTACATAAGGGTAAAATGGTAGGAGGAATATGATGAGTCAAGATATTGAAAAACAAATCAATGAAGTAAATCAAAAGTTAAGAAGTGTATTTGAAGAACAAGACCAAAATCAATCCGCGATTCACATTCAGGAGCAAGCGGAAGCAGATTTTTATGAATGGAGAAGTCGGAGCCATCGTTTGTTTGATCGAATTTTAGGAACTTGGCATAGTGATAGAGAAATGTCTCAGTTTCTTATGAATACATATCAAGATGCACAACATATTGAAAGAAAAGTCACATCTGAATTGGAAAACAAAAAAGAAACGTTGCTTAAAGAAAGACGAGACCTTAGTGATTTAGAAAACGACCTTTCTTATCAACAACAAAAATTAGCAAGGGAGGTCAATGCATGAGTTTAAATATGTATTTGGGAGAAGTACAAAGCCAAACTCAAAGCATGAATGCTGTATGTACCGCGACCATTCAAGGCATGGAACAAGCCATTCAGTCGATTGACGCTTTTGCAACTGATACTGTGTTACAAGGGCAAACATATAGCAGTGCAAAATCATTTTTTGTACAAACCTTTCGTCCTTTAGCGCAAGGAATTATTTACTTATGTGAAGAGCTAATCCGACAAAACAATGCCTTTCCAAGTCAATTTCAATCAAAGGTAGCTCAGGCAGATGTAATTGAACACGAGATATTAGAACAAATTCGAGAAATTGACCGAATGAAAACAAGTATGGAAGCTGTTAATCAAGCTATGCCAATTCCGGGTATGGATGCCATGGTAAATCTTTTTATTGTTATGGGGCAAAAACTGCAAGAAAAGCTGGATCATTTGTATCAATTCAATCAGACCTCTAGTAATAATTATAGTACAGCACTTCAATTAGCAACTAGTATTGCCACAGGTCTTGCGGAAGTCCAAAGTGGAAAAGGTTTTAGTGCTTCAACGGGGATATTTAGTGTGAAAGAATTAAATATGGAATGGGCAGTAGCTATTCAAAAAAAATCAGAAGATAAAGTTCATGCTGTTCAAATTGAAAAAGAAGCTGTTAAAAATGATGGGTTTTTGATGGATTCAAAAGTGGTAATGGAAACAGCTAATGGAGTAGCAACAGCTGCTGGATTAGGCGCTGCTGGACTACTGGATTAAGTGCTGCTGGATTAGGTGCTACTGGATTAGGTGCTACTGGATTAGGCGCTGCTGGTTGGGGCTACTGGATTAGGTGCTGCTGGATTAGGTGCTGCTGGATTAGGTGCTACTGGATTAGGTGCTGCTGGATTAGGTGCTGCTGGATGGATTATTAATAAAGTTAATTTACAATCAATAACTGATGTGTTAAGTACGAAGTCTAATGAACAATATTTATATAACCATGAAAGTGGTCCATTATATGCTAAAGCTATAGGTGGTGAATTGAAAGCTGGAGCAATTGCTGGTGGAAGTGCTTCATATAATACTGTTAAAGTAGGTATTGAAGGTGGAGTAGATGTTAATGGAAGAAAATTAAAAGGAGAAGCTAGTTTAAGTATGGCGAATGCAGAAGTTTCTGCTAAAATAGATAAAAATGGATTTGAACTTGGTGCAGAAGCTTCTTTAGCAAAATATGAAGCGGGTATTGATATACCTATACCATTTACAGATCATGATTTGCATATTGGAGGTTCAGCTTCACTTGGACAAGCCGGTGGAACTGTTAAGGTAAGTTCAAGTGGGTTTAAAGTAAATCTTCCTTGGGGGCCTGGAGCAAGTCCTGTGGGTACAGGTGTTGAAATAGAGATAAAGTAAAGGAGTATTTTTAATGACTTTAGAAGGTTTGAAAAAAGTTTTAACAATTCTTTTTGTTATTTGTTTTTTTGGTACAATTATTTTTACATTGTTTGATGTTACATATAATTTTAAGGAAAAAATGATTTTTTCTTTAATATATTTAATTACAATTCCTATCAGTTTTTTAGTTTTATATAAAATAGGGAAAATTTTTATTAAATAAAGAGGTGAATTATTGTGGGGAAAATAGAAAAGGATACATTACTTCCAATTGGTTCGGTTGTGAAATTTAAAGCATGGGAGCAACCTTTGATGATATATGGTAGAAAACAGGAAGATTCAAAAACTAAGGAAACTTGGGATTATGTGGCTTGTTATTATCCTATTGGAAATGTTTCAACTGAATATAATATGTTTTTTAACCATGAATACATATCAGAAGTTATTTTTACTGGTTACATAAATGAGGATGAAATTAAGTTGCGTGAAGATTTAAAATGATAATTTGAAATTTATAACTATAATAAAATATATATATCTTAATGGATATAATTTTTTATTATAGTTATTTTTATAAGTTTAATGTTGAAAATTTTATTGGGAATAGAAGGGGTAATGATGTTGAAAATTTTTAAAAATACAATTTTATTTGTTTTGTGTTTAGTAATTCTTAGTGGTTGTTTTACAAGAGAGGGAACTATTGTTGGTGGTAAAGTTCATGGTTCTTCAGATAGTGTATCAGGTAGTATATCTGGAGATTATAGAAAATTTACTGGATCTGCAACTCAAGATAGGAAAGTTAAAAAAGGTGAGAATTGGATTTTTTCTTTTGATGATAAAACTAAACAAGGAACTATAATTGCTTATGTTGTGGATTCAAATAATAATACAATACTAGAGTTTAATAGTGGCGAAGGCGAAAAAAATATTAAAGTGCCTAAGGATGATACATATAAGGTTAAAATTAAAACGGAAGAACATGGTGGGGAATTTCGAATATCATGGAAAAAAGAAAAATAGTTTTTTGATTGAAAAAAGCATCTAAAGATAGATGCTTTTTTTTTTAGTCTTTAATTAAATAGTTTTGAATCTGTATTCTGGTGAAATATATAGTAATCATGTTTTTTAAGTAGAAAATCGAGTGAGAATCAGCTCCAATTTAATTCAAAGAATTATTAAGTAATGTTTTTAAATCTGATTGTATATCAAATTTTTCTTTATGTTGATCATATATGATTAGATATAGAAATTATCTAGTATATTATCTTTTTCTTCTTTATTGATTCCAATATATTTAAGCGTAATTTGTGGTGTACTGTGATTGAGTATATCTTGTAACATGGCTACATCTTTTGTTTGTTTATAGAACCAATAGCCGAAGGTTTTGCGCATAGTATGGGTACCAATGGATTCTATATCGGCAAAATCTCCGGCTTTTTGCAATTGTCGATAAGCCTGGATCTTACTAATGGGTTAATCTCCTTTTCGGGATGGGAATAACCAGGTATTTTCTAGAGTTTGGGTATACGAATAGACTTCATCAAAAATAGAAGCAAGATTAATCATGCGTTCTTTCTTCGTTTTTCCTTCTTTGATCTTAAATTCTTTTCTTTTTTTTTAGTTTTAACTTTACTATGGTTTGGGTTTCTATTTGGAGTAGATCGCTGACACGTAATCCTGTATGGATCCCAATAAGGAAGAGAATATAGTCTCGTTCAGAATAATGACGTTTGAGAGCCTATTTCATATCTTCAATCTGTTCTTTACTTCTGATGGGGTGGACATCAATGAGATTTGGTTTTTTGTTCATGGATTTTAGACTCTTTTATTCACAGTGTTTTGAATGTAAACTAATAATAAAAAGTTTGCTTTCAAATTTGAAAAGGTTAGTCCCTCATTCCACTCCAGCTAAAAACCTCACACCAAAAAACAAAGGGGAACTCAATTGTTCAAACTCATATAAAGTTTCAATCTTGTCTAAGCATCCATTAGGATATACAATTGATCATCCATTTTTCTTTACATAATCTCCAGATACAGTCCATATCAACTATAGATTCTTGTCTTATGCTAAATGTAATCAAAAAGCAAGTAGATAAAGATAATGACTAAAACATTAACTCTAGATACTTTTTTGATGAATATTACAAATAAACAGGAGGTAATGAAAAATGATTAAAACATTATTAGCAGGAGCACTTTTAAGTACAGGATTGGTAGCGGGAGGCGCAGTAGGTGCAGATGATGCGAAAATGGACAATTTAAAGTCAAATGAAAATAGTTCAAATCAAGTAATTACACAAAGTGCAGATGGAACAACGTCTTTCTCACAAAACTTTGATTTACCTAAAGATGCAGTACCAGCAACTCCTAAAGGAGAAGCAAAAACTGTTGAAAGAACAGAAGGTACAGGTTCTCAAGAAGGAAAAATGGTACCAACAAAAGAAGGTACAGATTCTCAACCTGGATTTGAAATGGGAGCCCATGAAAAACCAGAACATGCAAAAACTGTTGAGAGAACAGAGGGCACAGACTCTCAAGAAGGAAAAATGGTACCAACAAAACAAGGAAATTAAATAATATATAGTTATAACGAAGAGCATCCAAAAAGTGGTGCTCTTTTTATATTATAGGGATTAACTAGTTTTACTGAATATAGAACTGTAGGAGGAATTGAGGCTAGAATATAGGTTACTGTCTCTTCAAATCATGGTGTTGGAAGCACTAGTTTTGGTGGTAACGTTACAACATAAACATTTTATTAGAGATTTTTTTAAATTTACATACACTCTAGATGGACTACATATCAACTTCAGATACTTGTTTTATGATACAAGTAATCAAACAAAAGGAGGGCAATACAAAATGATTACAACAGTATTAACAGGGCACTCTTTTAAGTATAGGAGATTATTAACAGGTGAAGAAAATGTTGAAGATGTACAGACAGATAAACATATTCCATATGAACAAAATGAATTGCAGCAAACTCTAGAAAAGTACGATTCGAAGAAATTTGAGTTATAAAAAGAAAATAGATAAATATAGTGAAAATAGATAAATTGACAAGAGAAAAGCACTTTGTGTATATCACAGGTGCTTTTTATTTTCATTTTGATATAGGGCTTGAATTAAATTTTTACACTAAAATATATACGGCAAAAAGGGGGGGAGTTCATTGCACAAAGTTATTTATGGAATATTAATTTTAATTTATACTTTGTATTCATTTTTTGTAAGTGATGGAAGTGAAGTAAGGTTTATTATGGTGTTAACTATAGTACTTATCTTTTCTGTAGTTTTAGAAAAAGGAAATGCAAACAAAACGACTGATTAAAGGTCTTTTTGTTTGCATTTTTTAGTTGGCTATTACAGTCCAGATGTTTTAGGGATAGCACCAAATTGCCATCAAGCTTAAAGAATCATTTATCCCCAAACAATAAAAATGAGCTTTTTATTACAAGTTAGCACCAAATTTCATTTTTGGGACACTATTAAATTTTTAGTTGATGAAAACACCCGCCTAAAATAGAAAACTTTTAACCTATTATCATTTATTCCGTAGCTTTTAAGGTATTTAACACGACCTTGGTTGCGTCTGCAATAAGTTTATCATCGTATTTAGCATCTTCTTTATCATGATTAGAAAGTATAGCAAGAACAATCGGCTTTTTATTTGGTGGCCAAATAATTGCGATATCATTTCTTGTTCCGTAAGATCCCGCGCCTGTTTTATCAGCTACTTCCCATCCTTTTGGTACGCCAGCGCGAATCAAATTATCCCCAGTTGTATTTCTCTTCATCCAATCTACTAATAGCTCACGTTTTTCTATTGGAAGTGCAGTTCCTAATGTAAATGATTGAAGTGTCTTAGCTATCGCTTCTGGTGTACTGGTATCATGTGTTTCTCCTGGATGCACTTCATTTAATTCAGGTTCAAATCGTTCTGAAGTAGTAACAGTATCTCCCATTTCTCTCAAGATTTTTTCAAATTCAGAGGGTCCCCCTAACTGTTTAAGAATCAAATTATGCGCTGTGCTGTCACTATATCGAACAGAAGCATCTGCAAGTTCTTTTAACGTCATTCCTGTATCAACATGCTTTTCAGTAATTGGATTATAATTAGAAAGATCTTCATGAGTATACGTAATCCTTTGATCAAGAGCTTCTAATGAGTTCTTGCGTAAAAGAGCGCCCACAGCTAATGATTTAGATGTAGATGCAAATGCAAAACGATCATCTGAATGATAAGCAACAGTTTGATTCGTACCTGTGTCCAGTGCATAAATACCAAGCTTAGCATCATATTCTTTTTCAAGTTTAGCGAAAGATTGATTACCTGTATTTTCTTGTTTAATTTGATTAGCTTGATTCGTTTGTTTAGGTGGTTCAGATTGAGTGTTACTATTGGAACAGCCTATAAGTGATACACATGAAAGTAATACTACAGGCACAATCTTTTTGTAATGTAAAATGTTAAAGAACTTGTTTAAAACGAACATAAATTTTCAACCTCTTTCAAGAATATATGGATTTTGTCTAGGTATTCTAAATACCAATGCAATTAAAGATAGCATAGGGTAACAATACTACTGCAGCTAAAATTTCACAGGTTAAAGGACATCCAAAACGTTTATCCCGCTATTGGCCGGGCAGTAAGAGCCCCACCTCAAAATTCAGCGGAAGCAAAGAAGTTAGGTGGGGGTCGGGCTGCCCGTAAAAGCCCGATTGGTGAGGGCTGATTAAAGTTTCACTTTATATGATTGATAAGTCACGGTTTGGGTTATTTCTTTTTTGTTTTCACTTGTAATGGTTCACCTGTGAAAGTATTAAACTTGTAATACTTAACCGTAGTATTACAATACATATTTTTTACTTTTGGGAATAATAAGTCCTTTCTTTTTTTTTGTAATACATAAAAATAGATGTCAAACGGGATATGTTGTATCCAATCTGGACAACTCATATTAGAAATACACTTATTAGACACTCTAAGTAATAAATTTGTTCCACTTTAAGATGAGGAAGAATTTGGGGTTTGTAAAATAACAATGGAACTACGTGTTTTTTCGTCATACAAAAACCTCTACATATAAGTAGAGGTTTTTAAATTGTATATTAATGAATTATGCTTTTTTAGATAAAGAAAATCGAGTTCAGGTAAAAGAAGAACATAGAAGAAACGTTGTTTGATAAACTTAAAGATACTGTTGAAAATAACGTAGAAGCGATGGATCAGTTGTACGAAAAATTTATTCGCCAGATAGAAAATACTCCTATTATCGGGCAATATCATAACTACAAAAAAGGGCAAAATGAAGCGGTGTTAGATGAACTTAAAGGAATATTAAACACAATTTTACATCCAATAGATAGTGTTGAGGGAGAAGTTAAAATACCGTTACCTTTTATTGATGATTGGAAACTAGTTGTTGGCGGAGATGTAGCTTATGGTAGTATAGGTGGAGAGGCAAAAGTTGGATTAAAAAGTGAATTAAGTGTTGGTCTTGGACCTGTTGGTTTAGGAATAAAATTTGGAGTAGAAAAGTAGAAAAGTAGAAAAGTAGAAAAGTAGAAAAGAGTTAGAATGTTATATTTATGAGGGGAAAGTTTTTTTGTTTTCATTGCAAGTGTTTAAAAAGATTTTAATTATTTTTGTTTTTATTGCTGTTCCTTCTAGTTTATTAGCCGTTTGGCTTGGAGCAGATGCTACTTTTAAAGAGAAAATGATATTATCTCTAATTTTTGGCATAGTGATACCGCTAGCTTTTTTTATTTTTTATAAAATCACATCTTTATTTTTAAAGTAGTAATTAGTTTATTTAGGAGGAGTTTTGTATGGAAAATATAAATATACCAAAATTACCAATAGGAAGCGAATTATTACCAATTGGTTCTGTAGTTCTTGTAGAAGAAATTAATCAACTCCTTATGATTTATGGTAGAAAGCAACAACAAGATGATAATAAATTATGGGATTATGTTTCTTGTCCATATCCTCATGGTAATTTATCAAAAGAATATAATGTATTTTTTAATCATAATCAAATTGCTCATTTATTATTTAAGGGTTTTGAAACAGAGGGTGAATTAGAATTAAGAAGTAAATTATCTGAGTTTTAGTGGAAATGGAGAAAATATAATATGATTTTAGGAATTTCATATTTTGATATTTTTTGTATCATAATTATTGCTTTGTTTTTTTTCACTTTCTGGAGATTGAATGCTCGGTATAATAAGAAACATAATGTTCCTAAGGTTTTTCAATGGTTTCCTAGAAGATGGGGGAAAAGAAAAATTTCAGAGCATTTATCTCAACTAAATAAAAAGTTAGAAGCTGAAGGGAAAGGTATTTGGGTTACAATCTATGCTATAGATTTGTACATCGTAACTATCCCTTGTACAGTAAAAAAATATAAATCTTAATATATATGTTTGTAGAAGAGACCTTTTAATTTAAAATAAAAGGTCTTTCTTTATAAATTTCCACTATTTTTTATGACAGTTGAAATAGTAATTTTAAGTAAATTAAATTTGAAATGTATCAAGAATATTATCTTTTTCTTCTTTATTGATTCCAATATATTTGAGTGTAATCTTTGGTGTGCTGTGGTTTAATATATCTTGCAACATAGCAACATCTTTAGTTTGTTTATAGAACCAATAGCCGAAGGTTTTGCGCATAGTGTGAGTCCCAATAGATTCGATACCAGCAAAATCTTTGGCTTTTTGAAATTTTTGATAAGCCTAGATCTTATTAATGGGTTGATCTTCTTTTCGAGAAGGGAATAATATTTCACAGAAGGTGTAAAATGGGATGTTGATTTAGATGGTGATGGTGAAGATGATAGTATTAAGGATATGGTGAAAACGGTTGCGAAAAAAGCTTGGTCAACAGTAGCGGGGTGGTTTAATTAACATGAAAAAAAATACAGATTTTAATAAAAAAGTTTTTGAATATTATATGGCTCTTTATGCTGTAAATGATATAAGATCGACTATAATTACTCTTGTGATTGGGATAGCAGATATATTTGTGCTTTTGCCTGCTTTTGCGAATCCTTTTCAACCGATATATATGTACATAATAGTTCCACCAGTTGTTTTTTTAAATTTATGGACAATATGGATTGTTATAAATCCTCGGAAACGGCAATTACAATACACTCTATTTCGTGGGGTATTTGGCATCGTATGTTCAGTAGGATTATTAGTTATAACCCAAAAGTTTGCATATGGAATGTTAGGATTACAAACTCCAATCTATTTTGTTTTTTCAGTTGGTTTGTATATTTTTGCTTTGAATCATTATTATAAAAACCATATTAAAAAACTTCAGGGACCAATCAAAAAATCAAAGTCATCGAAAAAAAATTCTGGCTTCGGAGTATTGGCTTTTGTAGGATTGGGTCAACTCATTGCTAATATCAGTCTTGGTTTTGCAACACAAAAGATGGTAGCAATTGTATTAATGTGTGTATACTCCATGCTTTCGTTTATGTTGTTTCATTTCATTATGGAACTCCATAGGTATTATTATTTAAGGAAGCATATAGAAGGTGGAGGTAGAACACATGAAACCATTTAAAGAGGTTTATTGAATTTTAAGTATTGTGATTTATGGAAGGAAATAAAAACTTATGGTTAAAGAATCTGTGATGTATGACTATATTGGCTGTTTTTATCCAGAAGGAGGAAAGCTGATATGCAAGCATTTAAAGTTGGGAAATTAGTCACATTCGTTGCAATTATAATACTTCTTGTAGTTGCTATTTTATCTCCTTACAACTTATTTAAAAAGATTTATTTTATTATGGGTGTTCTTATTATTGGCGCAATTTCACTTGGTGCAAATAAATTCTTTGAACTGGTGCACAGTAAATTTAATAAGAAATGATATTACTTATGTGATAGGGGAATTCAAAATATGAATAAATCATTAAGGATTTAAAGGGAAATTTCCACAATATAATTTTACAGGATTACGTGGAACTAAATTAGTTCATCACCATATTGGTGGTGGTCAAGCTGTTGGTGTTCCGATGCCACTACATCCTGGTTTTGGAGGGGTTCATAACGTAGAAAAAGTGATTGGAGCATGGGGGGAAAGATGCAGAATATGTAGAAATGCTTCAGAAATTTATTGAACATCATACATTAGGCGGTAAATAAAAAAATGAAAAATGAAATGGAAAATTGTTTTGATAAAATAATTAGAGAGTGGCAAGAGTGTAATAATTCATTGCCAAAATCTTTATGGCTAGTAGAAGCAGATACTTTTATCTATGAAGGAGAACCAGATACAGAGGGATACGTATTCTGGAAACCTTTAGAGAAAAATATAATTCATGATTTTTCTGATATAGAAAAAGATTTGGGAATACAATTACATAATTCAATTAAAGAATATTATAATTCTTATTGGTTTTTAGACTTAGGAGGTAATTATTTAGGTTATGATTTTGATTTAAATCCTGTTATACCAGGAATTGAACTGCATGATTTTTATGTATCTTTACAAGGATACCAAGGCGCACATGATAATCAACTGAATAATATCCCTATTGGTATGGAGTTTAACGGTCTCTTGGTAGTTGTAGATAATCAAAATGGACAAGTAAAGTTAGAAGATTATGAAAGCGAAAGCTTCGAAGTTATTTGTGATAGTTTAGCAGAATTAATTTTAAATCTTTCATAAGATATATTAAAAAATAAAAAGTAAAAGTTGACTCTATGAGTCCGCTTTTATTTTTTTAAATATATAGTTTGGATTTATTTTTAAAAATTAGATAAGGAATGTATAAAGGACATTTGAAACGTTGATAGTATTGCAAACATATGAAGCGGAAATTATTAAAATTAAGATACCTGATTATATACCTGTATTAGGTGATTATGATAGAAGTGTCAAAGGTGAGATTATAATAGGTGGGTATGATTATAGATTCCGCAGGAGTTTCATTTAAGTTTGAGAAGGAAGCGAGATAATAGAATGCGAAAATTTTCAAAAATAGTTATATGTGTTGGTGCGTTAATAATGATTATACTGGGCATGATTGTACATGATACATGGAAGGATAGGATTTATTTTTCTTTAGCTGTACTTTTTGTTACCGTACTTTCTTTACTATGGAATATAGTTGCTCATAATATTATGGATAAATTTAGAAAAAAGGAGAATAAATAGCTATGAAACTTTTACCGATTGGAACAGTAGCGGGGTGGTTTAATTAACATGAAAAAAAGTATAGATTTTAATAAGAAAGCTTTTGCACATTATATGGCCCTTTATCCTGTAAATGAAATAAGAGTCCACGTAATTGGCCTTGTCCTTTTGGGGGCAGACGTGTTTGTTCTTTTGCCTGCGTTCGCGAATCCTTTTCGATTACTCTATGTATATATAGTAACTCCGCCAGTTATTTTTTTAAATTTGTGGGCGATATGGATTGCTATCAATCCTCGGAAACGACAATTACAATACACTCTATTTCGAGGAGTATATGGCACCATATGTTCAGTCGGATTATTGGTTATAGCTCAAAAATATGCCTATGAAGTGTTACAATTACAAACTCCCATCTATTTTATTCTTTCATTTGGTTTGTATGGTTTTGCTTTGTATCATTTTTATAAAAATCATATTGAAAAACTTCAGGAACCAAGAAAAAAATCAAAATCATC
Organism: Bacillus sp. AR13-1; assembly: GCF_008042285.1. NCBI lineage: Bacteria > Bacillati > Bacillota > Bacilli > Caryophanales > Bacillaceae > Bacillus > Bacillus sp. AR13-1. The sequence goes on from NZ_QNUA01000006.1 coordinate 30,925, forward strand.
GAAAGGAACTGGTGGTGTAAAAGTAGCAGCTATTGCAGCGGGATTGGGGCAGTTAATTGCTAATATAATTCTTAGCATTGCAACACAACAGATGGGGGCAATTGTATTTATGTCTGCATGCACAGTGATTTCGTTTGTTTTGTTTTATATGATTATAGAACTCCATAAGTACTATTATTTACGGAAGCATATAGAAGATGGAGGGAAAATACGTATAGGCTTTTAAAGAGAATTTGTTGCATTTCAAGTATATAAGCGCATTCTTCTTATGGAAGCCATTCACGAGGCTTATAGCAATAAAAGATGTATAAGTGGAAGATTATATTCTGGTAAAACATCTGAAGGAATGGAAATTAGGTTTGTTCTTATTAATGATAAGATTATAACTGTTTATCCAATGTATTAAAGAATGTGAGGTACTCAAAAATGAAAGTAACTACTCAGCCCATAGTTGAAAATGCAAGACAATATAGAGGTAATTGCTAAGAAGCACTCCCCCTAAGTTTCAGATGAAATTAAATGATTGAATATTTATATTTAAATAACCGACTATTTATGCTTTAATATTTCTATGTACATAACTGGGATGATTAGGAAATTATATTTAATATGTTTTAAGAAAGGGGAATGTTTTTTATATGGAAACTCCAGAAAATCAATTTAAACGTGCACTTAATCCTTGGTTCTCCATTTGGACAAAACCACGTGATACAATGAAAGAAATTTTTATATCCAAACCTAAGAATGTGTTTTTACTCATTTTATTAGGCTCATTCGTACAGACTTTAGATCGAGCATCTTCTAAAAATATGGCGGATTCAATAAGTAGTCCATTTTCAATAATCTCAATAGTTATATTCGGTACCTTCGTTGCTTTCTTAATTTATTATTTTTTGCTACCAGCGTTATTCAATTGGGTGGCAAAAAAACTTGGTGGACAAGGTACCTTTGAAAAAACACGTTACTCAGTTGCCTATTCTTATATCCCTTACGTTTACTCTCTTATATTAGTTTGGGTGCCTTCATTTTTCTTGTTTGGGATAGAAAACTTTACGAGTGAGACACCGGAAATGGATAGTAGCATAACTTTAACGATTTTGTTTCTTATTTTTGCCATAATTGATATAGTTATTGGAATTTGGACAATCATTATTTCCTTAAAATGTTTAGGAGAAGCACACCAATTTTCAGCATGGAAAGCATTATTAACAATAATAGTGTCCTTTATGATTATCATTCTTCCTTTGGTAATAATAGTATTTCTTATAGTAGGGGTTACAACCCTTTAATAATTTATTTGCTTCTTATTTATCCAAACGTTTTCTACGCGCTGTTAGTAATTGTTACAGGCTGAACAACCACATGATTCGGATGTTCCACTTGGCGAAGCGTATGACCTTTATGATCAAATTGATCGCCCGTTTTACGGCCTGTTTTTCTTATTATCAGTGTTAACAGGAATTTGTGAAGGCAAACTTGAAAATCAAAATATTAAACCATTAAAACCTTAGGGTAGCTGAGTAGTTACAAATGAAATATATATAAAGTGACAAAAAATGAAGACCTAGATTCTTTAAAAATAGAATTACCAAAAGAACTAGAAATTGTAGCAACATTTTTAGAAAACGATATCCAAGGGATTCCAGTTAAATGGTGGTTACAAAAAATTGATGAAGTATTAAATAATTTAAAAGAATATAATGAATTTCAAGGTACATTATGTGCAATTCAAGTAAAAAAGGATGAAACTATACTTGTAGATTTATATTCTATCCATGATCCTAATATATGTAAGATTGAAACAACTGAACTTAGAAATTTAATTGAAGTTTGGGGACAAGAACAAAAAATGTATAAAAATAATAACTAAAAAATTAACTTTTATAAAAACATTTAAATTAAAATTCTTCTTAAGCGTGAGCCCAATAGCTCACGCCTTTTATTTTGATTGACTATAACATTTATTTTTAAAATTTATAATCATACTATTTGTTACGAACAAACTTTCAAAGAATCCATTGGTGTTACAGCTAATTGAAGGTGCTTTTATCTTTTGCGCGGGAAGGAGTGGGGTGGCTTGTGTGGGATTGTTCTGGTTGCCCGTTCAAAAAGTATTTAAAAGTAAAAAAAGGTCGTCAAACTCACCACAATCGGTATCTTAAGAATTAAAAGAAAAAGCAAAACATGGGGTTTGCTCGGAAGAAAGATTATAAATCTAGAACGAGTGAAAATTGAAAAATAACACCCCTCAAAGAGAAAAAATTCTCTTTGAGGGGTGTTATATAAAGAAGTCATCCTGTTCAAGATGATCTTCTATACTTTATTATTTTGAACTAGTACCATTCTTCAAGCTATCTCCACCACCAAGCTCCGCCTCAATCTGCGAAGTCTTCGATGACTCATCCATACGCCAATACGTAATAAAGCTTATTGCGATACATCCAGCTACGTAGAAGTAGAATAGTGATTCCATTCCGATACTTTTTAGCCATAAAGCGATGAACTCAGCTGTTCCACCGAATATCGCAACGGTTAGTGCATATGGTAAACCTACGCCGAGTGCGCGAATTTCGGTTGGGAAGAGTTCTGCTTTTACAATCGCGTTAATGGAAGTGTAACCAGTAACGATAATGAGACCGACCATCATGAGTAAAAATGCTACGATTGGTTCTGTCGTTTTTTCCATGAAGAAGAAAATTGGTGCTGTTAGTAACGTTCCGAGAATACCGAAAGCCATTAATAGTGGGCGGCGTCCAATTTTATCGGATAATAGCCCTGCAATTGGTTGAAGTACAACGAATATAAGTAGTGCGGCAAAGTTAATCCAGCTTACAACTTCTTTCGGAAGACCGACTGTGTTTACCATGAATTTTTGTAAATATGTTGTGTACGTATAGAATGCAACAGTGCCTCCTAGTGTTAGACCGACTACTGTTAATACTGCTTTCGGGTGTTTCATAAGAGCGCGAACGGTTCCTGCGCTTTCGCGGTTTTTCGATTCCATATTTGAAAATTGCTCCGATTCATCCATTGTACGTCGAAGCCATAATACAGCTACTGCTCCCATCGCACCAATAATGAATGGAATACGCCATCCCCAAGCTTTCATATCTGGTTCGCTTAGTAATTGCTGAAGAACAATTTGGACACCTAACGCAACCATCTGTCCAGCAACGAGCGTTACATATTGAAAACTTGAATAAAAACCACGGCGTCCACTACTAGCCATCTCAGATAAATATGTTGCGGAAGTTCCATACTCTCCGCCAAGTGATAACCCTTGAAGTAAACGAGCAAGAACTAAAATAATTGGCGCCATAATACCGATGCTTTCGTAACTAGGTGTACAGGCGATAATTAAAGAACCACCGGCCATAACCGTAATAGAAAGAGTTAATGCTGCCCGGCGTCCGTGCCGATCTGCATAGCGTCCCATTAATAAACTTCCGATAGGGCGCATTAAAAATCCGACTGCGAAAATAGCTGCTGTGTTCAGTAACTGACTTGTTGGATCTCCTTTAGGAAAGAACTCTGCTGAGAAGTAAACAGCGAAAGCAGAGTAAACGTACCAATCGTACCATTCAATTAAATTGCCGACTGAACCTTTGAAGATATTGCCGGCGACTCGGTTAGATTTTGCTTGAGCCATAATAATTCCTCCTCTTGCTTATAAATAAAAGGTATATATGAAAGCGTGTTCAATGTAGTTGAATTGTACTGTTTTTTAATTGAAATCTCAATATTATGACAATTTTATTCTTTTTGTACTTTATGTACATGGAGAGTTTTAATAGTTGCTTCATTATTAGTTTTGTCATAATAATAGAAAAAGGAGATTGATAGTTTTGAATATTTTATCAAAGGATATGGAGTATGAAGAAATCACGTAAAGTGTCATTACAAACGAAAATAGTAAGCTTAATTATTACATTAATTTTATTTGTCGTTCTTCTGTTAGCAGGAATATTTGTTTACATTCAGTCCGTTGATACGAAGCGGCAAGTGGAGCAGTTAGCACTGCAAACAGCTAAATCCCTTTCTTTTATGCCAGCTATAAAAGATGCTTTTCAATATAACGAGCATAAAAGTACCATTCAATCCATTGCGGAACAAGTTCGTGAGCAAGCTGGTGCAGATTATGTAATTATAGAAGATCGTTATGGCGTTATGTATTCACATTCTAATTCGGAGTTGATTGGTACAAAGAGTAACAATCCATATAACTATGAAGCACTCACTTTTGGTGGCTATTATACACTCGAAGGAAATGGTGAAAGTGGTCCGGCTTTAATGGCGAAGGCACCCATTATTGTTCATAACGGAGATTACGATCAAGTAGTAGGCGTCGTTACAGTAGAGTTTTTAATAAAAGGTATTGAATCTAACATACTGAGCAGAACGAAAGAAATTATACTCTTTTCCTTAGCTGTATTATTAGCAGGCATTGTTGGTGGCATTCTTTTAGCACGTAGTATACGTAAAGATACACTCGGTTTAGAGCCGAATGAAATTGCAGCGCTATACCGGGAACGAAGCGCAATACTACTATCTATAAAAGAAGGAATTATCGCTATCGATCAAAACGGTTTTATTACGATGATGAACACGTCGGCAGAAGAGATGCTACATGTAAATGATGATTATATGCAGCAGCACATTTCAAAAGTTTTACCGGAGTTTAATATGGAGAGAGTGCTAGAAAACGATCAAGAAATCGGGTTTCAAGATAAAGTGTTTATTTTAAACATGACACCAATACTCGAAAATAACAGTACGGTAGGCGTTGTATGTAGTTTTAGAGATAAAACAGAACTGCAAAACCTTGTTAACACAATATCTGAGGTAAGGAAGTATTCAGAGGACTTACGCGCTCAAACACATGAATTTACAAATAAACTTTTCGTCTTATCAGGATTACTTCAGTTAGGACATTACAAAGAAGCGATTGAATTTATCCAACAAGAATCTAATGTTCATCAAAGCCAAAACCATATTTTATTCCATCAAATTCATGATGCGAAAGTACAAGCTATTTTATTAGGGAAAATCGGAACGGCGTCTGAGAAGAAAATCGATTTTCTTATTGAAGGAGATAGTACGCTTCATCCATTACCAGACCATATAAAAGTTTCGCACCTTATTACGATCCTTGGAAACATAATCGACAATGCATTTGATGCGGTGAGTGAACGAGAGGGAAAGAGTGTTTCCTTCTTTGTTACGGATATTGGACACGATATTGTGTTTGAAGTGATAGATAACGGGATAGGAGTACCAGCAGAAAAAATAAGTACCATTTTTCAAAAAGGATTTTCAACGAAAGGAAATGATCGTGGTTACGGACTAGCAAACGTGAAAGAAATGGTAGATCTACTAGAAGGAACAATTGAAATTCAAAACGAGAAAAATGGGGGAGCTATTTTTACAATTTACCTTCCGAAAACATTGAGAAAAAGTACATGACAAACAGGGGGATGGGCATATGTTGAAGGTTGCAATTGCAGAAGATGATTTCCGCGTCGCGCAAATTCAGGAAGAGTTTTTATCAAAAATAAAGGACGTAAAAGTGATTGGAAAAGCCTTGAACGCGAAAGAAACGATGGAACTACTACAAAAGGAAGAAATCGATTTGCTTCTATTAGATAATTATTTACCAGATGGAATTGGTACAGACTTATTGCCGAAAATCCATGCTGACTTTCCAAACGTTGACGTCATTATGGTTACAGCGGCGAATGAAAACCATATGTTAGAAAAAGCAATTCGAAACGGCGTAAGCAACTATCTTATAAAACCGGTCACGTTAGAAAAATTTGTTTGCACAATTGAAGACTATAAAAGAAAGAAGCAATTATTACATAGTAACAATGAAGTAAATCAAGCACTTATCGATAACTTTTTCGGCATTTCGCAAACACAAGACGTAAAAAACTTACCGACAGGTGTAGATCCGCTAACACTGCAAAAAGTGAAAGGGATTATAAAAGGATTCGAAGAGGGAATTACAATAGAAGAAATGGGAGAACAAATGGGTGCCTCCAGAACAACCGCAAGAAGATATTTAGAATATTTAGTAGCGACAAGCGAATGCACAGTAGAGTACACATACGGCATTATCGGACGACCAGAACGAAAATATCGAATAGGACGAGGACTATGAAAAAACGATTATTACTATGTATATGGATTATGACAGGAGTAATAGCTGGTTGTTCTTCAGAAAAATCTCAAACGAATACAGTAAACATAGACAAAGTAGAAATCGTTGCACCGAACGTTCAAGGAGCTGGATGGGACTTAACAGCACGCGCGATGCAAAAAACGCTGACAGAAGAAAAAATCTTCACAAAACCAATCACTGTCACAAACAAAGTAGGTGGCAGCGGTGATGTCGGATGGAAATATACGAAACAAAAAGGCGGTCACGTACTGGCGATTAACTCAAGCTTACTCATAACGAACAACCTACTAGGCCACAGTAAACTAACATATAAAGACTTCACACCACTCGCGCTACTTGCATCGGACTGGGAAGTCGTTGCCGTCTCAAAAGACTCAAACATAGAAAACGCAAACGAACTAATGGAACAACTAAAACAAGACAAGAAAAACTTCAAAATCGGCGTTGCCCCAGGCCTAGGAAACGACGATCACTTATCCTTCGTACAAGTAAGCAAAGCATTCGGCATAAACCCAGCTGAACTACAATTCTTCGTCTACGAAAACAAAGATAAAATCATAAACGCCCTAACGAACAAACAAATCAGCGCCGCAACCATGACCCTATCCGAAGCCGAAAAACAATACAAAGCCGGCAAAATAAAAATATTAGCCGTATCCGCACCAAAACGGCTAGACCGACTACCAGAAATCCCAACGTGGAAAGAACAAGGAATCGACGTTGTCTTCCAGCACTGGAAAGGAATTATGGGCCCGAAAGATATGACAGAGGAAGAGGTTGCTTATTGGGATGGTGTGATTAAGAGGATGGTTGAGAGTGATAGTTGGAAGGGGATTTTGAGGGAGCGGGGTTGGGAGAGTTTTTATAAGGATAGTGGGGAGACGAAGGTGTTTTTGGAGGAGAGTAGTGGTTGGTATGGGGGGATGGTTAAGCTTAGTGATTAATACCTTCATATTGTTTTTTTGAAATTCATATGATATCCAAAACTAGGGTTAAAAAATAACCACTTCATTTCGAAAGGGGTTATTTTTTATATGGGATTCTGAGGTGATTTTGTAAGAGAGATGTGTGTACTTTGTTAGAAGATATGTACGTTGTAAGTGAGTGAAATATAATTATATTTATTTGTTTTTTGTAGAATGCACCGGGTTTTTATTGGTTGAAAATTCTATCTTTTTAAATAAATCTTCTAGAGTGATATTTAATCCATTAGTTAGCTTTATTAAACTTTCTATTGTTACATTTTTCTCGCCACGTTCGATGGCGCCTACATGATTTGTATGTATACTTGAGAGTTCTCCTAAACGTTCTTGACTTAAATTTTTTTCTTTTCTTATACAGCGAATGCGTTGGCCTAATTCTTTAATTATTTCCATGTTTATTCCACCTTATGGGTTTACAGTAAATTATTTGGAATGATTTTTTCTGCTATTAACTAAGTATTTATTATAACATTTAAATTAGTTTCTGCGATAGAAACTTAACTTTTTTGAGGGGTATATTGCAAAGGATATTTTCGATTTTGGACGAATTATTATTTTATTAATATATATTAGATTCAGGTGTTATTAAATTAGAATTTGAAATTTACATGGTTAGAAAAGAATTGATTGAAATAAAAATATATGTTCGTTTTATTTTGATATATGCTTTTCTTTACATTATTTACAAAAGTGCACGTTTTATTAGGAAAATAAATTTGGAAGAACATCCATATGAAAATGCTCTTTAATCGGAATGTTTATTTTTTTTAGAAAAATAATGCAGTTTAAATTACCATTTACACAAATTATTATTAGCCCTATAATTAACAGACAAGCAGGATTCGTATTTGAGAATGCTTCTTTTTGATTTTATTTGGTATTTCTTTTATACTAAAAAATAAGAACAAGTATTCGTGAGTGATAGAAAATTATTTAAAATAGGTGATTATATGAAGAAAAAACCAACTGTTGTCTCTCTTTTTGCTGGTGCAGGAGGAATGGATCTTGGTTTTATTCATGCAGGATTTGATGTGATTTGGGCAAATGATTTTGATGTTAATGCAGTGAATACTTACAAGAGAAATATTGGAGATCATATTGTCCATGGAGACATTACTCAAATTCCAAGTGAAGAGATTCCAGGAGAAGATGTTGATGTTGTAATTGGTGGTTTTCCATGTCAAGGATTTTCAGTTGCAAATACAAAAAGAAGTATGGAGGATAAGCGTAATTTCTTATATCTAGAACTACTTCGAATTGTAAAGGATAAAAAGCCAAAATTTTTTGTCGCTGAGAATGTAAAAGGGCTATTATCAATGTCCAAGGGAAAAGTAATTGAAATGATTAAAAATGATTTTGAAAAATTAGGATATACTGTAGAATACCGGGTTCTTAATGCTGCTGATTATGGAGTGCCACAGCTTAGGGAACGAGTAATTATTATCGGAAATCGTTTTGGAATTCAAAATCCTTACCCAGAAAAAACACATAAATTCATGCAAGAAGTTGATCCAGAGCAAATTGATATATTTGATATTGAAAATTACAAAGATAAAGATTTGAAACCTTATATTTCTGTAGAAGAAGCAATTGGATACTTAAATGATATTAGGACAAGAAATGAAACCTTTGAATTAAATGGTAGAATGATACTTAATCATGTTGCCTCTGAGAATGTTAGTGATACTTTTTGGGGAAGGAAGCATGAGGTAGATCAAGCGGAAATTTGTGATTATCTAAAAGAATGGCGTACAAAAGCAGGAATATCAGTGAAAGCAATCGATAAACATTTTGGATATAATCATACTGCAGGTCATTGGTTTAGAAAAGATAACAAATCTGGTAGTATTCCAAAGCCAGAAGACTGGTGGGAGTTAAAAAAACTTTTAGATTTTGATGATAAGTATGATAAACAAGTTACAGAATTTATTGAAAAAGAAATTAAATTTGAGCAATCATTAAGGATTACAAACTGGAAACGTCCGAGTGATACGATTACAGCATCTCAGCCTGAAATTCATGTAAATAAAAAAAGAAGGCTGTCAGTGAGAGAATGTGCAATTATACAAACTTTCCCATATGATTTTGAGTTTACAGGTAGTTTGAATGCAATGTATCGTCAAGTTGGGAATGCAGTGCCAGTTTTATTAGCTAAACAAATTGCAAGTGGAATAAAAGAGCATTTGAAAGAACAATCTAGTGAGAAAAATGAGAAATTAGAAGAGGTTGTACTAGCTAAATAAGAATAAGACAGTGAAACTATCACTGTCTTATTCTTATTTTTTTATCTTGTTGATCGAAAGTATCTTTTAGTACATTGAATTTTTTCTCGACTGCTTTATCCATATTCTCATTCCAGAGAAGTACCTTAATTCGAGATGGTTGATTGTCCAGACTTTCGAATTTTTGACATTGAGTATAATTAAAGCGGATTTTCCCCTTGTTTTTCCCGGCACTAATAACTTTATTTCCATAAACATTTCCTAACTTACCATTCGGCATACATACAAGTGCAATAGTTTGTATGTCTAGATTTTTTTCATTATAGAGAATAATAATAAAGTAAGTTAAGCATATTTTTTTCTCGCCAGTTTTCTTCGTGTAAAAAGATGGTAAATGTCCTTTGTAAGGGCGTGGATCTTTACCTTTAACAATAATGTTTCCTTCGTAGCTGTTTTGATTATCGCCAACGAAAATATTTTTTGTAAAGTCCCCTAAATTCGCTAGGGTAACTGTTTTGATGTCTATATGCACATAAGCATTGTAAGTTTCAAAGAACATATCTGATCCGACTGGTGAGGAATTAGGTTTTCCAAATTGATTAAAAAGCCAGTAAAAAATTCGTTCGGATCCTGTTGCGAAATCTGAAGTTTGATCTCCAAGATATGCTTCCCAGTCCTCTCTAATTTCTTCTTTTGTATTAAATCCACTCAACATTTTATCTTTATCTAAATTTAAGGAATAGAAAATTTGTTCTAAATATTGTTGCTCCCAAAATTCAATTTCTTGAGGTGTTAAATTTTCATTTATGTTGTAATGCATATTGAAACTCCTTATATAAAAAATTTTATTTAACAATATTTTATAATGGAATTGTAGAAATTGGAAAGGGTTTTTATTTCTTTTATATTTAATATTGACAAATTAATTTTTAAATGATGAATACTGTATAATAATTTTGGAAAATTCTGTAAAACATTCATTTTAACTATTGCAAGTGAAATCAGAGCAGCTGTGTATGATGTTGAGCCAGTTTGTGAGGAGACAGAGGCGGAAGAAGAGGTTATAGAGGACGAAACGGGAAGTCGCGTGTTTTCTTTTTATGAGCAACATTTCGGTAGTTTGTCTCCTCATACTGTGGAGGAACTGAGTGCGTGGATGGAAGATTTGTCAGAGGAGCTTGTGCTGAAGGCTCTTCAAATTGCGTTTGAGAATAATAAGCGGACGGTTGCTTATGTGAAGGGGATTTTGAGAGGGTGGCACGGGAAAGGATTTACGAAAGTGTCTGAGGTTGAGGCAGATACGGCTCAGTTTAGGAAGAAGGAGTCGTCTGTTAGTACTGGGGAGACGGAGGAGTTTTTGACGAGGTGCGAGGAGTGGGAGAAGAATGCGCTGTCAGAGGAAGAGTTGCAGCGGTTTTTAGCGGAACGCGGGTGGCGTCCATGAGTATTCAAAATGTGGAGGCGGAAAAGACGGTATTAGGTTCTCTATTAATTGATGGAGAGCTTATTAAGGAGTGCCGTTTGACGGAGCATTATTTTTCTATGCCGGTGCATAAGTCTATATTTCGGTTAATGCGAAAAATTGAAGATGAAGGGCAACCAATTGATCTTGTGACGCTCGTTTCTCGGATGAATCCAAATTTTTTGGAGAATATCGGGGGGATGGAGTATTTTATAGCATTAATAGAGGGTGTGCCTACAACTGCCAACTTCTCTTATTATGAGGGGCTTGTTCGAGGTGCATGGAAAATGTATCAGGCTGGCGTTCTTGGGCGCAAGATGGGAGAGCGTCTTATTGCGGAGAAGAATGAGAAAATTATTGGTGAGACAATTACGGAACTTTGTGAGTTAGAGGAAAAGGACTGTGTATGTGAGTTTGATTTGAAGGATGCGTTAGTTGGTTTGTATGAGGAGCTTCATCAAGATACGAAAGAGAATACTGGTATTGAGACTGGTTATACATCGTTAAATAAGATGACGTGCGGATTGCAGGAAGGTGATTTTGTTGTTCTTGGTGCGCGTCCTTCTATGGGGAAGACTGCGTTTGCGCTAAATGTAGGGCTACATGCGGCGAAGTCTGGAGCGGCAGTTGGGCTGTTTTCATTAGAGATGAGTAGTAAGCAACTGCTAAAAAGGATGGCGTCTTGCGCGGGCGAAGTGTCAGGAGGTAGGCTGAAAAATCCGAAGCATCGTTTTACGATGGAAGACTGGGAAAAGGTGAGTAAGGCGTTTGCGGAGATTGGTGAGTTACCACTTGAGATTTACGATAATGCAGGCGTTACGGTGCAAGATATTTGGATGCAAACTCGTAAGTTAAAGAGGAAGCACGGTGATAAAAAGCTTTTAGTCATTGTAGATTATTTGCAGCTCATTACGGGCGATCCGAAGCATAAGGGCAATCGATTTCAAGAGATTAGTGAAATTTCGCGTAAGCTTAAGTTATTAGCACGTGATTTAAATGTTTGTGTAGTGGCGTTGTCGCAATTGTCTCGTTCCGTAGAGTCACGTCAAGATAAGCGTCCGCTTTTATCAGATTTAAGAGAGACAGGACAGATTGAGCAAGACGCGGATGTCATTATGCTTATGTATCGCGAAGATTATTACGATAAGGAAACGATGCAGAAAGAGATGACGGAGATTCATGTGGCAAAGCATCGGAATGGGCCTGTGGGTAGTTTTAAGCTGAGATTTTTGAAGGAGTTTGGGCGGTTTGTGGAGGGGAATAGTTAAAAGACTGGAGTATCACTTTGTAAATAAAATAAAGCATAAGTTTTCTATTTAATTAACTTATGCTTTATTTTTCGATTCTTTGAATATGTTTCTTATTTTTCCATAAAGAAGGATTTTCTCTCTGTAGTAATCCATTGCTCCAAATCGTCTTGGCTACGTCGGACAAGTCGATTTACTAAAACATCATGCCATACGTAATCCTCTAGTAAGTATATATGAATGGGGTCATCTGTATAAAAAGCAATATTACGCTCTTCAATTGATGGTCCATAAATCATCTCTTTAGAATCTATCGATAAAATAAACCAATGTTCTGTAGACAGGGTTTCTGTATAAGGTGTTATACGATGGGCTTCTAGATTTTTAATGGGATTTTCAACATGCAGGGTAATACCTTGTACTGTAACTTTATCAGCTACCTCAGATAGTTCCTCTTTTAACGCTTCATACATCTCATCCCACATTGAAATGACAATACGTTTTTGGGCTTTTTTTATTAATGCCTGACAGTAGCTAATTATTGTTTTATTGTCTTTTAAAGTAATCACTCGATTATCCGTTTTTTCCTCGAAAGTTTCCAGTTTTTTTAATGAATCACTGATTACTTCATAAGTAGACTGCCATTCTGATTGCGCCTTTTGTAAAAAGATTTCAACAGGTAGAGGTGAATAGCGAGTGGTGTCATTTATTTCTTCCTTCATGACAATTCCTTTTTCTACAAGGTTACCCAAAATCTCATAAATTCGCGCTCTTGGGATACCCGAATCCTTACTCACTTGGTAGGCTGTGACAGGCCCCTGTTTAACAAGAGATACATAAGATTTAGCTTCATATTCATTAAAACCAATTTTTTTAAGCTGTTGCACTATGTAGTCCACTTTTTTCGTCCTCCGATGTTTGCTTTTATATTTCAACGTTACAATAACTGTTTACATTTAGCAAATTATTAGTTACTATTCTGATAGTGACTAAAGGGGAGGTTAATAGTATGGATTTTTATTTAGACCCATCAGTATTAATTATTTTGATTGCTTTTGGATTTTTAGCTGCATTTATTGATTCAGTTGTAGGTGGTGGAGGACTCATTGCCTTACCCGCTTTATTATTTACAGGACTGAATCCAGCAAGTGCAGTAGCTACGAATAAACTAGCGTCGACAATGGGGTGTGCAACTAGTAATATTGTGTTTTATCGTTCTGGTAATCTTGATTTGAAATCGGCGTTTAAATTAGTTCCACTCACTTTCATAGGTTCCATAATAGGGGCATGGACCGTTCATTTAATGAACCCAGAAGTACTGAAGCCATTGATGCTGATCATGCTTGGTGCGGTTGCCATTTATACGATATTCAAAAAGGATTGGGGTAGTATTTCCACTCATAAAAAATTGTCTGGTCGACACGTCATTATCTTTACTTTTTTTGTTTTTGCTATTGGTTTTTATGATGGATTTCTAGGTCCTGGCACAGGTTCGTTTTTAATGTTTGCTCTTTTATTTATTGGGTATGATTTTTTAAAAGCAGCAGGTAATGCGAAGCTTCTTAATTTAGGAAGTAATGTTGGTGCATTGTTGATATTTATGTATGTAGGGCAAGTAAACTATGCGTATGGTTTTATAATGGGGATTGCTCAAATTGCTGGAGGGATTGTTGGCTCCAAATTTGCTATAAAAAAAGGAAGCGGGTATGTTCGTGCTCTTTTCATTACAGTAACTTGTTTATTGTTAGCGAAAAATCTGTATGACTATATTCAGTAAGTAATTTGGAACATCTTCACTTCAAAGAACGTAGAAAAGGTCAAATATGAAGGCTACATAAAATATAAGAAGATACTAGGGGTAAATTTCTTTTAACATTTTTTAGATGCTACCTTATTCGAAGATAGCATCTAAAAAAGTCTCATTTAAAAGAAAATCTAAGTGAAGAGAATGAAAATAATATAAACTCATATTTTTTCTGGGGTATGTTTATTGATCATAGTGAAATGTTTACTCTATATTCTTCTTATAATTAGGCCTCAACAAACTCTTAAAGTCCACCTCAGCAATCAACACACTCAATAATATAAGCGTCGCCCCTAAATAGCCTTTCCCTGTAAGTGTTTCACCTGTGAAAACAAAGGCAAATCCTGCTGAAAAGACAGGTTCTAATGAAAAGATAAGTCCCGTATGTGTGGGCGTCGTGTATTGCTGGGCGATCACTTGCACGATGAATGCGACTGCGGTACAAAATATGCTTAAGGCTAATATGATTAGCCATGAGTTGATCGTGCTAGGCAGTTTTGGGGTTTCCATCACTAATGAAAAAATAAGACTAAATAGGCCGACGAAACCGAGTTGTATGACCCCGAGCGCAATCGAGTTCACATGTTTTGTTACGTTTCCAGTAATGATGACATGAATGGCATAAAATAAAGCAGACAATATGCAAAATATATCGCCGTTACCGATCTTGAATTCACTAGTTAATGTTAATAAGCCAATTCCTATTATCGTTAACACAATTCCTAATATAACTTTCTTTTCAGGAATGTGTTTTAAAAATATAGCTGATAATATCGGAATGAAAATGACTGTGAGACATAGTAAGAAACCAGCATTAGAGACACTTGTATACTTTGTACCGAAAGTCGCGAAAATATAGACGATAAATAAAACGGAAGCTAGTATAAAAGCATATTTTACAGTTTTAAAATCGACTTTGAATAAATGTTTGTAAAATATTAAACCTGATAAAAGAAAGGCAATAATAAATCGTAATGCGATTAAATTATATTCTTCTATGCCATCAAGTCCAAGCTTTGTAAGTAGGATGGATGCACCCCAAAAAAATGTAACTAGTAGTAGCATTAAATCAGCTTTTAATTGAATTTTCATTTCTATTCCCTCGTTATGTATAATTTATGATTCCATACCCCTATCCCCATTGTTTATTTTAATATTAATTCTGAATATTTGGAACGAAAATTTATCGACGTTTTATTCTATAGTTACGTACGAATTAACGTTATCTACCGCAAAAACATTAGCGAAGTTAAATCCAAACATGACATTCATTTACGTATCCGGTAGCGGAACAGATAGTACAGAATCAGGACGTACGATGTGGGCGAGAGTGAAGGAGAGAACGGAAAATGAGTTATTACGTTTACCTTTCAAATCTGCGTATATGTTTAGACTAAGATTAATCATTCCGGCAAATGGTGTGAAATCAAAAACGAAATTGTACCAATTAATGTATGATGTGATGAAGCCCTTTAATCCTCTGTTGAAGCGATTCGGCAGTGTGATAACTTCTGAGCAGTTGGGAAGAGCTATGGTGCGAGTTGGGAAAGATGGATATTCTCGTTCAATTATAGAAAGTTCGGATTTGAAGAAAATCGGTAAGTAATAGTATGTAAAAAACGCCTATTTCATATAGGCGTTTTTTTGATGGTGAAGTTATTCTTCTTCAAACTGAAAAATATTCCGGTTAATAAGTTGGTGGAGATACCTATCCATTTCAGCAGCAGAAACGCTTCTTTCATTTTTAAACCACCATGCACTTAATGAGGTGATTGCCCCTGAATAAAATTCAATGATTAAATCATTTGGCATCGTATGGTTTTTGCAAAGTTGATTTAACGCTTCTATTTCTTGTTTTCTCGTTTCGTGACTTAAATACTGTGTACGGCTAATAAATTGTTCATCAGACATTTGCGTCTCTAATATTTTACCGATTTCTTCATGGTGTAGAAATTGTTCCATTACTTGAAATGGTTTACTTAATCGATCTGAAATCGGTATTTCAGCAATCATCTTGCTGTAGCGTTTAAATCCAAATGCTAATAAAGCATCTTTATCTTCAAAGTGTTTATAAAAAGTTGTTCGGTGTACCATTGCACGATCACAAATTTGGTTAATCGTGATAGAACTATATTTTTGTTTTGATTGCGTCATTAATTCAAATAAGGAATCCCACAATAATTTATGTGTACGTCTAATACGTAAATCAAGCTGTTTTTCATTATCGTTCATCTACAATTCTCCTTTTTTGTAGATTAAATATACAATGGCTTTAAATTGATTCTCCCTTTTTAATCTACATATGTATATTATATTACATGTGTTCCGGTGTATTTAAAGATTTTCAAGTAAAAAACAGGAGGAGAATCAATACATGAATATAACAACTAAGAGCCCTGCAAGTGGCAAAGTTGATACTTCTAATATGAAACATACCCCGATTTTAATTGCATTACTTTTAGGGGCAATGGTTGCATTATTAAACGAAACATTACTTGGTAATGCGTTAACTGTATTAATGAAAGAATTCGACGTAACAGCTTCAACGATTCAATGGCTTTCTACAGCATACATGTTAGTAGTTGGTGTTTTAGTCCCGATTACAGCGTTACTTCAGCAATGGCTCACAACGAGACAAATGTTTTTGATCGCTATGGTAACGTTTTTAGTCGGTACATTAATTGCGGGATTTGCACCGACATTTTCTGTTTTATTAGTCGGCCGTATCGTCCAAGCTGTAGCGACGGGGTTAATTTCACCGTTATTAATGAATACGATTTTACTTATTTGTCCACCTGAAAAACGTGGTGCCACAATGGGATTAATCGCACTTGTAATGATGGCAGCTCCAGCAATTGGTCCTACATTATCTGGAGTAATTGTGGATTCATTAAATTGGCGCTGGTTATTCTATATTGTTATTCCTATCGTGATCATTTCAATTATGATTGGGATGAAATACATTCAAAATGTTTCAGAGTTAACAAGGCCAAAAGTAGATTATCCATCTATCCTTTTATCGACATTAGGATTTGGCGGGCTTGTGTATAGCTTTAGTGCATCAGGTGATTTAGGATGGTCCGATCCGAAAGTGTATGGCGCCTTAATTGTTGGGCTTATATCACTATGTATTTTTGTCGTTCGACAATTAAAAATTGAGAATCCAATTTTAGAATTACGTGCATTTAAGGTTCCGATGTTTACAATATCAGTTGGATTAATCGTCATTGTGATGATGTCGTTATTTTCAACGATGACACTATTACCGATGTTCCTGCAAACAGTTTTACTCGTTACAGCATTTAAATCAGGACTAATAATGCTTCCAGGAAGTATTATTAGCGCTATAATGGGACCAATCGCAGGTAAACTGTTTGATAAATTTAGCCCGAAAGTTGTTATCGTTCCCGGTATTGTGTTAGTAGGTATTGCAATGTTCTTATTTAAAGGCATTACTCCTGATACATCAATGGTACAAATTATTGTCATGCATAGCGTATTAATGGTCGGACTCATGTTTGTCATGACAGCACAAACATATGGATTAAATCAATTAACACCAGATTTATATCCGCACGGAACAGCACTGTTTAATACGTTACAGCAAGTAGCTGGCGCAATTGGTACGGCTATCTTTATTTCGAAAATGTCTTCAGGAACAACTAAGTATATGGAAAGCTCAGCAAATCCAATGGATCCAGTAGAGAAGTTAAACGGTTTAACATCTGGATTCCAAGGCGCATTTACACTAGGGTTAATCTTTATCGTTATTGCTTTTATCGTATCGTTGTTCTTAAAAGAAGAGAAAAAGGAAGTAAAGGCAGCGAGGGTTTTACAGAACGAAAATTAAGGTTCATATTAAAAAGACATCTTTACAAGATAAAGATGTCTTTTTACATTTCTTTCGTAATATCATACTGCAACAACTGCCGTTGATCATAAAACTTCTCAAAAACGATGCCCATTACGTAGAAGAACAACAGACCGAAGCAAATGTGAACGAGCGTAAAGGTAGCTCCGAATGAAGAAAATTCATACACCATAATCGGTAATTTCGCAGTTGTCCAAACACCTAAGAAAAATACGATGTACCTAATGCTGGCGCCTTTTTTTAATAGTAGTGCTGCAATCGGAAAGGCAACATAGAGGGGACCAGCTGCAATTCCGCCTAATAATAGAGAGAATAATATTCCATATATGCCGGACTTTTCTCCCATATATTTCATTAGCGTTTCTTTCTTCACCCACTGATCAAGTAACCCTACAAATATTAGGACAGGGGGGAGTAGAAACAACATATCTAAAATGCTATTCCCTGTTAATTGTAATGCGCTCCATCCTAAAGATTGGTTTATAAAAGTTAGAATGATAAGTCCAATCAGCAAAATGAAAAAGAAGCGATATCTTTTTAGTTCTTTCATACCATCACCACCCAAATGATATAGGAGAATAGGAGTGACATGAGTAATGCAGATGCATTACGAGCGTAAGCAAAGCTTCGTCCGAATATCTTTTGTTCCATCGGCAAGGTTGTAATTCCTACTGACATTAGTGTAGACATGAGTGCCGCAACTTGAGGAAGGCCTGCGCCGTGCTGTACTAACGTATTACCAAGAGGAAAGACGACAAAGCTTGGGATAAGTGCCACAGATCCGAGTAGTGCTGAATAAATAATACCTAAAAATCCAGACTGTTCTCCAATGATGGAAGAGATGAAGGACGGCGTTAAGATAGAAAGTGATAGTCCAACGAAAAGCATAATGGAGAGCATGGCAGGGAGAAGGTTTTGAAATATTTTCCATGATTTTAATAGGGCAAATTTCGTTTTATTCCGATCCTTCATAAAAGAAATCCCCGTAAGAATAATGGCCAAAGTGTAAAGGATAGCGCCATTAATCATGATTAGATTCCTTTAAGTCTTTATATTTGTCTAAGAAAAATGATAAGTTTTTCATTTTTTCCTCAATATCCATTTGAAAATCCGCTAATTGTTCTTTTCCGGTCTTAGTAATTTTGTACATCTTTCTCGGCTTATCTGGAACGGATGTACTTACATAAGATTCAATAGCGCCTTCGTTTTCTAATTTCTTCAGCGTGCGGTAAAGGATGGCACTATCAATTGGATTGACCGGAAGTTCTTCTTCACATTTCTGAAGTAGCTGTCCGCCATAGTTATCACCTTCTGCTAAAAATAACAAAAGAAATGCACCTGTATGTCTTCCTGTATGTTTCATGAATATACCTCCTAGAATGAATTGGAATATATACTGTTAATGACAGTATACTGTTGTTAACAGTATATGGTGCATGAAGTGCTATGTCAATTTAAAAATGTTACTGAGGGGAAATGGTAATTCATGTTTTAATCTTGTTAAATAACAAAATAAAAGCCTACTGTTTTCTTGTGACAGTGGCTTTCATAGTTGGTAAACTACTATATTACGCTTAGGGAATCTCGCCTTTTGATAGTAACACATATATGTTAGCCCTATATTGAGAAATAAAAAAAAGACACTCTCAAGAGTGCCTCTTATTAGCAGCCGAATCCGCCGCCCCAACAGCTAGCTCCAACGATGATTAATAAGATAAAGAGCACAACAAGTAAGGCGAATCCACCGCCAAAACCACAGCCTCCACCACAACTACCACCATAGCCTCCACAACTACCACCATAGCCCATATTAACTCCTCCTTCCATAAAGTCCATATATTAATGGATTTATATCACTTTATGTTTTTACGGATAAACTTGAGCAGGTCCTTTTGAAAAAATAAAAGTACTCGGTATTTTAAAAGAGTTGACGAACTTATTTTTGTCACGAGTATTCCGCTTATTACATATGGTATTTTATTCTGTGCATTGGGGGAAAGGAGATCGTTATGGCTAATTCTGAGATGATATTACGTTTACTTACGGATTTAAAGATTGAGCAGCAAGCTTTAAAAGAACAGCTGGAGAAAATGCAAACAGCTTTGAGTATTCTTGAAGAAAAACCAACTATTCCTGAAGAGAAATCAACTACTCTTCAAGAGAAACCAGTTGTTACAAAGCAACGTGGACATTCTGGGTTTCCAACATCTTTTCGTGATTGGAGAGCATCTTCTCAAAAGAACTAAGGAATCCTATTATAGTGAGTTATACAAAATCACAAATGAAAAAGTACAGTCTACTGTAGTTAATACAGAGGCTGTACTTTTTGTTATGTTAGTATAAGTTGTGATAGGCGGTTTGTATTTTCTTTGACTATTCCACCTTTAACTCGATCCCTTCATCCAGCATATCTCCATTAATTTTCAAAGTTAATCCTTGCGTATTTTTCGGAACATCGAATACAATGTTCCCTTCCGAATTTTCATTAGGATTAAGAACACCAAATTTAAATGTAGCAGTATTTGCAGCTTTAAGTACTAATTGAGATTCATTAGAAATGTGATATTCTCTTCCGGTTCCGTCAATTAATTTAAAGTTATTGTTATTTAGTGTAATGGGTTCCTCTTGACGATTATAAACTGCGACGTCTAATACTTTAAATACACCTTGTGCTTTAACTTCTCCATTACCTATAACATCTAATGAATCGGCAGAGTGTATTGATATGTATACATCAGAAGAATCTCCATGGGTGGGAAGTTCTTTTTGAGGATCCTTGTTGCTAAGTTCATCATTCTTTGTTTCTTTAGAAGTCTCCTGTTCGTTTTTCGTGTTACTGCTAGATGTATCATGTGAACTGCAAGCTGATAATCCAAATAAGAATGAGCTACATAATAATGATGTTAATAACTTTTTGTTCATAGTTTGTTCCTCCAAAATAAAAGTACTTTCATGGGTGCCATAATGATTTAATAAATCTATATTTTTCTTTATTTGTATTAAATGTTACATTTTATTATATTGGTTTTGGGATAAAAAGGAAACTTGATGCAAATAAACAAGACACTTTGCAGTGTCTTGTTTATTTAAGTTATGCGCATTACTTAATAAGACGCTAGTTTCTCATCCTGAACATGAGTAACTATGTAGGGTGTTTTAATTATAACATTTTAACCAGTAATGGGTCTATATGGAATTTAATGAGGAATTGAAAAATGATTAGGCATGTTTTCCTTTGTAAAAAAAATTTCAATAATTTATTATTGCAAACGCTTACCCCTTGTGTATAATAAAGGTAAGTTAATAATTACAAGGATTGTTACTGTTCGGCAGGCAAAACCTAAATTGATCCAAGGAGGCTACATATGTAGTTTTTTGGAATCAGTTTAGGTTTTTTTATTACCTTTTGTGATTTTAAGAAAAAGAAGGCGGAACAATATGAGAATCCATAAAATCTTAAATAACAATGTTATTTGTACGATGAAGGATAATGAGACAGAAGTTGTACTTATGGGCAGAGGTTTGGGGTTTCAGAAAAAAGTAGGCGATACAATTGATGAATCTAAAATAGAAAAAACCTTTGTTTTAGAAACAAAAGAATTATCAGAGAAACTTGCTAGATTGTTAACTGAAATTCCTGTGCAGAATTTAGAAATTACAGAGAGAATTATTCAGTTTGCTAAGACAGTTTTGCCAGGGGCTTTAAGTGATTATATTTATCTTACATTAACGGATCACTTAAGTTTCGCCTTAACGCGGCATAAAGAAGGAATGGATCTCAAAAATACTTTGCTTTGGGAGATTAAGAGGTTTTATCAGAAAGAGTTTGAAATTGGTCTACAAGCTTTGAATATGATTGAAGAAGAGACTGGGTTTAGACTTTCTGAAGATGAAGCAGGGTCAATTGCACTACATTTCGTTAATGCGCAGCAAGGAGAGCCGGCGATGCAGCAAACGGTGGCGATGACGAAAATCGTCCAAGATATTTTAAATATTGTAAAGTACCACTATAAGATGAACTTAGATGAAAATTCATTTAATTATAGTCGGTTTGTAACACATTTACGATATTTTGCCCAGCGTTTAATGCAGAAGGAATTGAATTCGGCCGAAGATGATTTTTTATATGAGCAAGTGAGAAGTAAGTATCATGAAGCATATAGTTGTACAGAAAAAATAGAAGCATACTTACGAAAAGCACATAATAGTCATCTTTCAAAAGATGAAAAAGTGTATGTAACGTTGCACATTCATCGTGTAACGAAGCGTAATGAACTATGTAATTGAATAGACGGGATTGTTACTGTTTGGCAGGCAAAACCTAAATTGACTTCTAATTGAGTGATTCGTATGTATCACGTTATTAGAGTTAGTTTAGGTTTTTTCTTTTATAAATGATAAATGGGATGATTGTAAGGAGGGGAACTACTATGAAGTATGAACAATTGGCAAAAGACATACTGAAAAATGTTGGCGGGAGAGAAAATATAAATAGCGTTGTACATTGTATAACTCGTTTACGGTTTCAGTTAAAAGATGAAGGTAAAGCGAATACGGAAATACTGAAGAGTATGGAAGATGTTGTAACTGTTATGAAAAGCGGTGGACAATATCAAGTTGTTATTGGTAACCATGTATCCGACGTGTATAAAGCGGTTATTGCTGCTGGAGGGTTTCAAGAAACAGAGGAAGAAAATGCGGGTGAGAAGAAAAAGAGTAGTCTTATAGATATTCTTTCTAGCATTTTCACTCCTATTTTAGGAGTACTAGCTGCAACAGGGATGATTAAAGGATTTAATGCACTATTTGTAGCGTTAGGTTGGTTAAGTACGCAGTCAGGAACGTATCAAATATTAAACGGGGTTG
The DNA here is from genome assembly GCF_008042285.1 of Bacillus sp. AR13-1. Taxonomy (NCBI): domain Bacteria; kingdom Bacillati; phylum Bacillota; class Bacilli; order Caryophanales; family Bacillaceae; genus Bacillus; species Bacillus sp. AR13-1. Next base: position 53,561 of record NZ_QNUA01000006.1, read on the forward strand.
GGGATTCGTTATTTTATTTCTTCCCAATCTTCCTAGGATATACAGCAAGTAAGAAATTTGGAGGATCGCCTTTCATTGGTATGGCAATTGGGGGAGCTTTAGTTTATCCAGCTTTATCAGGTTTAAAAGCAAGTGAGCCATTATATACGCTATTTGCTGGAACGATGTTTGAATCACCAATTCATATTACGTTTTTAGGAATACCAGTTATTTTAATGAATTATGCGTCATCTGTTATTCCAATTATTCTCGCTACTTATTTTGGATCGAAAGTAGAAAAGTCTTTAAAGAAAGTCATTCCGGATGTTGTGAAAACATTTTTAGTACCATTTTTCACATTACTTATCGTTGTACCAGTTACATTTCTTGTGATTGGCCCGATTGCGACGTGGGCAGGTCAATTTTTAGGACAGGCTACACTTTGGGTTTATAATTTAAGTCCATTAGTAGCAGGGATAGTACTTGGTGCTTTCTGGCAAGTGCTCGTTATTTTCGGACTTCATTGGGGAATTGTCCCGATTGGCTATAATAATTTAGCAGTGCATGGTATTGATCCTATATTAGCGCTTATATTCGCTACTTCATTTGCTCAAATTGGGGCTGTTCTTGGAGTTTGGATGAAAACGAAAGACCAGAAAATAAAAACGCTCAGTATTCCAGCTTTTATTTCAGGTATTTTCGGAGTTACAGAGCCGGCGATTTATGGTATTACACTTCCTCTTAAAAAGCCGTTTATTATGAGCTGTATTGCGGGAGGAATTGGCGGCGGAATACTTGGCGTATTCGGTACGCAAGCTTATATGACAGGTGGTCTTGGGATATTTGCGCTTCCAACATTTATTAGTCCGAAAGAAGGTATCACAGCTGGATTTTGGGGCGCAATTATTGCGATGGTTGTTTCCTTAATATTAGGTTTTATTCTTACTTACTTATTTGGTTTTACTAAAAAGCAAACATCTACAAAAACAGTTGAAACAATTGGTAAAATTGCTGCATCAAACGATGATGAAATAATCTTTAGTCCTTTTCATGGTGTAGTTAAGCCACTCCAACATATTGATGATGCTGCATTTGCATCAGGTGCGTTAGGTGAAGGGGTTGCAATTGAGCCTTCAGAAGGAAAGTTATTTTCACCAGTTTCAGGTACGATTTCTGCACTTTTCCCAACAAATCATGCAGTAGGAATTACGGCGGATTCAGGTGCTGAAATTTTAATCCATATTGGTATGGATACTGTGAAATTAAATGGCGAATTTTTCTCTTCTCATATTGAACAAGGAGTAAGAGTAGAAAAAGGGCAATTACTTATTGAATTTAATATAGCTGAAATTCAAAAGGCGGGTTATATTGTGACAACACCAGTTGTTGTTACAAATTATGATAAATATAGCATTAAAAAAACTGAAGTAGAAAAGATTCAAGCAGGAGATTCTTTACTAGAGTTAGCAGTTAAATAGTAGTTACATTTCATACAGGTTCAAACGAAGAAAGGTATTCTTTAAAACTTGCAATGCCTTTCCTCGTTAATTCTTATATAAAGGAGTTTTTCTATATGTCTAAAGTTATTTTTCCTAAAGGATTTTTATGGGGTGGAGCAATCGCAGCCAATCAAGCGGAAGGCGCATATTTAGAAGACGGGAAAGGGTTAACGACGGTGGATCTATTACCAACTGGTGAAAACCGTTGGGACATTATGAAAGGAAACATTCATTCATTTACACCGGTAGAAGGGGAGTTTTATCCATCACATGAAGCAATTGATTTTTATCATCGTTATAAAGAAGATATTGCGCTGTTTGCAGAAATGGGATTTAAAGCGTTACGCGTATCTATTGCATGGACACGTATTTTCCCAAATGGTGATGATGAAAAGCCAAATGAAGCAGGATTAAAGTTTTATGATAATTTATTTGATGAACTGTTGAAGTATGGCATTGAACCAGTCGTTACGATGGCTCACTTTGATGTTCCTGTTCATTTAGTAGAAACGTATGGAAGCTGGAGAAGTAGAAAGCTTGTCAATTTCTTTGAGACGTATGCAAAAACGATTTTTAATAGATATAAAGATAAAGTGAAATATTGGATGACATTTAATGAAATTAATATGCTTTTGCATTTACCTTTCATGGGAGCAGGGCTAGCATTTAAAGAAGGTGAGAACAAAAAACAAATTCAATATCAAGCAGCGCATCACCAACTTGTCGCAAGTGCTTTAGCTGTGAAAGCGTGTCATGAAATTATTCCAGATGCGAAGATTGGTTGTATGCTTGCTGCAGGTGCGACGTATCCATATACATGTAATCCAGATGATGTTCTACGCGCGATGGAGCAAGACCGTGAATCATTCTTCTTCATTGATGTACAAGCAAGAGGAGAATATCCTGGATATGCGAAACGATTCTTTAAAGATAATAGTTTAACGATTGAAATGGAAAAAGAAGATGAGTCCATTTTGAAAGAGTATACCGTTGATTATATTGGCTTTAGCTACTATTCAAGCCGAGTAACAAGTACGGATCCCGAAGTGTTAAAAAGTATAACGAGCGGAAATGTATTTGGTTCTGTTGAAAACCCATATCTTGAAAAATCAGAGTGGGGATGGACAATCGATCCGACAGGCTTCCGTATTACAGCGAACCAGCTTTACGATCGTTACCAAAAACCTTTATTTGTCGTTGAAAATGGTCTTGGTGCAATTGATCAATTAAATGGTGAAGACGAAGTGAATGATGAATACCGTATTGATTACTTGCAAAAACATATGACGGAAATGTCAGAAGCAATCCAAGACGGGGTAGATATTATCGGATATACAAGCTGGGGACCGATTGATCTTGTAAGTGCCTCTACTGGAGAAATGAAAAAACGTTACGGATATGTATACGTTGATAAAGATAATGAAGGAAAAGGTTCATTAAAAAGATTGAAAAAGAACAGTTTCAATTGGTATAAAGAAGTAATTGAGACGAATGGTGAGAGTTTGGAGTCTTAAGTATAATGTGATATGAACATAAGTTTGCCGAAACGGCAAGCTTATGTTTTTTGGTTGCGGCAAACTTATGCTTCTAGGATTTGAAGAATATTTTTAATGCCGCTTTTAAATAAAGTCACGGTGTTTATAAAAAAGACGTGATGTTTTGTCCTTTTGAATCTGTTTATCTAAAGAGATGTTTTTATAGTGAAAAGAAGGTCTGGACTGAAAGGCGGATTAAGGAACTGTTGAGTAGCAATAAAGTTACTCCACTAAAGGGCCATATAATGGAATGGATTCTTGTCAAAATTGAAAATATTTGAAATAATTGTTATTAGGTTGAAGGAGATCGATTGCAGAAAAAGGTGATACGACTTTCTCTTACTTAAGAATTCTGGAATAGTTAAAAAATCCGATTAATTATATTCCGAAAGGGTGTGTGTAATATATTATCAACTAACGTTTTTACTTATAAATCTAAAGATGGAAAAACAGTAACAATTAGAGAAGCTAAAGAACAGGATGCAGAAAGAATGCTAGATTCTGCTTCAAAAGCTTTAATAAACGCTCCATACATGCTAAGTACGGTTGAGGATGTAAAAAAGACGAGTGTTGATGCTATTCAAAAAACGTTAAAAGCTTATTATGAAAATCCAAATTATGTAAAGTTTATTGCTGAAGTTGATGGTAAGTTAGTCGGTGCAATCGATTTTAAGAACGGAAACAAAGAAAAAATTAGTCATCAAGGGGCTTTTGCGATGACCATACTACCTGAATATCGAAATTATGGTATTGGAAGAGCTCTTCTAGAAACGCTAATCAATTGGGCTAAAAATAACAGTAAGATTGAAAAAATTTCTCTTGAGGTAATGGAGGATAATTTAGGGGCAATCCAGTTATATAAGAATCTAGGCTTTTTTGAAGAGGGTAGAAAAGTAAAGGGTGTAAAATTGGATGGCGACTATCAAGATTTAATATTAATGGCTTTATTTGTTTGAAATTGAACCTTATTCAACAATAGGGCGAGATTGTTGGGCAAACACAGGTAGAAAAAGGAGTAAACTTTTAAAAAAAATTATTCACAAACAATAAATAACCCCAAGCATTTTAATCAAACTTTATTACAAACCAACAGCATTCACGGCAAGCTTATGGGTTAATAACTAATCCACGGCAAAGATATGCTTTCTTTAGTGGCAACTTTGTGGGTAAAGTCACATGTAAAAAGAAGACATCAATTAAGATGTCTTCTTTTTTGTAAGATGGTAAGTGAAGGATGGAGCGATATTTCCCTTTACACGAACATAAAGGTATAATATAGTTTAGTTAAGTTAACTAAACTATATTCCGAAACGAAATAAAATAACAGCATGACTGGAGGAAGAATGCTATGACTAGATCGTATAAAGAAGTAATTAATGAAATGAATCGAGCCTACAATGACTTCTACATTTTACTATTTCAGGAGTTAAAGGATGAGTTCGGTCTTACAGGGCAGCAAGAGAGCATGCTATTTTATATCAATTTAAATGAAAACACGACAGCAAATAACATTGCGAGTACTTTTAATATATCGAAAAGTGCTGTGAGCCAAGTTTTATCGAAATTGGAAAAACAGAAGATGATTTCGAAACAAGTAAACCCTAATAATAAACGGGAGTATTTCCTTACACTTGGTCCAAACGGTAGTAAGTATATAGAGCGGTTGTCTGAGTTAGATGACGTATTAATTGAGAAATACTTTTCTAAAATCGATATAAATGCTTTAGAGCAAATGACTGATACGTTAATGAAAATAAATAAAGTTATATTGGAAGAAAAACAGAAGGCTATTGATTCTAATGAGTAAGAAAGTCTACATGAAGGGATTAGTAGAAAGGAGGAAAATCCTGTTATGAGTTACATACCAAATATGATCACGATAGCAAATTTTGTATGTGGGCTTTTGGCTATTTATGCTGTTTTCGTTCACGATATGTATTTGGGAGCAGTTTTTATTATTACAGGAATGTTATTTGATTTTTTTGATGGCATGGTCGCTCGGAAACTTGATGCTGTTTCGGAAATAGGTGGAGAGTTAGACTCATTTGCGGATTTAGTTACTTTTGGTGTAGCACCGTCTATTCTTGCATATAGTGTCGCTTTAAAAGATTTGCAGTCCATCGGGATGTTATGTGCGCTTGCTTACAGTGTTTGTGGCATGCTTCGACTTGCGAGATTTAACACGCAACAAAGCAAACTTCCGACATTTATCGGAATGCCCATTCCATTTGCGGCAATGTGTCTTCTCATTTTATGCTTTTTGAATAATCCAGTTTCCGTGGCGTTTGGCACATGCATACTCGCTTATTTAATGGTGAGTAAAATAAAATTCCCTCATTTTAAAAAAGATATATCGGAAAGCTTGAAGTCCGAAAGATGGGATTGATGATACGGAAATATAATGAGAAAGATAAGGAGCGTAACATGATTCGTATGGCACTAAGATCATTTAACATACAAATATATTGTTTGCTAGGCGTGATGTTATTGGGCTGGTTTATGACACCTTTCTCAGCCCATTTTGTAGGGATAAGCATTGGCCTTCTAGTTAGTATGTACTGCGTATGGATTTTAGGGAGGCGTATTGAAAAGTTCGGAGATAGCATTGTAAAAAAAGAAAAAGCACCGATGCTTGGAATGATGAATCGATTTGCAGCCGCGATACTCGGTGCGATTATTATGTATGAAATTGAACACCATGATTTCATGTGGACATTTGCTGCTGGAATTATGGGTGGGTATTTCTTAATTATTATTAATTTAGGATATTACAGCATGAAAGATGCGAAGAAATAAAGTGAAACTTTAATCAACACACACTAATCGGCTTTTTTAACTATATAAGTTTTGAACTTAAGGAATTAAAGTTAGTTGAGCAGCTTTGTGTAGCGGAAGGATTATTTGTATTTCACACTAAAGACCGAAAGTGATAAAGTGTTGTGTAAATAACTAATCTGGATGACTTGAATGTATAAACCTAAAAACTTTCCTTTATGGAGAGCTTTTTTATTATAGAGAAAAGACACCCATATAAGAGTGTCTTTTCCGATAGTTTTTTAGCAGAAGCAAGAAGCTCCAACAATGATCAATAAAATAAACAATACAACTAGTAAAGCAAAGCCGCCGCCACAACTACTACAACTACCACCAAATCCCATAATAGTTCCTCCTTTAATAAGAGGGGAAAACAAGGGGTCACTCATGTATTTTAACGGATTCAATTTACTTTATGTTTTTTACGCAATAATTGAGCAGGTCCTTTTGAAAATAAAGAAAAGACACCCTAAGGTGCCTTTCTCCGACTTGAACCATCTTAATTTTAATAATATTGGTCATTGAGAAAAAAGAAAAAGCCCTATATAGAGGTATCACCACACGACTAGCCAGCACTCACACCTAAAAACAGGATGGAATGATAAAATGCAAGTTTAAGGAGGGGGAAGAATGAAAAATGTACATAGATGGTTAAATTATTTTGGTTTTATATGTGTGTGCATGTCTAGCTTCGGTTTTGTTTCTCGTTGGATTTTTCGTGATGTGATTGCACTCGATCAATTACTTGTTTTGAGTATAGGAATTATTATTTTAATAACAGCATTTTTTGTAAAACGTTGTAGTAAAGAGTTACGAGGTGATAAAGGTTAATCGCCCTAAATGTAGTTTTAGAATTTCGCAATCGGAGTATATTGCTGAAAAAGGCTTATTGAATAATGACAGTTTATTTTAAGAAAGTAAATCGATAATATAGTAAATAATACTTTCCTTGACCCTGTACTATGGCACAGGGTTTATACTTTATATGAGGTGAGACAGATGCAATATCTTATTATCGAAACTTTAATAGATTCAGAAAAGAAAGTAGAAGAATATTTATAAAAATAATAAATTGTAAAGGTGGGAGAATAATGGAAGATTGTTGTAGTAACCTTAAAGGAATAAAAATTGAAAATAATGGTCATTGTCCATCATGTAAAAATAAAGCTAAGAATGTAAAGTTGATTACACTAAAATCATTGCTTAAACCATCGGCATTAGAAACATTAAATGCTAAAGAAAATCACTATTTTTGTTCAAACGAAGATTGTGATGTAGTCTATTTTGATACGAATAATAAAAAATACTTTGTATCGGACATAAAGGTAGCTGTAAATCAAAAAGATGACTCAGCAACTACACCAATTTGCTATTGTTTTGATTGGACAAAAGAAAAAATCAAACAATATGTAGAAAATGGACTTACTCCTAATCCAGTAGAGCATATTCGCGAAAACATAAGAGAAAATCGATGTGGTTGTGAAGTAAACAATCCACAAGGTAGTTGTTGTTTAGGCAATGTTACAACTTATATTAGAAAAATGTCATAAGGAACTTAAATGTTGCTTTTTTTCACCAAAATACTTTGGGGTATTTCAAGATCTCAAGTCGATGGGCATGTGGCGTTGCCTCATGCTCACCAAGCTAGTTAGTGTATGTTAAGTAAACCTTATGGATTTGTATATCTCATCCATCCACTTTCAGATTGTTTCGCTTTATACTTCCCATAAGACAGAAGCTTCATTGCCGAGCGATTGGCCGCATGAAAAACCAAGTTTAGCTTCAATTCTTCCTCCATTTCACTGGGATAGGTGGTAGATTCATAAACATAATAACCCGCCATGATACAGGGGATTACTTGCTCCGGTTCAAATCCATAAGCAGTTGCATCATCCACAACCAAATCAATGATGCATCGGTTTCCATCTTTAACTTTTTTCTGGAGTAATTTTTTTACCGATCCTGGTACTAATTCTAATATTTTATCCTTCATGTCAGTCACCTCATCTTTTATAATGTCCAGATAGCCTGGGGATATGTGTCAAACAGAATGAAGTTCCAACCGTAATTACACTGGTTTAACAAGATCTTAAGGACTATATCACCCTAAAAGAGACAATGGCTTTAAATAAAAGAAACCCCGATTGTCTGCGGGGCTCCTAAGGGTAATCGTCAAGTAATGACGTATTCGACTAATTAACGATATCATGAATTTTTTGGTAAAAATAATGGTAAATGTGTCCGAATTAATGAGGGCATCATTTGGAACAAAAACGCTATTTTAATTTCAAACAAAAGAACAGTCAGCAAAAGCTAACTGCTCGGTTCTCCAAGGGGGAACAAGGAGAAAGTAACTTAATCGGTTGTCTACAGTATTGACGGAATATTGAATTTTATTCAGGGGACTATGTTATATGATTGATAAAAAATTCCTTTATTAGCAGTAAAACTCCGAGGAGAGACAAGACTTCAATTGAGAACCAAAACATGCTTTTTTGAGGTTTTTTAAACTCCATTATTATGGAAGAAAATAAAAAGGTTGCAATCATCATGATAATTAAGAGACGGATTATATCAGACATTAATAGCACTCCTAATATTTAATCAGTTTCATTATATAGTTATTTCCAATGAGATGGAATTTAAGAATTGTTTTATTGAAATTCGAACAAAAAAGGTCCTGTTGTCTCCAACAGAACCTTTTCTAAAATGGCAAAGAGTAACTCTTACCTTACTCTTCTGCTATATAATACACAAAACACGTATAGATTTGTAGAACAAGAAATTCCAATATAATTATTTGAATAAAGTGTTTAAAAGTATCTTGTCGGGGTTTAATATAAGGAATTAAATTACAAACGTTGATTTATCAATGGATATTAATGATGAACTAGAAAGTGATAGTTAATAAAGAAATATTACAATGATAAAATATGAAATATTGCATATTCAATTGAAATAGAAATTTACAAGTAGAAAGCGAGGAATAACAATGGGGCTAGGAAACCATAGAACCGAAAATAGTTTGAGTGTAAATGACAGGTGTTCCGGGTTCTACTATTTATGCGAAGAATGTCATTGGGAATTCCATAGACACTTCGAAACAGTTAAATCACACGAGTATGTTACGGAGGCACCTAAATATACAGAATTGATAGGATTATGGGAAGTATTGAATGATCCATTATCTATGAAAGAGTTCAAGGAACTTGTTTATAAAGGATTGGATTTAAAAAGAAATGTACAAAAATTATTTAATGAAGAAGAAATAGAAGCAAACAACAAACAATTAAAGTAGCGAATTCGATGCTTTTTTATTTTACATAGAAAAAAGGAAACCGCAAAGGATCCTTTTTATATTAAGCTGCTTTATAATTTTTATTTTTAATCCTATTTCTAGTATCCATAAATGCGGCGAATGTCGCTATAGCACCACCTAAATCATAAATTTGGAATTTGTGGACAAAAGCAAGTCCTACAATGAAATTGTAGCTGTATATAAAGCATGTAATACCGAACAGCCATAACATGAACTTTAAATCTTTTAAGCTCAATCTATAATTCTTAATTTTTTTCCACATATGTATCAACTCCTATTGTTCTGAGGTTCTATAGTTTTTCTTGCAGATCTCTCGCATGTCTACGATAAAGAATAGAAAGAAGATAACAGCTGCGATGCCATTAACCCAGTAATACGTATGTCCCATCGTGAATCCATCATAGAAGGAATAGGCATTCCAAATTATAAGGATTATTGAGCAGATAGTAGAGATCATTAATGAGCCAAAACTTCTCATGCTTTTCACCTCGATTCAAAGTTTTAGAACTTTTCATACAATTATACATTTAAATAAAAAGATTTATAAAAGGAATTACCATAAGGAGGGGGTATGACTATACGCTCTAACGGGACAAACTGTTGGGAATTGTGAAGGAAACGGCGGTTCTAATGTGGATATCAATACGTTAAGTCAGGTGGATTCGATACTAACTCCTTAGATGAAGCTATTCAAGCTATGGCAGAACGAGGAATAAAAGGTAGCATTAATGTTGATTCACTTTCTGGACTATGTGTTATATCCAAACCGATGTCCTACCTAATACAGAGTTAGATAAGATTACTTGGTGGGTGGATACTTGATCAGGTGGTAAATGGTGGTATGAATATATCAAAGTTAGATAATAGTTGAAGCCGTCCTTAATCGGGCGTTTTCAACTATTATCTAAATGCTTCTTTAGTTTTCTCTATTGTGTTCTGTTCCTCTTTTGTATTTGTAAATTCGATAACCATAACAGACAGTCCAAAACCTAAACAAACAGCCTTTATCTTGCTAATTCTCACAAGAACTTACACTTTTTCTCTATCTGTATTTAACCTAGAATACAAGATTCTTTCATTTTTATTCCTGGATATATTTGAAAAACTGTATGTTTTTTATCTCAAATCAATTACATCTATAAATTTAAGGAAAACTCTGTTATAAGATGCATCAGTGCAAGTTATTAAATTCTTTATCGGATTTATGTCAGTTACAGTCACATATCTAGTAAGTAAATGACCATCTCTATAATAAGTAATCAATACCTTCTCTTCAGAAAGAAATGAACATAGTAACTTGTTTTCAATAATTTCTTGTTTGTCTTGGGCTAATTTAGGGCGCTCCACTTTTGTTTGTTTTTTAACAATATTACCAATACCGATGAATTTCTTCGGTATTGAAGCGAATGGAGTCCGCTTAATCATTCCTATTTCTTTTGGCATATGTGTATAGTTCATGTTGTACATCTCCCTGATTGCTATAAATAACTGTATCATTATATCAATTTTTGAAGATGTTAGGATTATTTATATAATTATAAAATCAACATTTAGAGGTTTTTGACTCCTTATAAAATCAACCCAATTTAACTAAGTATGATTTATATATATAATTGAGTAATGAACATGAATCAATTATTGTCATAGATGTAAGCAACATTTATAATGCAAAAGAATTGCATTTACTTCTTAAAGAGAAGCTTGAGTTTCCTGATTTGTACGTGGAAAACTGGGATGCTTTTTGGGATTGTATTACAGGATTTGTGTGTCCTTTGCCAAACAAAATGATCTTCGACGGATGGTCAAAGTTTGAAAAAAGGTTACCGAGAGATACAAAAATAATGAAAGAGTGTCTTCTTGATTATAATGAAGAGGATAGAAAGGATCCTGAATGGAAAAGCGAATTCTTATTTAATTGAATACCGTAAATATGATATAAAAATATGCAAATATACATATTGTATTTATTTGGGTTTTTGTATGTTAAAATAAAATATAAGGATGTAAGTATATAACAAACCAAAAGTAGGAATATCCAATGAATTTTGAGAGGTGTTACATGTTTAAAAATAAGAAATTAATTCGATTTTGTCTAACATTATTTGTATGTTTATCTGTAATTAATTTTACAATCAGTTATTTTCAAACATATCTTGAAACAGCAGCAGATATTAAATGGGTAATACCAGAAATTTGGAAAACTATTTTGATAGATGCTCCTGAAAGCATACTTGTTATTTTAGGTGCAATAGCTTTATATGATTTCACAAAAGAGACATCGCCAAAAGACGCATCAATCTAAATGCGTCTTTTTTATTAAAATTTATATTTTAAAGAGTTACCTAGAAGAGAACAATCTATTAATTAACAAAAAAGAAAAGACACCCTAAGGTGCCTTTCTCCGACTTGAACCATCTTAATTTTAATAATATTGGACTCCCGTCCGAATATTATTTTACCATGTTAAGTTGTTTTTGGAAATATGCCATATCGATACAATACACGTTTTAGTTTTTGAATTATTTATTTGTTTAAAAGTTGAAATTAATAAGAACCCCATAAATGATAAACCATTCCACTAACAAAAAACACTAATCCTAAAAACAAAACAATTAAAGCAAGTACTCCATTTTGATTATGTTCCATAAAATTAGCTCCTTTTAGATTTATTTTTATCCCGCTATTTGCGGGCAGTAAAACTCCCACCTCAAAATTCAGCTGGAGCAAAGAAGTTAGGTGGGAGCCCTGCTGCCCGTAAACGCCCGATTGGTGAAGGCTAATACTCAGTGGGGGGATGAACAAAACCCCCGCTGAGTAAAGTTTCACTTTATATACAAAAAAGCCTTTAGTCGTAATTATGGCTAAAGGCTTTGATCATTATACTTTTTAGTTTATAAAATTTGAAACTGAAAATGTACTAACTTGATAATGAAGCCTGGCTATTAGAATTGAAAAATTTTAGTTTTATTATAATTAACAGAAATGAGAATAGTGTGAAAATGAATCCGCTCCAAATAAGCTGGTGAATACCTAAGTTTGAAATGAACCAGCCTCCAATAGTTGTTCCTAAAGTAATTCCGAGATTGGAGAACGAAACGAATAGACTATTACCAAATTCAGGCGCTTCTTTTGCTTCGCTTATTAACCATGTTTGACCAACAATTAATCCACCAGCATGTACGATTCCCCAAATGAATACGATAAAAATCATTGGAACAAGGTAGGAACCTAAATAATAAACCAATATGTAAACAATAGAATATAGGATAGGGAATAATATTACTGTATTTACTATACTTTTTTGCAGGAGACTACCAAATAAATGATTGCCTAAAATCATAACGATACCAAATATGAATAGCATGATACTGATGAGAGATCCGTTCATGGAAGTTACTTTGGCAAGGTACTCGGCGAAGTAGCTGTATACGGAAAACATGGCTGCAAAAAGGAATGTGACGGTTAAAATATTCAACCATAATCCTGGTTTGCCGAGTATACGAATTTGTTTGCCGAATGACATTTTTTCTTTAACAGGCATAGAAGGAAGTAGGATTAGTATTCCAATGAATGCAAGAGTGTTAACAAGCGCTCCGAATAAGAAAGCAATTTCGAGTGAAAATTGGTCTGCAAGGTAAGAGGTTAGTGGTACACCTAAAGCAAAGCCAACAGTAATTCCCATGAAAACTTTTGTAACCGCTTGACCGCTCTTTTTTGGAGGGACAAGTTTAGCAGCTGTTACAAGAGCAATTGAAAAGAAGAGTGGGTGAAGTGCTGCCGGTAAAATACGAAAAATAAGCATGATTTCAAATTGTGTTGTATAAGCGTAGATTATATTTGAAATAACAAATATGAAAATTGCTGATAATAAAATTATTTTGCGATTAATACTAGAGACGAGCAGAATTAAAAACGGACCAGAAATAGCAACAACTAGTGCAAATATACTTACTAAAAATCCAGCTTGTGTAGTTGAAATTCCAAATTTTTGAGTGATTTGTGGTAATACGCCGACAATACCCATCTCGGTAGTAATAATTCCGAACACACCTATTGCGAGTGTCAGAATAAGTAAAGGATTTACTTTTTTCATTTATAAAACTCTCCATTCGTATCAGTATTTTGAAAGTAAATTCATTAACAAAGAAGCATTATTACAAGCATGATTGGATGCCAATATTATCAGGATTATGTAATTCGAAATACAATAACAGATATCTAAATAACTAGATATGATATGTTAAAAAATTTTCTCCTTTCTATGTTTCTTGCTTTTATAGGTAGTGCAATTTTATAAAAAAATAATTGATGCCTGTAAAAAAGCAGAATGTGTGAAAGCTAATAATCAATTAGTATGCAGATTGATTATTAGCTTTCATTTTATAATTCGTTTTGAACGTATTCAGAAAACTCTCGTATTGTTTTTTCATTTCGGCGATAGTATGTCCATTTTCCAATTCGGTCAGAGTCTAGTAGTCCTGCTTTTTTCATAGTTAATAAATAACTAGAAATAACCGATTGGGCTAAGCCAGTTTTAAGCTGGATATCTCCTACACATACTCCAACTTGAAAGTTAAGGCCTTGCTCTAGATAAGGTTTTTCATCGAAATGGTTTTCTGGATTTTTCAACCATGATAAAATTTGACATCTTGTTTCATTTGACAATGCTTTATAAATTAATAAAGGTTCCATAAGGATATTATATCTACTTTTATAGATTTGTAAATGGGTTTTGGTGATTTTAAGGGGAGAAGGCGTATGTAGATTCCTTTAAATGTGGATGAGATGTTCTAGTAATAGGGCTTTTTTCTGGATGTGAATTTATAAAAAGTTGCACCGTCATATTGCTTTAGAATATGATTGGTTAAAGAGTAGGTGATGAGTACATGCAGGAAACAAAACAATTCCCGCTTATATCTGGAAATCTCTCATTAGATTTAGTGAATACAGAGTTAGTTAGGCGTGGACAACGTTATGATTTATTAATAACAGATGAAGATGTATTAGAATGGCTACATGTAATAAAGGCTAATCTTCCTTTTTGGAATGAAAAAACACTTATAGGAATTCAAGAGCGAGTGAATCAAGTTACATCTAGCATATTAGAGGTAAGAGAAGTACTGAGAAAACAGTTTGAGGCAATTGCTGATCTGCACGAAATTTCTAATGATTTTATTGCGTATTTAGAAAAACAAATTGAGAAGGCACCATTTACATATAAAGTCATTGAACAGCGTCTAGTACCTATCCCAGTTGGAGAAATTGAGGATGTACTTGTATCGTTAATTGCATTTGATGCTTTAACGTTAATAGCAGAAAATAAGCTTATTTCTCTTAAAAGGTGTTCAAACCCCGACTGTGTTTTATTATTTATAGATAAAAGTGGAAAACGAAAATGGTGTTCTATGAAAATATGTGGGAACCGGAAAAAAGTAGCAAAATTTCAGGTTCGAAAATCTGAAGAGGTTTAGGAATCAGCTTATAGCAGTTGATTCTTTTTTTTTGTATCTTTTAACTAACCTCTAAAATGAATATTTACAGGTTAGTTAATTCGGGTTATAATTATTGGTAAATAAAGTGAGACTTTAGTCAGTGGGATGTCCATCCCTGCGAATAGCGCGATAAAGGAGGAAAACGATGGATAATATAACAGCAGCTAAGCAGAAAGAGGCTCAACCAATAAGTGTACGATATTTTGCAAAAATGAAAGGGAAAGGGAGAAGTCCATTACAAGTAAATATAAAGGATTCTTTAACGGGACTACTGGGGGGATTTTTAACAATTCTCACCTTAACATATTTAACGAGTATAACTTCTACAGAATTACTAATGGCTCCATTTGGAGCGAGTTGTGTATTAGCGTTTGGAGTTTGGAATGCACCGCTATCTCAGCCGCGTAATATTATTGGAGGACATTTGATTTCAACTTTCATTGGTCTATCAATATATCATTTGTTTGGGAATGAATATTGGACAATTGCTTTAGCAGTCGGGGTGTCGATTGCTATTATGATGTTAACAAGAACAACGCATCCTCCGGCAGGGGCTGATCCAATTGTCGTTATTTTAGGAGCAAATAGTTGGAGTTATTTAGTAACGCCGGTTTTAGTTGGTTCCGTTGTTATTGTAGTTATTGCTTTATTTATTAATAATATGAGTAGTAAAAGGAACTATCCAACTTTTTGGATATAGTTTGTAAAGTGAAAAACAATTTAAGTAAGTACTTTATTTTTACTATGTTTCATTTTTTATATAGAAAAAGCCTTTAGTCGTAATTATGACCAAAGGCTTTCATTCTCATTCTTTTTAGTTTACAAAGAAAAGACACCCATATAAGAGTGTCTTTTCCGATAGTTTGTTTAGCAGAAGCAAGAAGCTCCAACTATGATTAATAAAATAAACAATACTACTAATAAAGCAAAGCCGCCAGAAAATCCACAGCCGCCACAACTACCACCAAATCCCATAATAGTTCCTCCTTTAATAAGAGGGGAAAACAAGGGGTCACTCATGTATTTTAACGGATTCAATTTACTTTATGTTTTTTACGCAATAATTGAGCAGGTCCTTTTGAAAATAAAAAAAAGACACATTAAGGTGCCTTTCTCCGACTGGATAACCGCATTTCGAAACTGGCGGATAACTTGCAAATAGTATGTATGCTTCGATTTATTTACAGATACCTAAGGTTTATACATTCTTCATATAAGTCAGTACTTTTGATTACTAAACGTTCAATCATCATAATGTTTAGTTTATTGTTACCAACCACTCGCTCTAACATCCGCCTTCAACCACTTCACCCAATCCGAATCTTCTATTTTAAGCAAACTGAGCGAAACACCTTTCATATCTAAAGAAGTGAGAAGGGTACCAACCTTTACGAACTTCACATGTAAGCCTTCCAGCTCACATAAACGGCGAATATCGTTTGCGAAAATGTATTGTTCCATTAATGGTGTCGCACCGAGTCCGTTAATGAGGATGGCAAAGTTGTCACCTTTTCTCCAGCGATAAATGCTTTTTAGTTTGTTCATAAGTTCAATCGCTAATATTTCAGAAGAGGATAGTGCTTCTTTGCGGTAACCTTTTTCGCCATGAATACCAACGCCGTAAAAGACTTCATCGTCGTTTAATGTGAATGAAGCTTTTCCTTGTACTGGATCGTTTGCAGGTGAAAGGGCGACTCCTAATGTGTGTAAGTTTTGGATGACAGATTGGCCAAGTGCTGTTAGTTCTTCTAAAGAATGACCGCTCTCAGCGGCCGCGCCTACTATTTTTTGAACGAAAACGGTGCCAGCTACGCCGCGTCTTCTTTTATTAAAAGAAGCATCATCTTCAATTGAAACGTCGTCATTTACGATGATGTGGTCAATTTGTCTTCCTTCTTCTTTGGCGATTTGTTCTGCAGCTAAAAAGTTTTCTACGTCATCTTTAAAGTTTTTAATAATGAATAAAATACTTTTATCTTGTGGCATTAAGCGAGTTGCCGCCACAATTTGTTCCACTGTAGGCGGAGTGAAGATACTGCCGTTTACTGCCGCCGTAAGCATTCCGTTTCCTACATAACCTATATCAGCAGGTTCGTGTCCGCTACCACCGCCGCTTATGATAACAACGTCTTGTTTCAGTTTTTCTATATCTTTTACATAAATGATGTTATTTGTTTCGTCGTAATTTACTTTTTCGTTATGTTCAAAAAAAAAGCCATGCAGCATATCTTGAACAATATTTTCTACATCATTCATAATCTTTTTCATTGCTTTTGCCACCCTTTAATTACTTTGCTGATTGCTCCAGTAATAGTAGTAATTGATTGTTTATCATATTTTTCATGAGAGAAGACATAATGGACGGATCTACTTCACATTTACTTTCAATCCAATCTTTTATCGTCCCAACGAAGCCGTGACTATAAAAAGAGGCAATCGTATTTTTTGTCTCATCAGAAAGGCTGAATCCACAGCTCATCGATAGTTCATCAATAATCTTCATATATAAGTTTTTCGTATGCTCAAATAAATAGTGATTAAACGAGTTTTGTTCAATGACTTTAAAAGCATTTCGGTAAAATTTTTGATTTTCATAAAAGTAATCAAATAATAAATCGAAAATGTTTTCCCATGTTTCATAATCAAGAAAGTCTATAATATTTTCTTTCGTTTCTTCTTTATAAATCCAGCTTAATAGTTCGAATTTATCTTTAAAATGATAATAAAAAGTTTGCCTACGCATTTGACAGTGTAACATAATATCGCTCACTGATATTTTATGAAACGATTCTGTTTCCATTAAATGTTTCAATGAGTTCGCGATTATCTTTTTAGAAATTATAGAAGAGGTCATCTGAATCATCCCTAGAATGTTAGTAATATAAAAATCCTATCTATAAATGAGAGCGGTGTCTTTAGACAGATTGTCCATTTTGTCCGTTTACTATAAAACGCTTTCATTTTAACATGAGTAGTAAGAAGAAGATTTCAAATATATCACAATATATTAAAGGAATTGAGGGAGAATCACAATGAAAAAGATTATAAACAAACCAGAAACATTAGTAATGGAAATGTGCAACGGAATGGTGATGGCTCATCCAGAGCTTGAGTTTTTGAAAAAATATAAAGTTATTAAGAAGAAAGAAATGAATGAAAATAAAGTAACGTTAATTAGTGGCGGCGGTAGTGGTCATGAGCCAGCGCATGCAGGTCTAGTCGGAAAAGGAATGCTGGATGCAGCAGTGTGCGGAGATGTGTTTGCTTCTCCTTCACAAATTCAGGTATATCAGGCGATTAAAGAGACAGCTAGTAAAAAAGGTACGTTATTAATTATTAAAAATTATAGCGGCGATATTATGAATTTCAAAAACGGTGCACATTTAGCGACTGAAGATGGAATTGAAGTCGACTACGTAAAAGTAGACGATGATATTGCGGTAGAAGATAGCCTGTATACAGTAGGACGCCGCGGTGTTGCGGGAGTTATTTTAGTGCATAAAATTGCCGGCGCAGCAGCGGAAGCAGGAATGGATTTAGGAGCGGTGAAAGCTGTAGCGGAAAAAGCAGCGGCTAACGTGCGTACAATCGGTTTAGCATTAACTTCTTGTACAGTTCCAGCGAGCGGATCACCTACTTTTACACTTGAAGAAGATGAAATGGAATACGGCGTAGGTATTCACGGTGAACCAGGTATTAAACGTGAAAAAACGCTGTCAGCAGATGAATTAGCTAACCGTATGACAAATGATTTAATAAAAGATTTAGGAGTAAAAGATGGCGAGGAAATTGCGCTTCTTGTAAATGGTTTTGGCGGCACACCACTGCAAGAACTATACTTATTTAACAACGCAGTTACGAGAGAATTAGCTGCTAGAAACATTAAAATTAATAGAGTATTCGTCGGTAATTATATGACGAGTATCGATATGGCTGGTATGTCTTTAACAGTGATGAAGTTAGATGACGAGTTAAAAACGTTGTTATCGAAAGAGTGTAATACACCAGCGTTTAAAGTAGATGGACCAGTTGAAAGTGTAGAGTACGTGAATGTGCTTGAAGATGTAGAAGAGAAGGAAGTTTCCTTCGAAATAGAAACAGCGGAAGAGCACGCTGTTATTAAAAATAATGTCAGTACATTAAATAACATGATCTATCTCGTTGATAAAATGAGTGACATTATTATTAAAAATGAAGTACCGTTCTGTGAGTTAGATACACATGCAGGTGACGGCGACTTCGGAATGAGTGTTGCAAAAGGATTTAAGCAATTAAAGCGTGAGTGGCATTCTATTTTAGGACAAGAGAATGTAACGATTGGATCATTCCTTGACGGTTGTTCAATGATTATTATGGAACATTGCGGCGGCGCTTCTGGTCCAATTTGGGGCGGAGCATTCCGCGCAGCTAGTAAAGCGGCAGGTGAAAAACGTGAGCTAACAGCTAAAGAGTTCGCTGAAATGTTGCAAGCAGCACTTCAAGGCATACAATCTATCGGTGAAAGATCATTCGGTAGAGGAGCGGTAGTTGGTGATAAAACGCTTGTTGATGCACTTGCTCCATGTGTAGATTCTTGGTTAGCTAGCGCTTCAAACGAAGTAGACGTGAAAACTGCCTTTGAAAAAGGAGCAGAAGCAGCGGTTAAAGGAGCAGAGTATACGAAAGAAATCGTAGCTCGTATGGGCCGCGCTGGTACAGTTGGTGAAAGAAGCTTAGGCTATCCAGATGCAGGTGCACATGCACTTGGAGTTATCTTTACGGAGATTGCGGGTAGTTTGAGATAGTAATTAGAAAGTCCCTCTGCCTTAGGTAGAGGGACTTTTATATTGTATTTTAGATTTAGTTTTTTTGTGATTGCAGCTTATCGATTTTCCAGTGTGCTCCTAGAGGATCTAAAGAGCTTTCAATATAAAACATATATTCATCTGCGGTACTTGGTACTTCAAAAGCTATTTTTAATTCTACCGTTTCATTTGGTTTAACTTGTATATCAGAAGGGTTTTGATCAAGCACCTTTCCTTCATAGGCCTTTCCGTCTTTTTCATCTTTTAAGTTATATTTTAATTCTGATAGTCCAATCGTTTGACCTCGTACATTTTTTACAGAGACATTAACAACGACGGAATCGTTACTAGCATTTAAATATGCACTTTGAACGGTGGCCAAGTAATAGCCTCCTTTAACACTCTCACCAACTAATAAAATACCTTGTTCCAAGCGGCTCATATCTTCTTTTTCTTCAAAATTTATTAATTCTTCATTTTCATTTTTTGCGGTTGGTTCTTCTATTGGACCATTTTCAACGGCACTATCTTTTTTATCTTGTGTGCAAGCAGCCGTAACACTGGCTAATGCTAGAATTAAAGTAAGTAATATGAATAATTTCCTCATAAAATTTATCTGTCTCCTTAAGTTTCGCAATTTGGTGCAACTATACATATTATAAAGAGATTCTATTAAGATTAACATAATGTCTCATTATTGGCTCAAAATAGGGGGTCCTTTAGACACCTTATTCTTGTTTTTTATTAATATGATTGGTGTATTTACTCTAGTTGTAGCGAAATCGTCCGTTGTTATCATTCCTACTGTAAATATGTAATTAGTATTATTTTATTCTTTAAATATCTCCGGTTTTTCAACTCTAAATGATTGCACCTCACCGCACTCTAAACAAAATGTGGTTAATAGTTTGGAACGTTTCCCTCCTGAAAAGAATCTACTAGATTCATCCTCACAAACATATGCATGATAAGCAGATCCAATCCTTCCTTCTTTAAATGTAGTAGAACCACAATTCTCGCATCGTTTATTTTTCATGTTACTAACACCTCATTAGGTTGATATTTATTTTGGCGTATTCTCTATCTCCTTTACGATAGAAGTAAAGCAACTTGGTTATAAATGATGTTTTCGACATGATACAACATACCCCTTTATATATCCGCAAGTAAAACAACATAATACCCTATAAATCTCTATAACAATATGATGTTTCATATATCATTTAATGTTTATCGGAAAAATAAGTATTAAACGATTGATTTTTATTATTCTGATGATTATAATAAATGGAAATCAAACAATTCTTATGTTGAGAAGTGGAGGGACGGGCCCTATGAAACTTCGGCAACCTCGTTTTAGACGAAAGGTGCCAAATCCTGCAGGTGAAAAACACCTGAAAGATAAGGGCGGTTCATTTAGTCAAGAAGGCTACTCTTATTTCGTTAAGAGTAGCTTTTTTTATGGTTAAAAGTTAAAGGGGGAATAGGTAGTGGAGTATGGTTTTTGGTTGCCGATTTTTGGGGGATGGCTTCGAAATGTAGATGATGAATCTATGCCGCCTACGTTTGAGTATGCAAAACAAACAGCGCAAGCGGCAGAACAATTAGGTTTTTCAACAACACTTATAGCAGAATTAAATTTAAATGATATAAAAGGTGTTTCAGCACCAAGTTTAGAAGCGTGGACAACTGCGGCAGCACTTGCTGCGGTAACGGATCGATTAGAGATTATGACAGCTGTAAGACCTGGCTTCCACAATCCAGCAGTTACAGCGAAAATGGCAGCAAATATCGATCAATTAAGTAATGGCCGTTTTACATTGAATGTAGTTTCAGCATGGTGGGAAGAAGAAGCGAAGCAGTACGGCGGGGTATTTACCGCACATGATGAACGGTATGATCGCACAGAGGAATTTGTAACAGTTTTGAAAGAGCTTTGGAAAGAAGAAGAGTTTTCTTATAAAGGGAACTTTTATGAGCTTCATCATACACATTTAAGTCCAAAACCTGTGCAGAAACAAGGAATTAAGCTTTATGCAGGTGGTGAGAGTGAGAGAGGAAAAGAGGTCATTGTAAATCACGCGGATGCATATGTAATGCATGGGGGAACAGTGGAAGAAGTATTTGTGAAAATAGAAGATATGAAGAATCGTAGAAAGAAAGTTACAGAGGAGCCATTGCAGTCATTCGGGCTCGCGGCTTACGTCATTTGTCGTGATACAGAAGAAGAGACGTTAGAAGAATGGAGACGTATAACGGATGTGAAAGACGATGCTCTAGGTTATGCGGGTTACCAAGATTTTATTAGTAAATCGCATTTGGAACAGCAAGTGAAGCTAAATGATTATTCTGTATCTAATCGCGGGTTACGTCCTAATTTAATCGGAACACCAGAACAAATTGCAGAAAGGATACTTGCTTTTGAAAAAGTGGGTGTTACGTTATTACTTTTACAATTTTCTCCACAGCTTGAAGAGATGAAACGATTTTCTGAAAAAGTGATGCCGTTAGTTGAAGCAAAAAGAAAGGAATTGATTACAAATGAGTAAAATTTACATATTACATGAGAATAAGGAATGGACGAATCATTTAGTGAAAAGGTTGGAAGAACTGGGGTTACCTTATGAGGAATGGTTTTTGGATGAAGGAACTGTTTCGTTAGAACAAGAACCTCCCCAAGGTGTTTTTTATAGCCGCATGAGTGCTTCTTCACATACGAGAGGGCATCGATATGCACCTGAGTTGACTGAAGGAGTTCTTGCTTGGTTAGAGGGATACGGACGAACAGTATTTAATGGGTCTCGTGCATTACGCCTTGAAGTAAGTAAATTGAATCAATATGCAGCATTAAGAAATTTTGGGATACAAGTGCCGAAAACAATTGGTGCTGTTGGCCGTGATAATATAGTAAAAGCAGCAAAGGAGTTAGGGGAAGTGCCATTCATTACAAAACATAACCGTGCAGGTAAAGGTCTTGGTGTTCAACTGTTTCATTCCATTGATGCTTTAGAGCAATATTTGGATGGTCCGACATTTGAAGAGCCCATTGATGGAATTACTTTAATCCAGCAGTATATTGAAGCGCCAGAACCATATATTACACGTTGTGAGTTTGTAGGCGGTCAGTTTGTATATGCAGTTGAAGTAGATACATCAGAAGGATTTGAGCTTTGTCCAGCAGATGCGTGCTCTATTCACGATGCTTTTTGCCCAGTAGGAGAAGAGAGTAAGAAAGAGTCGTCAACAAAATTTGAAATTATATCGGACTTCCAAGAGCCAATTATTGAACAATACAAAGAATTTTTGAAAGAAAATGAAATTACTGTCGCTGGTATTGAATTTATTCGCAGTTCGGATGGAACAATTTATACGTATGATATTAATACAAACACAAACTATAATTCTGACGCAGAGTCTGTAGCTAATCAATTTGGTATGCTTGAGCTTGCTAAATTCCTTGGAATAGAATTAGAAAAACAAGTAGAGTCAGTTAAATAATATTGATTAAAAAATAAGGTTCTGGTGCAAACCTTTGCTAAATTAATAGTATCAGTATGTCCAATTTTAAGAGCGTACTTACAAGGTTTTTAGAGTTTTTGCACCAGCAAGAAAAGTATCAGTTTATATTAAAAAATAGCCCAAGTTCGAATAAGGAACTTGGGCTGTTTGTATGTTGTATTTTCTTTCCTAGCACTACTCCATCGCATCAAGATAAAAGAACGAGTGATTCCATTGTATGGTTATGTGCAAAACATAAACTAGTAGAAATTTTGTATTTTTTTATCCTATGTATCCCCACCCTGCACAAAAAAATATTTCTCAACATTTAATTGTTGAAAAACATTGAATATTCTCTATAAAGAGAATATTATGTTGCTATCGGCAAAAAAAACGATAATTCGCAGACACTGGGGAGGAAATGCATTGAAAAAGAATAAGAAGTTAAAACCATTATCAGTTTTAGCAACAGCGGCAGTACTAAGTAGTAGTTTTGCTTTTGGAAGTCATGCGGCGTATGCTGATTCGCCATCATCTCTACCAATAGATGAGCATTTAATACCGGAGGAGCGTTTGGCAGAAGCGCTAAAACAACGGGGCGTAATTGATCAATCTGCATCACAAGCTGAGACGTCAAAGGCTGTCGAAAAATATGTTGAGAAAAAGAAAGGGGAAAACCCTGGTAAAGAAATCTTGACAGGAGATAGTCTTACGCAAGAAGCTTCTGATTTTATGAAAAAAGTAAAAGATGCAAAAATGAAGGAAAATGAACAGGCGCAACAGCCAACAGTAGGGCCAGTAGCTGGACAAGGTGCAGGATTGAATTCTAGTAAATTAAATGGAAAAGTACCTACTGCACCAGCGAAGCAAGAAGAGTACAACGGTGCTGTTCGAAAAGATAAAGTACTTGTTTTACTTGTAGAATTTAGCGATTTTAAGCATAACAATATTGATCAAGAGCCAGGATACATGTATTCTAAGGACTTCAATCGTGAACATTATCAAAAAATGTTATTTGGTAATGAACCATTTACGTTATTTGATGGATCGAAGATTAACACATTTAAACAATATTATGAAGAACAATCTGGCGGCAGCTACACAGTGGATGGAACTGTAACGGAATGGCTTACTGTTCCAGGAAAAGCTTCAGATTATGGTGCGGATGCAGGTACTGGCCATGATAACAAAGGTCCTTTAGGGCCGCGTGATCTTGTGAAAGAAGCATTAAAAGCAGCGGTAGCAAAAGGAATTAACTTAGCTGATTATGACCAATTTGATCAATACGATCAAAATGGTGATGGAAATAAAAACGAGCCAGATGGCATTATTGATCATTTAATGGTTGTACATGCTGGCGTTGGTCAAGAAGCTGGCGGCGGTAAATTGAAAGATGATGCGATTTGGTCTCATCGTTCAAAACTTGGATCAAAACCATATGCGATTGATGGCACAAAATCTTCTGTTTCGAATTGGGGCGGAAAGATGGCTGCATACGATTATACAATCGAGCCTGAAGATGGAGCAGTTGGTGTGTTTGCGCATGAGTATGGTCATGATTTAGGATTACCAGATGAATACGATACGAAGTACTCAGGACAAGGTGAACCTGTTGAGTCATGGTCTATTATGAGTGGCGGCAGCTGGGCTGGAAAAATTGCAGGAACAGAGCCAACAAGTTTCTCACCACAAAATAAAGAGTTTTTCCAAAAGAATATGAATGGCAACTGGGCGAATATCGTTGAGGTAGATTATGATAAACTTCGCACGGGAGTCGGTGTTGCAACATATTTAGATCAAAGTGTTACAAAATCAAAACGACCAGGAATCGTTCGTGTTAACTTGCCAGACAAAGATATTAAAAATATCGAGTCAGCATTTGGTAAGAAGTTTTATTACAGTACAAAAGGAAATGACATTCATACAACACTTGAGACACCAGTATTTGACTTAACAAATGCAAAGGATGCTAAGTTTGATTATAAGGCATTCTACGAACTTGAAGCGAAGTATGATTTCCTTGACGTATATGCGATTGCAGAAGATGGAACGAAGACACGTATTGATAGAATGGGCGAAAAAGATGTAAAAGGCGGCGTGGATACAACTGATGGTAAGTGGGTTGATAAATCATACGATTTAAGCCAATTTAAAGGGAAAAAAGTAAAACTGCAATTTGAGTATTTAACAGATATTGCAGTAGCTTATAAAGGATTTGCGTTAGATAATGCTGCATTAACTGTAGATGGCAAAGTTGTTTTCTCGGATGATGCAGAAGGCCAGCCAGCAATGACGTTAAAAGGATTTACTGTATCTAACGGATTGGAACAGAAAAAAAATAACTACTACGTAGAGTGGAGAAATTACGCTGGTTCTGACACGGCGTTAAAACATGCGCGTGGTCCAGTCTTTAATACAGGAATGGTTGTATGGTATGCGGATCAAAGCTTTACAGATAACTGGGTAGGTGTTCATCCAGGTGAAGGATTCTTAGGAGTAGTAGATTCTCATCCAGAGGCAATCGTAGGTACATTAAACGGACAACCGACTGTGAAGAGCAGTACGCGTTATCAAATTGCCGATGCGGCATTCTCATTTGATCAAGCGCCAGCATGGAGAGTAGACTCGCCAACTCGCGGTATCTTTGACTATAAAGGATTACCAGGAGTTGCAAAATTTGATGATTCTAAGCAGTACATCAACAGCGCTATTCCAGATGCAGGACGTAAGTTGCCGAAATTAGGATTGAAGTTTGAAGTAGTAGGTCAAGCTGAAGACAAATCTGCAGGTGCAGTTTGGATTCATCGATAGAATAAGGTGAAACTATGAGAGCTGTCCATAAGTTGGTGAAACTGACTTATGGACAGCTCTCTTCTTATTGTGGAAACGAGGCAGCTTAGTTTAGGAAGCAGTTCACTGGAAAGCAATTCTTTGAAAGTGTCTATAGTAAAAAATATATAGACTATCAAATATAGAAATGGAATCAAAACTCTATACTTTCGGAATTTTTTACGCAGGCAAACCATTGACCTATTATCTCGTTATGATGCTTAATAATTTGAGACGCCGATAATATTGTAGAATTATATGTACTATGTCCATTCTTTACAAGAGTAACGTCATACCCTAAGCTGTATGCACGCCGGCATGTTGCATCTATGCAAATTTCAGATTGAATTCCTGCTATAACAACTCGTTTTATATTTCTCATTTCCAGCTCTTGTTGAAGACTCGTTTTATGAAAAGAATCCGGATGATTCTTTTCAAGAACGACATCTCCTGTTGCTGGAGCAATTGATTTATGAATTTCCCATCCAGGTGTCCCTTGGCTAAGCAAGGAACCAGACTTCCCGTTAAACTTCATATAAAAAATAGGGGCTGAAGCAGAACGGGCTTTAGAAATCAATAATTGAATAACTCTTAATAATTCCGTTCTATTATATAGGACTTTTTTCTCTTCAAATGAACCTACCTGTACATCAATAATAAGGAATGCTGTACAGCTTTTCATCATAAATACCCTCCTAATACGTGGTCCAAAAATACAAAAGTGAAATATATGCAAACTCCAATGCTATGCACATTTAATGTATCCAAAAGTTCCAAAGAATATTGCATGGAGGTATGAAGTGGATTCCAATAATTACAATTAGTAAAAACTGTTTTAAATAAAGGACATGAAATTGGCAATCATACAATGAATTATGTTAAAAGGTATGTTCTCAGGATTATATTGCGATTTTAATGGGGATAGCATTGTTTTTATAGGCTACATTTTAGCGAAGTAAAAGCTCGAGAAACGATATTATTTATATATTTGCAAGTAAAACAGCATAATATCAGTATGAATCTCTATAACAATATGAGTTTTTGCATATTTTAAAATTTATTATATCCTTCGAAAACTTTTAATTGTATAATGTCTTTTGTCATATTCTTTTTAGATTTTTCGACAAAAAATAACAAAAATAGAAGACGTATTGGGAGAATGCATTATGTACATAAAACTATTAAAATCAATTACATCATTATCACTTATTGGTGGTGCTTTATTATATACAAATGGCAGTGATGTGAAAGCTGCTGAAACGGGTACTTTTTCGGATGTACCTACATCGCACTGGTCTTATCCTGCGATTAAAGACTTAGCGAGCAAAAATATTATTTCAGGTTATGGAAATGGGATGTTTGGTTTTGGTGATGTTGCGACGAGGGAGCAAGTTGCAGCTTTAATTTATCGTGTGTTAGTACCGAATAAGCAAGGTGGTACGTTTAGTAATGATGCTGCTCGTTATGTATTACAAGATGGGTCTACTTTAAATAATCCGTATCGTGATATTCGCTCAGGTTCTACAATGTTTCCGGAAGAGGTTTTAACGTTAACGAAATTGGGGGTTTTTAAAGGTGATGGAAATGGCGGTTTTAGACCGAAAGATTCTGTTAGCCGCGCAGAAATGGCGCAAATTATTAAAAATGCGTTCCAAGTTTCAGCTAAACAAAAACATACATTTAATGATGTTCCAAATGGATTTTGGGCAGAAAATGCGATTAGTGCGGTGCAGTCAAACGGGATTGCATCTGGTACAGGAGACGGGAAATTTGAACCAGCTAAAACGGTAACGCGTGAACAGTATGCACAGTTTTTATATAATGCATTGAAATATAAAAAGCCTGAGGTTGCGGTGCAAGATACGGGAGATGCGGCATTATTAGCAGCATTCAAAAATGAAGTACAAACGCGTATTAATACGTATGAAACGAATATTACACTTCCATATAAAACGAAAAACAGTAATACAAAAGAAGTGATGAATACACTTTTTAACGCATATGAAGAAGTCGCAAATAAAAATGAGTATACAAATTATAATAGATCGAATATTTCATACTCACTATCTGGATCACCTGGAAATTATACATTTACGCTAAATATTACATATCGCGAAACGAAAGAACAAACAGAGTATGTGATGAAACAAGCGAAAGCGATCGTTTCTTCTATTATTCAAACGGGAATGGATGATCATGAAAAAGTGAAGGCGGTTCATGATTATGTTGTAAAACATGTTTCTTACGATACGTCTTATAAAGCGTATACAGCATATGAGGCACTCGCGAATCGTTCTGCCGTTTGCCAAGGTTACACACTATTAACCTATCAATTATTAAAAGAAGCTGGAATTGAGAATCATTTTGTAGTAGGAACTGGAGACGGTCAGCCTCATGCTTGGAATTTAGTTAAAATCGATAGCAAGTGGTATCACCTTGATACAACATTTGATGATCCAGTGCCAAATGAACAAGGCCGCGTAACGTATTCTTATTTCAACTTATCTGACGAGCAAATTGCAAGAAATCATGAGTGGAACCGCGGGGACTATCCGCAAGCTACAACAAACTATTATAGTACATTAACAAATAAAATTGCGACAGGTGGTACGAAAACACCTGCATATCAGCAAATATTAAAAGATACAAAGTTAAATTATTTAGGAAATGAATATATCGCAAATAACTATAATGAATTCAAAAATAAAATGCAGCAACGTTATAGCACAAAGTCAGCAAAGATTGAAATTCTTTATAAACAATCAATGGATGGCGCATTGCAAGATGTGAAAAAAGTAATTGGAGAAATCGGTTATCCGCAAGGAGCGAACCGTGTTTCTTATAAAGCTGAGCCGTATAATGCGAAAGAAGGATATTCTTTAGTGACGATTACGTTTATGTAAAAAAGCAACCTAGATCCTATGAGATCTAGGTTGTTTTTTTGTACCTAAATTTGACATGTACAGTTAGACTGTATAAAATAAAACTATACAGTTCAACTATATAGTTTAGCTATATATTAATCGTTACACTGGAGGTCTTTATGAATAGAGATAAAAATTTACCATTAACGGAAACAACGTATTACGTTCTTTTAGCTTTATTAGAGCCAGCACACGGATATTTAATTATGCAAAAGGTTGAGGAACTTAGTAATCATCAAGTGAAAATCGCAGCGGGTACATTGTATGGTGCGGTTGAAAATTTATTAAAGCAACAATTAATAGAATCGGTAAAAAGTGAAGATAAACGAAGAAAAGTGTATGTCATTACTGAGCGGGGGAAAGAAGTATTACATTTAGACTTTATGAGGATGCAGCACATTATTGGGGTTACAAAAAGCTTATTAAATGTATAGTTAGGAGGAAGCGAAGATGTGGAGATTGAAATTCTTTTTAGACTTTGAGAAAGAGGAAAAATGGTTAGAAGAGATGGCTTGGAAAGGCTATCAACTAAAAAGTAATACATTTGGTTATAAATTTAAAATCGCAGAACCAGAGGATGCGACAATTAAAATAGATTATAGAATATTTTATAGACGAAGTGATTTTATTAATTATTGTACGTTATTTGAAGATAGCGGCTGGAAGCATATAGCCGGTAAATGGTGGGCAGGCACGCAATATTTTAAAAAGATAGATGAGGAAAGTGAAGATGACATTTTTTCAGATCAAATGTCACGAGCAGGGAAGTATAAACGTTTATCTAAGACATTTTTAGAATTAGCAATATGTTATTTTCCTCTATTAATGCTATTTATGTTTAATAATACAATTGATTTAGGAGTGATGTTAAATCCGAAAGGCCTATACTATACACCAGGATTATGGGATATGCACGGCGCAGCATTTTTAGGATCATTCTTATTTGAAACGCCATTTGCATTAATGAGGGGCATTTCATGGTTGTTTATCCCAGCTGCGATTGGTATGTTTTTCTTTTTCTCATATAAAGCAAATCGATTGTATGAAGAGAGAAAATACTAGGAGGACCCCCTTAAAGCTGATGCTTTGAGGGGGATTCTTTTGAATTTGTAAATGGTGTACTTGGTTAGCTTGATGGGCATGGGGTAGAGTCAGGAAAATGCGGATTTACAACGCTAAGAAAGTTTCAATGGTCTTAGAGAATCTAATGAGACCACTTTCTCTGAATTAAAATGGTATTCTCCTAGTAAATTGATATGTTCCCAACCTAAAGGTGACATATGATGCAATCAGTCTTCATTAAAACTACCTATCCGTTTTTGATATTTAACTGCTTTTGTTAGATGTAAAGTATTCCAGATACTGATGGCATTGATAATTATGTTTAAGGCACTGGCCCTTTGCAATTGATGCTGTATGGTTTGTTCCCTAAGCTCACCTTGTTTTCCGAAGAAAATAGCTCTTGCAAGTCCATTCATGGCTTCTCCTTTAATTCGAATGGTGGCAGCACCTTTTATTAGAATTGTCCCCTTGGTGTAACAAATGCTTTTTTGTAAATAATATGTTTGTTAAACAATTAATTAAGGGGGACTTGTATGCCACAGGATCGAAAAGCAGAAGTTCAAAACGATGCATACGAAGGAAAAGAGATCATGCCAGATAATCTACAATATCTACCGCGTCACGTGCAAATGGAGCTGCCTCACGAATTTTCTGTAAATCCTCTGTTTGCCCGCGAAGGAGAATCAGTCGTTCCGCGCTTTCACATGCCTGATGAAGGCATGTTACCAGAAACAGCGTATCAAATCGTCCATGATGAAATTGCTCTTGATGGCAATGCCCGCTTGAATCTTGCAACATTCGTTAGCACATGGATGGAGCCTGCCGCAGAGCACTTATATGCCAAATCATTCGACAAGAACATGATTGACAAGGATGAATATCCACAGACAGCCGAAATTGAGGAGCGGTGTGTCCGCATTTTAGCAAACCTCTGGCATTCGCCCACTCCCCTTACGACTATGGGCGTTTCAACAACTGGATCGTCGGAAGCATGTATGCTCGGGGGGCTTGCGTTAAAGAGACGCTGGCAAAATGCACGCAAAAGCGAAGGGAAGCCGGTGGATCGGCCCAATATTGTGTTTAGTTCTGCTGTTCAAGTCGTGTGGGAAAAATTCGCGAACTATTGGGAGGTTGAACCACGCTATGTGAAGGTTAGCCCAGAGCATCCCCGATTGGATCCTCAGGGGGTCCTCGCTGCCGTGGATGAAAATACGATTGGTGTGGTACCGATTCTCGGTGAGACTTATACCGGGGTTTACGAGCCGGTTGCCGCCATTGCGAAAGCGTTGGACGATTTACAGGAGAGGACGGGCCTCGACATTCCCATGCATGTGGATGCGGCTTCGGGGGGATTTATAGCACCGTTTCTTCAACCAGATTTAGTCTGGGATTTTCAATTACCGAGGGTGAAGTCCATCAATGTATCCGGACATAAATATGGATTAGTCTACCCTGGGTTGGGTTGGATAATTTGGCGGGAAGCTGAAGATCTCCCTGAGGATCTAATCTTCCGCGTCTCCTATTTGGGCGGGAACATGCCGACTTTTGCCCTGAATTTCTCTCGTCCTGGCGCACAAGTGCTCCTGCAATATTACAATTACCTGCGTTTGGGGAAAAGTGGGTACTACGATGTCCAAAGGGCTTCTCAGAAAGTCGCTCTTTTTCTTAGCAAGGCGATTCAGAAGATGGAACCGTTCGAACTTTTGTCTGATGGTTCGGATATTCCGGTTTTCGCTTGGCGATTGAAAGATGGTTACACATTAAACTGGAATCTTTATGATTTATCTCGACAATTGCGTGTGTTCGGCTGGCAAGTACCCGCCTATCCATTGCCTCCAGATATGGAAGCGGTGACGATTATGCGCGTTGTGGTTCGAAATGGATTTTCCATGGATCTCGCGCATTTATTTTTGAGGAACCTCAAACAGACCGTTGCCTTTCTGGATTCCCTGGACGGGCCTATGCCACATGATACGAAATGTGATAATGGGTTTCATCACTAAATGAAAAAAGCCTAATTTCTTCATATTTAATTGAGAAATTAGGCTTTTAATATTGAAATTTCCTTAACGTTGTAAATCAGCATTTTTCTGACGCACCCCATAAAGAAAAGACACCCATATATGAGTGTCTTTTCTAATAGTTTGTTTAGCAGAAGCAGCTAGCTCCAACTATGATTAATAAAATAAATAATACAACTAATAAAGCAAAGCCACCGCCACAACTACTACAACTACCACCAAAGCCCATAATAGTTCTTCCTCCTTTAGATAAGAGGAGAAAACAAGGTGTCACTCATGTATTTTAACGGATTCAATTTACTGTATGTTTTTACGCATGAATTGAGCAGGTCCTTTTGAAAATAAAAAAAAGACACACTAAGGTGATCTTCTTATGTAGGGCGGGAAGACATCGGCCTTCCTTTCGGGTTGCCATCAAGGGATTCAGTCGAGTTACGTATAAATTGCATCAAAAATGTAAATCAGCATTTTTCTGTTGTTGTCCTTTATTAAGACTTTGTCTTATAAATAATTCTGCAATGATTAAATTTGGCACCCACGCTAACCAAGCAATAACAGCATAACTAAGTTCGAAATGCTCCAGTCCAAATAGCAATACAAATAAAGGTAGCCAAATTCTTAATGTAACTGCCGCAAAGGTTAAGGAATAATTTCTGATCATCCAATTCCGATGGTCTTGAATTTTTTTATTCTTAACTTTGTTTAATGCTTGATATGCCGATGTTAGCCAAAATACGGATAACAAACCGAAACCAAGCTTTCCTACTAATCCTCCCGTAGCGTAAAAGGATAAATAAAGTCCTGAAACGCAGCCAAATAATACACCAATCATATAGATTTTTCCAATCATTCGATGGCGACTGATATTCTTTTCTCTAAATTTTGTGGATAATGTAAAAGGACCAATTACTAATGCTACTACACTAGTTGCAATATGTATAAATAACATAATGTACCAAAATGCACTCATTTTAGATAGAAACATAAGCTTCATTTGAACAAACCCTGCTTGAAATCCATCCATAATAAAATATTGGAAAACAGCATAACCAGCTACTAAAATAGCTGAAAAAGTAAATATAAACCAAGTTTTTTTATTCATAATTTCACCACCTCCTTACAACATTTAAGGGAATTAGAACATATATTGCTGTTTATCTAGGGTTAAAAGAGAACTTAATTAACTTCTTTTACTTCTTTCGGCAGGGCATCATGTTCAATTCAGTTTTCGACTAAGCTATTAAACAGTTCAGGATTTGCTAAAGAAATTCCATGATTAATTTTAGAAATAATACCACCTAATTAATCATACAACAAAAAAGGATGTTCTGGTGAATTTATCCATATATGCCATATTTGTTATTAGAAATTATTTTCTCAATAATCAATTTAGGAGTAGGTGTCACGGTTCCAGTAATGACCGCAATAGTTATGCAAGCAGCAGGCCCATCTTATGCAAATATGGCTGGAGCAACCTTAAATGTAAATTGACACCAGATAATTGCTCGTTTAGTAGGGGTACCACCTCATCGCCATCAAGTTAAAAAAATTAATTATCCCCAAAACGAAAAAAACGAGCTGAATTCACATAAATAACTGTAGAGAGATAAAAATTTCGTTCTGGGGGTACTATAAAATTTTAGCTTGATGGCGGATGGTGTAGCACCAACAAAACGCGAATTTCGTACGTTAAGCAAAGTTTTTAAAAGAAAAAGCCGTTTTTCTGAACATGTGAGAGCTATATAGTATTGTAGGTGGAAAGTATATCCAGATAATTCAAATCGGTCCAAATTAATGTAAACGTCAAATAACCCCAAAATAAACAATAAAAGTTGATTTTGGGGTTATTTTTTGTTGGCTTTACTTTTTTTCGGTACTTTGCATATCGATGGTAAATCCGTTGACCACGGTAGGACTTTATTTCAAACCCACACAAGAAAAATTAGATTACCTGCACACTAAAAAGTATAGCGAACAGGTAATCTAGGTATTTTGAGATTAATGAAAAGCTAATTTATTTTTTGAATTCTTCCATCAATAATAGGCTGAATTGGTTCTTTTGCTTGTTTTATATAATCTACTAATGCTTCAAAATCAGTT
Organism: Bacillus sp. AR13-1; assembly: GCF_008042285.1. Lineage (NCBI taxonomy): Bacteria > Bacillati > Bacillota > Bacilli > Caryophanales > Bacillaceae > Bacillus > Bacillus sp. AR13-1. The sequence goes on from NZ_QNUA01000006.1 coordinate 87,417, forward strand.
GGTCCTGTTTCAGCATCTTTCCCATTTTTAAAGGACACAAATCCATCTCCACCTGAAGCTAGAAATGCGTTCGCAACGACGCTGTAAGTTTTAGAAGGAATAATTTCTTCTCCATTTGTTAAGCGAATACTTGTGACTTTTTCTCCATTTGGCTTGTTCGCATCCCAAGTGTATTGGATCCCTGAAATTTGAAGCATTCTTGTTATGTCTTTTTGCCATTGTTGATTTAAAATATCACGAATGTCTTGACCCGTTAAATTAACTTTTATTAATTGATTTCCGAATGGTTGAATGCCATATACCTCTCCCCATGTAATATCACCAGCATCTAAGTCATTACGAATACCACCAGGGTTCATAAGAGCAATTTGGGATTGCATTGTTGCACGCTGAGCATCAGTGATTAAATTGCCGAGAGTAGATTCGCCGGCCGTATTTTGTTTTCGATCTAGTGGAGCTGTAGATTTACCAACAACCTCATTGACAAGAGGTGCGATTTTTTCTTGATATTTCTCCATCTTTTTCTTTATTTTTTTATCAGGCTCTATGCCTTCATGGTAGGTTGTAATAATTTCTGCTTTTTTCTCAACAATATCTTTTGTCTTACGATCAATTTTTACATCAACATCAGCAAAAGCCATTCCATAAGAATTTGCTTGTACGACAAGTTTATTATTAACAGTTCCATTTACATAGGTGTGGCTATGCCCCCCAAAAATAACATCGACTTCTGGATCAGTCTCATTTGCTAGTCGGACGAGATCACCATTTGTTACGCCGTTCTCATCTGTTGTACCTCCGTTATGTGCAAGAACAACGATAGATTTAACGCCAAGTTCTTTTAATTTCTTTACGGATTTGTTAATGGCTTCAACTTCATCTGTAATTTCTACATTCTTTAGCATAGTGGGCATAACAAGGTTAGGAACATCTGTTGTTACGACTCCGATAAAGCCAACAGGAACTCCTTGTACCTTTTTTATAGTAAATGGTGGTAAAAATAGACGACCGGTGGATTTATTATAGAAATTTGCGGCAACATATGGGAATTTTGCTCCTTTAAAATTCCCTGTTTTTTCATGGTATCCACCATAAATAAGGCGGTGCATTTCTTCAATACCTTCATCAAATTCATGATTTCCTATGGTTCCAACATCAAATTTTAAATCATTTAGAAATTCAATCGTGGGTTCGTCTTGTAATAATGCTGAAACAGGAGGACTTGCTCCAACAACATCGCCAGCATGAACCTTTAATGTATTCGGATTTTGTTTTTCATGATCACGTAAATAAGCCGCTAAGTACTCGATTCCCCCTGCATCTTTATTGTTAATTTTCTTTACAGTGTCTAGTTGCCCATGAAAATCGTTAATACCGAGCATTTGTACATCTATGTAGCGGTTTGGTTCTGTAGTTGCTTGAGCTGGAGGCGCAGCAAATACACTTGAAAAAGTAACTGTACTTAATGCTAAAGCAACTGGAATGATTTTTTTCAACATAAAATTTTCTCTCCCCTTATTACAATCTGACATCATACGATACAATCTGACATCAATCGATATAATTTTAATAGATTAAGAAGATTATTTCTATAAAAATTCTACTAATTATAAAAATTAATAAGATTTTATTGTTTTCCGACAAAAGACTCATTCCTCAAAAATGTGAAGGTGTGAAATACCAATTTTAGGTAGGAGGTGAATATCGGTATGCATGAGCCTACGTTTTTTTGATTAGGATATAAAGAAAAAGTGCCACCGGCACTCCAAATATATATATAATCAAAACGCACACCATTGGAGCCAATGGCATGCGCTACATAAATTGTTAGATATTCGCACACATCTGTTTTACAAACTATTCACAGGAAAACAGATTCATATAGATGAAATGACAGAATCAGAGTAAACGTAAAATAGGGTGAGTGCAAAATTATGGATGTTACTTTTACATTGTTCTTTGTGAGGCAGCCTTACACATCCGTCAACTTAAGAAATTGGTAGTTCTCCAAAACAAAGAAAATAAGCTAAGTTCTTATAAACAACTGTAAAATAATAAAATTTTCGTTTTGGGGACACTTCAAAATATTAGCTTGATGGACGTGTGGTAGCACCAACATTTCGCGGATTCTGTACGTTAAGGTAAAATCCCTTGATATAACAATGTTTTCGTTATGGGGTTCAGACGAGATACGTGCAAAGTTACTTGATTACAAACAAAAATTAGTATTTTATTTTTATAAAAAAGACTTCTGCTTTCACGTTTGCGTGATATAATAGGACTAACAAATCACGCAAACGTGAAAGTTAAGGGGAGAAAACGAATGATTGCAGAAAGAATTTATAAAGGAATGAATCCAGAAAAAACATGGGATCTAGCTATATTTAAAGTAAGGGAAGGTCTTTATTATCTAACATGGGAGAACCCCAAAAAAAGTTTTAAAGGCTTAGCAGATAGTGAATTTTTAAGTGTGGAAGAGTTGGAAATTTCATGGGAGAATTCTAATATAAATAATCTTATAGTTTTTAAGGGTGATGAGAAGATAATATTGGATGAATTACTGTATAACATGGAAGATTTTCCTTTTAGGGATGTAAACTGGGGAGATCTTGATTTATCAAATAATGAAATTATGAGTAGCACTGAAGCTTGCGAAGAATGGGGAATAGATTCATCTACTTTACGTAAAAGAATAGGTGATTTTCCTGAAGGTACGATTCGTAAGATCGCTACCACATATGCAGTTACTAAATTTGGCATGAGATGTGTTTTTGGGTCAAAAAAAATGATATGAAATGGTCGCTCAAACGTCATTGTTCAGATCGTGATTACATTTTATTTCTAATTGGTATTAATACGGGGTTACGTGTAAGTGATTTACTTAAAATGGAAACGAGTGAAATTTTAAAACTGAAGCGAAAAAAACGAAAAGAATTTAAAGTAAAAGAAGGAAAGACAAAAAAGGAACGTATCATAAATATTACATCCATTTTTGAGGAAGTATTGCCATATGCTGAAAATTTAAAAAGCACCTGGGTATTTCCTTCTCGAAAAGGTGATAAGCCCATTAGTAAAATTCAAGCCTATAGACAGTTACAAAAAGCCGGAGATTTTGCCGGAGTAGAATCTTTAGGGACTCATACCATGCGCAAAACCTTCGGCTATTGGTTTTACAAGCAAACAAAAGATATTGTTATGTTACAAGAAATATTGAATCATAGTACACCACAAATTACACTAAGATACATTGGAATTAATAAAGAAGAAAAAGATAATGTACTTGATACATTCCGAATCTAATTTGAATTTGGGTGTTTTTGCTTATCCTCCGAAAAAGGGGAATAAGACAAAATGTAATAAAGCTATTCTATCTCTATGGCTTCTTCAATGAATGGACATTATTTTTGAAGAGGAAATTTCTGAAGTAACAAAGGATCGCGAACAACTTAAAAAAATGCTAGGAGATCTACGAGAAGATGATACCATTTATGTTACCGATCTAACAAATTTATTAAACAGTTATATTTAGGACATATATTCATTTTAGAAAGGATAATTTTAAAAATGGAAATAGAGAATTTACTTAGAGTTACGACAAGGTGGGAATTAAGAGATTGGCTTGAGGAAAATTCAAAAATAGAAAGATTTTGTTGGGTGATAGTAAGTATAACTGAACAATCAGAAGTGATTCAGTACTTAGATGCAGTTGAAGAAGCATTATGTTTCGGTTGGATTGATGGCATAAAGAAGAAAATATCAGATACTGAACTTGCTCAAAGGCTTTCCCCAAGAAAGAAAAACAGTAATTGGACAGAATTAAATAAGGAAAGAGTAAGGAGATTATATCAATTAGGTTTGATGAAAGAAGAAGGACTGAGAGTTCTTCCTGATATGCGACCTGAATCTTTTACTATAGATGCAGATATTGAAACTCGTCTGAAAGAAGATGGCCAATCATATCAAAACTTTATTAATTTTCCTGATCTATACAAAAGGATTAGAATTGATACGATACAAAGTTATAGAAATGAACCTAATATTTTTAATAAAAGATTGGATAAGTTTATTGAAAATACCAGAGAAAATAAAATGTACGGTCAATGGAATGACAATGGTCGCTTAGTCAATTATTAAAGGAAGGAAATGAGAATTGAAATTAGAACGTTTGATATCAATCATATTCAAGCTCTTAAATAATGAAATTTTGTCAGCTTCTAGTTTAGCTGATGAATTTCAAGTATCACCACGGACAATTTATAGAGACATCGAAGCTATTTGTGCTGCTGGAATACCAGTTGTTTCTTACCAGGGGACTAACGGGGGATTCGGTATAATAAAGGGATACAAATTTGATAAAAGCTTAATGGGTTCTTATGACATTCTGAATTTAATTACAGTATTAAGTAGTTTATCAAATATTTTTAAAGATAAAGAAATTGAACATACGATAGATAGACTAAAATTACTGGATACAAACAGTAATAATAAGTCTTTATTGGTTGACTTGGAAAGCCATAGAACAGAACCCAATTCATTAATGAATCTGCGAAAAGCTATACATAAAAAAAAGGTAATCCACTTTAATTATGTAAGCAATAAAAATGAATTTACATCTCGTGAAGTAGAACCTATTCACCTTCATTATAAGTTCCGTAACTGGTATATATATGGTTATTGTAGAGAACGTCAGAATTATAGAGAATTTAGAGTATCACGTATGATGGATGTCACTCTGACACAAGAAAAGTTTAGACAAAATCACGAAATTAAAGAGGAAGCATTTTATTCAAACTGTAATTTGGTGGGTTTTGAGGATGTAGTAATCTGGGTAAGTCCTAATTCTTTAGCAGAAGCATTAGACCAATTCCAGAATTCTTCAAAAACCATTAACGATGACGGAAGTATGACAATTACAATTTCTGTTTATCAACCTCTACAGGCTGGATGGCTTAAATCGATTCTTTTAAGCTTTGGTAGCGGTGCTAAAATTGTAAAACCGATGGAACTGCAATCAATTTTAATAGATGAGGCAAAAAAAATAATAAAAGTTTATGAAGATATATGACAAGCTGTTGTCATATATCTTTTTTTATAATCTAGATATCAACTTTTAAAAAAACAGAACTAAAGGAGTAGTTGTTAAATGAACCATGCAAAAAATATGTATAAGTACCATCTTTGGGCTAATAAGGTGTTACTAGAAAGAATAAAAGAATTACCAAACAATGTGCTATATAAAGAGGCTAATAGTTCATATCCAAATATTGCTCAAACGTTTAGCCATATCTATGTAGTAGATGTAATGTGGTTACAAGTACTTAAAGGAATTGATATGCAAGAAGCATTTGAATCTTCTATGTCATTATTAGAAAAGACTAATTTATATTCTGTAGATGAATTTATTAAGTCTTTCGAAGAACTAGCTTCACAGTATGAAGAATGGATGAATAGCCAAAAAGATTTAGAACAAAAAATTAATTTGAATAATCCTTGGTCAGGTGCTAGAGAGACTGCATACTCAGAAATTTTATTTCATGTTGCTAATCATGGTACCTATCATCGAGGTAACATAACAACCATGCTAAGACAACAGGGGCACGCTTCAACAATGAATGACCTAGCTTTATATTGGTATCAGAGTTAGGGCAAATAGTACTTGTCAATTAATGATGGTTCATATGAGAATCCAATAAAATATTCATCTGTTTTCTATAATAAATGTCCTTTAATTAAACTAACGGGGGCATTAGCTTAATAAACCAAATTTAAAAAATCGGCTCCTTTACGTAAAAGAATCGATTTTTTTGCTACAGTTTTCTTAACGCTGTAAATCCGCATTTTCCTAACGTTACTCCTGGTAGGGGTAACGCCACATGCCCATCAAGCTAAAGTTTTATTACACCCCCAGAACGAAATTTTTAGGCTTTCTTGTAACGAAAAAGCTTATTTATCGTTTTGGGGTATTTGCTTTTCTTAGGTTGATAGCGATGTGGTGCTCCCCCATGCCCATCAACTTAAGAATTCAGAATTACCCCAAAACGAAAAAATGAACTAAATTTTCATATACACCTACGAAAAGATGAAAGTTTCGTTTTGAGGGCATCTCAAAATGTTAGCTTAATAGCGATGTGGTACTACCCTATAGACTACTATTTTAGTAAATTGAAAAAAATGTCGAAAAATAGCTAAAATTGTATAATTTTGATTGCTATACTACCTGTCCGATGTTAAATTCGTAGTTATAAGAAAGAATAAAATGGGTTCGTTCCCACTTCCTTCCCTACATAATTCTTTATTTCTTAGCTATTATTTATCATGATCTAGGATGAGGATTTCTTTCTTCGAGTAAGTTTATATTTATCAAACTTTAGAAGGTGTGTGGTGTAGAGTGAAACAAAATAGTAAAAAAAGAAATAAGGAGATAGCAATCAAAGCGTTTATAGCTGTGAATGTACTTGCTTCTCCATTTATTGGAGGAATAACAGGAATCACAAAAGTTGCAGCAGAGGAACAACAAGTATCCACCGAGCGTATTTTTCATGTGATAGGTAAGGGAAATATAGAGCAACTCAGAGATAGGGATAGACGTCAATTTAGATTTAGTCCATATGAACCAACCGGATTATATGCAAGTCCGAATGAAAAAATAACAATTCAAGTAGACGGTACACAGAATATTCAAGCTTATATAGGTACATTCTCCTATGAAGGTGCATGGTATGAGGATTCGTTAGTAAAGTCGTTTACTTTAAAACCTGGGGAAAATACAATCGAATCCCCAAACGGTGGAATGATTTATCTTTCTAATCCGGTGCAAGGTGGAACAGTGAAAGCGGAGATAAAAACAGGCGGAACAGCTACCCCGCTGTTTGAGTTAGGAAAACATACGCAACAAGATTTAGTAGACATGCTAAATAAATATCCTGATGCCCATGCGGTAGAACTAAAAGGGAAACGTTCACTCATAACCGCAAGTCCTGCAAGAGTGAAAAAATATTTAATAGATTCTAATACTGATCCTGTAGAACTTTTAAAAAAAATAGATGAATCTATTAGAATTGAAGATCGAGTTTCTGGTTTATCTGAAGAAGAAGCAGATAAGCATTATGTACACTTTGTAGAGGATACTCATTCTGAGTTATATATGTATGCATATAATAATAGAACTGCTTATATAGGAGATGCGATTCAAAATGTATTAGATATAAAGAAGTTTACAAAAGACGGATGGGGACCTTGGCATGAAATGGGTCATCAGCGACAACAAATCCCTTGGATGTGGGATGGATTAGGAGAAGTGACTACAAACATTTATAGTATGTCTGTCCAACGTGCTTTTGGAAATCCGTCGAGATTAGAAACTGGTGGAACATATAAAAAAGCATTTACTTATTTAAGTAAGCCTCAATCGGAAAAAGACTATAATAAAATTGATGATGTCTTTGTGAAAGTTACAATGTTTTGGCAACTGGACTTAGCCTTTGAAGAGGAATTTTACCCTAAATTACATCAAGCGTACCGCTCCATACCTAATGAAGAGCTTCCTAAAACGAGTGATGAGAAAATCCAAGCTTTTATTTACAATACATCTAAGGTAGCAAAACAAAATCTATTGCCATTCTTTGATAAATGGGGGCTTATCGCTACGCCGGAAACAAGACAAAAAATAGAAGCTTTGAATTATTCAACATTAACTGCGCCTATTTGGGAAGCAACTGATTCTAAACCTGTTAAAGCGAATGTCCTCAAGTTAGGCGGTCGAGTATGGGAAGATAGTAACCAAAATGGTATGCAAGATCAAAGTGAAAAAGGAATGGAAGGCGTTCGTGTTCAACTGTTAGATAAAGATGGGAACGTATTAAAAGAAGTAAAAACAAATCAAGAAGGCCACTACTTGTTTGATGGGTTAGCAGAAAATACATATCGTGTACAAGTAGAGAAACCATCCGGTTATGTCTTCGCACCAAAACAAAGTGGACAAGATGTAACGGTTGACTCCAATGTAAGTGAGACGGGAGTAACAGATGCTATTACTCTTTTACATGAAGATTTAACAATTGATGCAGGAGTAAATAAAAAAATATTCAAGGATGTCCCGCAAGGACACTGGGCATTTCAGGCGATTTATGATTTAGCGAATGAAGGAATTATTGCAGGTTATGGAAATGGAATGTTTGGTATGGGTGACGATGTAACACGTGAACAAGTAGCAGCATTAATTTACCGTGCTTTGCATATAGAAAAACAAGATAAATATGAAAATCCATACGGAGATATTGATAAAAATTCAACAATGTTTCCTGAGGAAATATTAGCTTTAACGAAGCAAGGGATTTTAAAAGGTGATGATCAAGGAAACTTTAGACCGAAAGATACAATAACACGCGCAGAAATGGCACAAGTTATTATGAAAGCTTTTAAACTAGATGTGAAGGCTCCGCATAATTTCAACGATGTTCCAACGAATTCATGGGCAAAAGATGCGATTAGTGCCGTACAATCGAACCATATTGCAGCTGGAGTTGGAGAAGGGAGATTTGCTCCAGATATGAAAGTAACACGTGAACAGTATGCACAGTTTTTATATAATGCGATTTTAAATGAGCGCTCTCATCAATAAAAGAAAATAAAGTTGAGTGTCCTATTATAACTTTATTATAAAGGAGTAGTACTGCCCGTAGAAATTTAATTAGTGCTATCCCATACACAGCAACATAAGAATTTTATAGCGCCCCCAAAACAAAAAAATGTACAATTTTTTGTTTTGGGGTATTTGCTTTTCTTAGCTTGATGGTGATGTGGTGCTCCCCCATGCCCATCAACTTAAGAATTTAGAACTCCCCCAAAAAATTATGAGTTTTTTGTTACAAGTTATCACAAAATTTTCGTTTTTGGGGTAGTTTTATTTTCTTAGCTTGATTGCGATGAGCGGTACCCCATAAAGGCCCCTGATACATAATTGATGTTCTGCCATTTGTAGAAAACAATCCACTTATACCATTTTAACAAGAAGAAATATCTCGTCCATGTTGTAATATTGGCTTACGTTAAGCTTGTGAAAAAAACATATTCATGTATAATACAATTGATGTATGATACATTAATTGTAGGAGGGTGACCTTTTTGAAAAGAGAAGATGCCTTAAAACTAAGAACAGATATTAAGAAAATGATTATAATAACTGGGGTTTTTGAATCTCAAAATTTGCCCAATGGACCATTTGAAAAACCTTTACCAACTTCTCAAATGATGGCGTTAGAGGAACTAGAGGTGGAAAAATTAACTGTTTGGCAACTATCCAATAAACTTAGATTAGAGACTTCAACTGTAAGTAGATTGGTAGATAAGTTAGTAAAAAAGGGGCTTATTTATCGTGAAGTAAATGAAAAAAATAGAAGAGAACTTTTTCTGCACCTCACAGAAAAAGGTCACATAACTGTTAATTGCTTAAGAGAGCAATCCATTACATTTTATCAAAGTATTCTCAATAATTTATCAGAATCAGAACAAAAAATAGTTGTGGATGGTTTTGAATTATTTATTGATTCTATTTCTAAGCCTTTTGATTAGAGTGAGGTAAATCATAACATTTGGAGGGTAAAATGAGTTTGGATTTTGAACGTCCTATTATTGAATTAAAAGAGAAATTTGATGAATTAAAGAAAATTATGAAAGAAAATAATGTAGATTTATCGCCAGAAATTCATGTATTAGAAAAACGTTTAAATAAAATGCAAGATAAAATTTATTCTAATATTACACCTTTTCAACGAGTTCAAATTGCAAGGCTACGTAACCGGCCCACGACATTAGACTATATACCTTTATTGTTTACAAACTTTCTCGAACTTCATGGTGATCGATTATATGGTGATGATAAAGCAATGATAGGTGGTATTGCAAAATTTAAAGGGATGCCCGTTACGGTTATTGGTCATCAAAGAGGTAGAAATACAAAGGAAAATATAGAAAGAAATTTTGGAATGGCACATCCAGAAGGTTATAGAAAAGCGCTAAGACTTATGAAACAAGCTGATAAATTTAATCGCCCTATTATTACATTTATTGATACAATAGGCGCCTATCCAGGGAAAGGGTCTGAAGAACGTGGAATTTCTGAAGCGATAGCTCGAAATCTATTTGAAATGGCTACACTTAAAGTGCCAATTGTTTGTATTGTAATTGGAGAGGCATCAAGTGGTGGAGCTCTTGGCATTAGTGTCGGTAACCATATCCATATGTTAGAGTATTCATGGTACTCGGTAATTTCGCCAGAAGGAGCAGCATCTATCCTATGGAAGGATGCTAAGTATGCTCCAGAAGCTGCTGAACATATGAAAATTTCAGCAAAAGATTTAAAACATTTAGGAATTATTGATGAAATCATTCCTGAAATTAAAGGTGGAGCACAAAATGATATAAAATCACAGGCAAAAGTGATTGAATCTGTAATCGAATCATCTCTAAAAAAATTGATACTATTATCCTCGGAAGAGCTTATACAACAGCGGTATGAAAAGTATAGACAAATAGAGAATTATAAATGAAAATATTTAAAGTCCGTATTACATTTCGGAGGATTCTCGCAAAAAAATTCTAAATATTTTGTAAGTAACCTCTTAAACTGGGATATGCTGATACTATTACTCTACAAAAGGTGTGTGATCGGTATGGAAAAGGAAAATTTGTTCAAATGGAAGCATTATCACATACCCATCAACTTAAGAAATTGATTGTTCACCAAAACGAAAAAATGAGCTGAATTCTCATAAATAACTGTAAAAAGGTGAAAATTTCGTTATGGGGGGTATCTCAAAAGCTTAGGTTGATGGCAATGTGGTGCTCCCCCTGTTAGTAGTAATTTTAATATCACTATGGATAAATTACTTTTAAAACTTTACTTCCGAGAACGATAATTATGTAAATAAGCTGTCCATATGGGCAGCTTATTTTATTTTTTGTTTAGCACGGGGATCTTTTCCGATAGTTTTTTAGCAGAAGCAAGCAGCTCCAACGATGATTAATAAAATAAACAATACAACTAATAAAGCAAATCCTCCAGCGAAGCGACAGCCGCCACAACTACCACCAAAGCCCATAACAGTTCCTCCTTTAGATAGGAGGGGGAAGACAAAGGTTCACTCATGTGTTTTAACGGATTCAATTTACTTTATGTATTTATGAATGGAGCAGGTCCTTTTGAAAATAAAGAAAAGACACCTTATAAGGTGTCTTCCTTCGATTTGAAACATTTTAAGTTTAATAATATACGGTCTCGCCACTGACCTATTAGGCTGGAATTTTATAGTGTTTCTGAACAAAATTTTGTGCTAATTTTGAATTCTTAAGTTGATGGGGATCCTTTTACGTTTTATCATTTTTAAAAAAATCCTTCATTATCTTAGCGCCTTTAATATTCACCGTCACAGCTTCTACTTTATCTTTCTTCTCATCTTTAGCAATCGTAATTTTCTCCTTATTATCAACCCATACAAGAAACTCTTCTTTTGCGTCATCTTTATATGTAACGGTAATAGTAGAATGTGCAGCTTCTCTCTTTTTTTGATCTAATGTGATTGCTTTAGGAGTTCCGCTTTGAACTGCCGAAACGATAGATTTTATCATTTCCTCGTTATCTGTTTGAGATTTGGAACTAGTATTACTTGTTGTTCTAAGCATCTCAATGTTGGTAATGTCTGCAGAGTTTAATTGAATGGTATTTTTCGTATTTTCTTGCTTAGTTGTTGGAGTATTATTTGTAGTAGAAGTGCTTGTACAACCTATTAAAGTGAAAGATAGAGCGGTTAGAGCGCATATAGATATGATTTTTTTCATAGTATCCCTCCTTACGCTTAATTATAACAATTTTCTGTTATTTTAGGTATTTATTGTAAGGAGATAATTTTGTAAATCATAGGGAGACATGTTTACTAGTTTTAATGATGTTCGTATGAATAATATGAAGCGTATATATGAAAAATATGCGGTTCATTCTCTATCAAAATCAAAATTCACATAATTTTTTTCATATTTTATGTTTAACATTTCGAAAATGGGTGTATTACATATAATATAACAAATAATTCATTTTAGAGGAGGAAGTTAAAGATGGAAACGAAGTATAGTAAACCTTTTGTATATGAATTTATTACGGAGAAAGAGGTCATGAATGCGGCGAATGATCTAGTGAAGAAAGGAATCGACCAAAAAGATATTTACGTATTAACACATGAGAAAGAAAGGACAGATAGAATCGCAGACAATGCAGACGTGAATACAATTGGAATAAAAGAAGAGGGACTTGGGACAAGTATTATTAATGTCTTTCAAAAAACGGGAGATCAGTTAAGAAATAAGATGCAAGAGTTAGGACTTAATGAGGAAGAAGCTAACTTTTATGAAGAAAAACTGGATGAAGGGAAAATCTTATTATTCGTTAAGGATTTAGAAAGAGTCGGAGAATGGTTACAAGAAAGAAGATGCACGTATTCTATTTAAATTCATACTCTTTAAATCTACAAATCTATTACGAAAAGGAGATTGGAAATATGAGTGAGAGCGGGCTAAAAGAACAAATTACTGGTAAAGTTGAAAAGAAAAAGGGACAAGTAAAAGAAGGAATTGGTGAAGTTACAGAAGATAGAGAGTTGAAAAATGAAGGGAAGTGGGAGAAGACGAAGGGAACTGTAAAAGAAAAAGTCGGAAAAGTGAAACAAAAGATAAGTGATGGATTGGATAACAAAGAATAATACATGTTTATCAAGCTTTGGTTAAACGCCAAAGCTTGATAAATCCATTATAAAAATAATATAGGAGGTCTAATTGTGGGACTTATTATTACGTGTATTGTAGGTGGACTTATTGGTATGTTAGCTGGAATGATTACAGGAAAAGACTTTCCTTTAGGTATAGTTGGTAATGTTATTGCGGGATTAATCGGATCTTGGGTAGGTAGTGCGTTATTTGGTCATTGGGGTCCTGAATGGGGAGGCATCTTTATTCTTCCAGCTTTATTAGGTGCAATCGTCTTTATTTTAATCGTTACATTCTTTTCTAGAATGCTAAGGAAAGCGTAAGTATGATAATGAATAGTAATCTTAAGTTTATTATATATAGCTATAATGTTAATGAACTGATAAAAATACATAAAAAAGCATCAATAATTTGGATGCTTTTTTATGTATTTTACATAGGAATAAGTGAGGATGATTATATATAGCTATAATGTTAATGAACTGATAAAAATACATAAAAAAGCATCCAATTAAAATAATTTGGATGCTTTTTTATGTATTTTACATAGGAATCAGTGAGGATGGCCCCACTGATTGAGATTACATATTAAGCTATCGTTACTTTTTTACAATTATTTATTCTTACGACCTGCCTCGGTTCTATATGAGATAAGTCCTCGCTATTACCTATATCAACTACAATTGTATTCGTTAGTATGTTAATAATGGAACCAATTAATTTTGTAGCATGATCGTGTCGATAAGAAAATTGAACAAAATCTCCCTTTTTAAAGCTGTGCTCTTCCATAGATAGATCCCCCTAAAAATAATGTTTATACATTATACATACACAAATTTATAAGGTTTAAACATTTGGTAGTATTTTTTTTAGTGTTAAGCTGAGAAAGGTGTAGAAAATTTATTTATAATTAAAATGAAAAAATATGTTTAAAACTAATTTTTATGGGTAATTAAATAGTAGTAGTTTGAGATAAGGGGGCGGAAATGATGAATTTGGCAATAAATATTTTGCAAAATGATTTAGGTTATACAGTACAACTTAATGGTGAGATTGATGCGTATACGGCATCAGATTTAAAAAATAAGGTAATGCCTATTGCAAGTGAGAAAGAGGTTTATATAGTAGTAGATTTTAATAAGGTAGATTATATGGATAGTACAGGTTTAGGCGTTTTTATAGCGCTATTAAAAGCAATTAAGAAAAATGATGGAAAACTAGAGTTTATTGGTGTATCTAAAAGGTTAAAAAGATTATTCGATATTACAGGACTAACAGAAATATTAAATTTGAATTCAGATTTTGAAAAAGTAGAAAGAAGGTGACTAGGGATGATGGAGAAATTTGAAAAGATAGAAATGAAAATTCCTGCAAAGGCAGAATATGTGGCTATTATTCGTTTAACAATGGCTGGTGTTGCGAATCGAATGGGCTTTGCTTATGACGATATAGAAGATATGAAAATTGCTATTAGTGAAGCATGTACAAATATTGTACAACATGCATATAAAGAAGACGTTGGAGAAATTACAATTGTCTTTGGTCTATATGAAAATCGATTAGAAATTATGGTTGCGGATAATGGGGTTAGCTTTGATTTTAGCACCTTAAAAAGTAAAGTTGGTCCGTATGATATTAATAAACCAGTAGAACATTTGCCGGAAAATGGTTTAGGTTTATATTTAATAAATACGTTAATGGATGATATACAAATTATGCATGATGAGGGCATGACAGTTTTAATGACAAAATATATACAAAGAGAGCAGGTGGAGAATGATGGAAATCCAATCTCAACCTACAAATCTTACTAAAGAAGACGTTATTAAACTAATTGCAGAATTCCAACAAAACCAATGTGATGAAGCGCAGGAAAGGTTGGTTAATCACTATAAAAATCTCGTATATTCCATTGCATATCGCTATTCAAAAGGTGGGCCAATGCATGAGGATATTATACAAGTAGGGATGTTAGGGCTCTTAGGCGCAATAAGAAGGTATGATTATTCGATAGGGAATGCTTTTGAACCGTTTGCAATACCTACGATAGTAGGGGAAATAAAGAAGTATTTACGTGATAAAACTTGGGGCGTTCATGTTCCAAGGCGAATTAAAGATTTAGGCGGGAAAATTAAACTTGCGATAGAGGAGCTAACAGATCACCTACAACGTTCACCGAAGATTATAGAGATTGCGAATCATTTAGGACTATCCGAAGAGGAAGTTCTAGAAATTATGGATGCTAAAAATAATTATCAAGTATCTTCCTTAGATGATGTAGTTGAAAATTCATCTGATGGAAGTTCGGTAGCGAGAATTGAATCTGTAGGTGAAGTAGAGCAAGGATATGAACAGACAGAAAGACGTCTCGTTTTAGATGATATTTTTAACGTATTAAATGATACGGAAAAGAGTGTTATTCATTATATATTTGGAGAAAATTTAAATCAAAAGGATACAGGAGAGCGGTTAGGTATTTCACAAATGCACGTTTCTCGTATTAAAAGACAAGCGATAAGTAAATTGAAGCAAGCAGCGTTTTTAGATACATAAAAATTTTAAATAATTATGTTTAAAACATGAGAAAAGGGGGTAGTTATTAAGTATAGGAGGAGATATAAAAATGTCACACGATGTGAAAGAACTAATCGAAGGATTGAATGAAGATTTAGCAGGAGAATACTCGGCAATTATTATGTACAACCATAATGCAGCTACAGTTTCTGGTATATATAGACAAGTGTTAAAACCTTTCTTTGAATCTGAAATTAGTGATGAACAAGGACATGCCCTATATTTAGCGGAGAAAATTAAGACGCTAGGTGGTACACCTACTACGATCCCTTTACCAGTGAAACAAGTAAAAGATGTTAGAGAAATGTTAGAATACGCTAGACAATCAGAATATGAAACAATTAAGCGTTATGAAACGAGAAAAGAACAGGCAGCGAAATTAAATATGACAGAGTTAGTTGTAAAGTTAGAAGATATGATTGCAGATGAAACAAATCATATGGAAGAATTAGATCGTCTTTTAAATGACAAAGCGATGGTGTTAAATTAATAGTGGAAATTTATAGAGTGAAAGAACAAACTCTCATTTCTAGGGGGTTTGTTCTTTTGCTGTATAGATACGTATGAGTAGGAAATTTTTATTTTATAACTGAGTATGTAATACTAGAAAAATAGAAAATGATAATAGATTTACATTTTAAATAAGAAAAGGGGAAATAACTTGTGTCCATTTTAATTGTCGATGATAATCCGGTTAACATCTTTGTAATTGAAAAAATTTTAAAACAAGCCGGATATCAGGATCTTGTATCGCTTAATTCTGCACAAGAGCTTTTCGAATACATCCATTTTGGAAAAGATTCTTCCAGGCATAATGAAATTGATTTAATACTATTAGATATCATGATGCCTGAGATTGATGGACTTGAAGTTTGTAGGCGATTACAAAACGAGGAGAAGTTTAAAGATATTCCTATTATTTTTGTAACAGCTTTAGAAGATGCGAATAAATTAGCTGAAGCGCTTGATATAGGTGCAATGGATTATATTACGAAACCTATAAATAAAGTTGAATTGTTAGCCCGTATGCGTGTGGCATTACGCTTGAAATCGGAATTAAATTGGCATAAAGAACAAGAGGAAAATCTTCGTAATGAATTAGATTTAGCTACACAAGTACAAAGAAACTTATTAAGTAGCCCATTAAGAGAAGATCATATAAAAATTGAAGCAAGTTACTTACCTTCATTCAAACTAGCTGGAGATATGTATTATTGGTATAAAATCGATGAAAACCGCTACGGTATTATATTATTAGATGTGATGGGACATGGTGTATCTGCTTCATTAGTTTGTATGTTTATTTCGTCTGTATTACGTGAAACGATTAAATGTTTAATCGATCCAGAACTCGTCATTAAAGACTTAAATAAATATATGACTCTTTTACATAATGAGAATGACAATATTCCATATTATTTTACAGCAATATACTTAGTAGTTAATACAGAAAATAGAACAATTGAATATGTAAATGCAGGACATCCTTCGGGATACGTTTTAGTTGATGAAGAGAATATAATTGAACTAGATCGTGGGAGTTGTGCGGTAGGATTTTTTGATGAAATAAAAGTCGAGAAGACAGTCATACCTTTTGAGAAAAACGCTCAAATATTATTGTTTACAGATGGTGTTCTTGAATCAATTGCAAATGATGAATTTGAGTCTGAAGAGAAGTTGCGTACTTTTACAGAAAGAAAATGGGGAGATTTAGAAGGAGAGATAGAAGGGTTTTATAAGGAAGAACAGAAGAAAACACAATCAGATGATATGATTTCATACGCTTTTTATTGTATTTTTTGATAGATTTGTTCGTTAGGATTAAATTGGATATAATGCGGCATTATATCTGAAAAACGAAGAGTTTCTTTATTTCCTAAACATAGGAACCCATTGTGTCCTAAACTTTCATAAAATAGTTGCTGTACTTGGTTTTGAAGTTTACTCGTAAAGTAAATTAAAACGTTACGGCAAAGTATAATATGAAATTCGTTAAAAGATTGATCGGTTACTAAATTATGCTGTGCAAAAATAATGTTTTGTAAAAGGGATGGATTAAAATAAGCAAAACGATTATCTGTTGAATAATAGTTAGAAAATGCTTGTGTACCACCAGCTTGTAAATAGTTTTTCGTATAAGTTTGCATTTTATTTAACGGAAGGATGCCTTGTTTTGCTTTTTCTAACACATTTGTATTCATATCTGTTGCGTAAATAACAGCTTTTTCACTTAATCCTTCTTCGTGAAGTAAGATGGACATTGATAACACTTCTTCACCAGTTGCGCATCCAGCATGCCAAATTCTAATTTCAGGATACTTTTTTAATTCAGGAATAACATGCTCTCTTAACGCTTTAAAAAAAGTAGGGTTACGGAACATTTCAGTTACATTAATGGAGAAATCATTTAATAACTGTTCTAAAAACCCTTCCTCATGAATTACTTTTTCAATTAATTTTGAAATGGTAGGGATATTAGAGAGCTGCATTCTATTACAAATTCTTCTATAAATAGATGTGCGAGCATATTGGCGAAAATCAAATCCTGACAGTTTAAATACCGCTTCCAATAGTAATTCAATTTCTAAGTTCGTACGCTTATCCATATCTACGGATGGATCAAAATTATAATACTTATTTTCCACTTAAACTAAACCTCACTTATTTTATTAACCATACACTCATTACCGAATAGAGTTGATGTAAATTTAATGGTTTACTTATATAATCTGAAGCGCCAGCAGATAAACATTTTTCTTTATCATTTGGCATTGCTTTAGCAGTTAATGCGATAATAGGTATTTCATGTAACCCTAAATTCATTCGGATATGTTCCATCGTTTCATAACCGTCCATATTTGGCATCATAATATCCATTAAGATAAGGTCAATATTTGTATTGCTTTTTAGTATTTCTAAACACTCTATGCCGTTTTGTGCAGTAATAATGTTGGCATGTTGTTTTTCTAATGCATTTTGTAATGCAAATATATTTCGATGATCATCATCGACAATTAAAATAGTTTTCTCTTGGAAGACGTTATTTGTTTCTGGAGTAACTATAGTTTCCTCAATAACTTCAGCAGGAATAACATCTTCTATCGTTGCTGCGACTTCTAAATTGGATAACTGTATATCATTTAGCCCATTTGGAAGGTTAGGAATATATACTGTGAAAGTACTGCCTTCTCCTAAATTACTCTCTAACGTAATCCAACCGCCTAATAATCTAGCAAACTCTTTACAGATAGATAATCCTAAGCCTGTACCACCATATTTCCGAATCGTTGCGCCATCTGCCTGTTGAAAGGCTTCGAAAATGAGTTGATGCTGTTCTGTAGCGATACCAATACCAGTATCTTTTACTGAAATTGTCATCCAATCTTTACTTATAGACTGCATATCATGACTCAAATTGGTTGTTTCTATCGAATCGAAATGTAAAGAGACGGATCCTTTTTCCGTGAATTTAAATGCATTGGATAATAAGTTTTTAATAATTTGTTCAATCCGTTTTGCATCTGTATAAAATAAATCAGGAATAATATCACTGTCTGCAATAGTAAGTTCGACATTTTTTTGTGCAGCAATATGTAAAAAGTGTTGCTGCATATTTGCTGCCATGTCACTTATGTTCGTTGCTTCAAAAATGACGTCTAGTTTTCCGGCTTCTACTTTAGATAAATCTAGTATGTCATTAATTAGAGTAAGTAAATCTTTTCCTGATGAATGAATGACGGTTGCTAATTCAATTTCATCATCGGATAAATGGTTATCATGATTTTCTCTTAACATTTCAGATAATAGTAAAATACTATTTAACGGTGTTCGTAATTCATGGGACATATTTGCTAGGAATTCTGATTTGTATTTTGAACTACGTAATATTTCGCTTGCTTTTTCTTCTAATTCTGATTTAGTAATTTCTAAATCAGTTGTCTTTTGTTCAGCCTCTTCAGTTCTAGACTCTAGTTGTTCATTCGTTGTTCGTAATTCTTCGGCTTGCATTTGTAGTTCTTCAGCTTGCGTTTGCAATTCTTCTGATTGAACTTGTAACTCCTCCGTCATTGCTTGTGATTCATGTAAAAGCGTTTGAATTCGCATACGTCCCATAATACTATGGATTGTTAGACCTAGGTTATCAACGGTTTGTTGAATTAAATCTTGATGTAAGTCTGAAATCTCAGTTACACTTACTAACTCCATTACTGCGATCACTTCATCTTCAAATAAGATAGGGATGACTAGTAGGTTTTGAGGGCGTATTTCTAATAAACCGCTAGTGACATAACGAAATTCTTCTGGTATTTCTCGAAGAATAAAGCTTTGTTTTTCTAAAGCACATTGCCCAATTAAACCTTCACCCATTTTAATGGATTGTTTTCCAATATCAGAACCTTGATCGGCGAAAGAAGCTTTCTTCACATAGTAGACAGTTTCTTCAACTTCTTCACGTACATAGAATGCACCGCAAGAGGTTTGCGTTTTTTGTATAATTCCACTAAGAATTTTTTTACCTAACATCTCAATAGAAGGTACACCTTGATACATTAAAATTAATTCTGCAAGCTCGGTTTGTAACCACTCTCTTTTAGATATTTCGTCTAGTAGGTGGTTCGTTGTATGAGCAAGCTCTTTTATTTCATCCCGCGTGTTTACATGAATTCTTTCAGTAATTTTTTCTTTAGAAGAAATGGATTTAATAGCTTGAATTACGTTTTTAATCGTTTTTGTAATGGAATTCGAAATATAGAGTGAAATGATAATAGAAATACAAGAAAGTAAGAACAATAAACTGTATAACCAAATCTCTAATTTATTATTTTCAGTATCTAATTGTGCAGCTCTTTTTTTCGTTAGTTGCTCCTCTACACCACGGAAGTTAGTTAGCTGCGATTGTAATGACTGAATTTGAGTCGTGTCGATTGCTTGTATGTTATTACTATTATGATTTGTAATTAATGGATGAATCTCTTTATTAATCCAACTATTAATATTTTCGTTAATCTGTTTTAATTTTTCTTGCTGAGAGGGGTTATCCTCTAATAGAGCCAAAAGATCTTGATAATGTTTTTCGTAATCCTTTTCCGCAGTGTTAAGGGATTGCACGTAATTTGCGTTATTAGAAGTAATAAATCCTTTCGCTTTATTTTCAATTGTTAGCAATTCTTTCTCCACTTGATTCGTTAAATTAAGAACTTTAAAATCGTGATCAATAATAAAATTACGAGATTTTTGTAAATTGGAAATCTCATTGTTTAACATAATGAAAGAAATAAGTAAGAACAAAATCATAACTAAATAACCAGCCATAATTTTGTAGCGAATACTAAATTTTGCTTTCGATTTCATTAAAAATTCCTACCTTCAAGATTATTAAAAGTTTTCTATTGTAAAGAATGAAAAACGTAATATATATTATATCAGTTTTCATAAGGCCAAACTAGAAATCCCCCTATTGTATTAGGGGGTCTCGTTTTGAATAGAGGAAATCATTTTGAAATATAAAAACATATATGAAAAGTAACAATCGAGGGAATCGGGGGATAATAAAACTTTTAAGAAGGAAAGAGTGTGCTTAAAGCTTTTTTTGCATCTATTCCTTCAAAGATAAATAATACAAGCTCTCTCTTTTTTACAGTAAGGAAAAAGGATATTAATGTGCTTAAGCTTTTAATAGAAGTAAGTGTTCCGTGTTTACTTATAAATAGATTAGTTTGAAATGTTGTCATTAAAGCATAAAAATGATGAATCTGCGTTATTGTAGGTGTTTCATTATAAAGAATAGTAGTAGATTGGATTGCATTCATCGAAATATTCCTTTCTGTATAGTAAGCATAACAATATAAACATACCCGTTTTAAAAAATGTTAAACATATAAATAAGAAAAAATATAATTATAGTTTTTTAGGTTTAGAAAGGGTTACGAAGGGTATACATATACTACAAAGAGATTGACTGAAGATGAATTGTAAGATTTCTATGTTTAGTAGATTAGTCTATCAAAATATAATTTTACTTTAAATAAAAAGGAGTCTGGTATACATGAATGAAATGATGGTTGATATTACATTTGATTTAATTTACTTGTTAAGTAGTTCGCTTGTAATGCTTTTACTATTCGCTTTTTTCGTAAATGGTTATGTTAATAAGAAGGTTAGTGTATACAGAAATGAAGAAAGATAAAGATACATTATATAAAACTTTAGGAGGTTAATAGTTATGGATGTAGATAGAAAAATAGTAGGTATTTTTAGAACAATTGATGATGCGGCATTCGTTATTAATGAATTAAAAGATAAAGGATACTCGGCGGGTAACATTTCAGCTATTGCGAAGGATCAAAAGGAAATTGAACATCTGGAAGAAAAATCGGGTGAAAAAGTGAATAGTGAAACGGCACATAAAGCGGATATCTTTTCAGCGACAGGGTTTGTGGCAGGAGGAGTAGCAGGCGGACTCGGTGGTTTATTAACAGGTCTTGGTATACTTGCTGTTTCTGGAATGGGTCCAATCGTAGCAGCGGGACCTATCGCAGCAGCTATTGGAGGAGCCGGTATTGGCGGAGGAGCTGGAAGTTTAATAGGAGCATTTATCGGATTAGGAATTCCCGAAGAACATGCTAAGAAATATGAAGAATACATTTACGATGGAAATATATTAATTTTAGTAGATGCAAAATTAGATGATAAGTTAGAAATCTATAAAATATTTGATAAACATAATGCTTATAACTCTGATTACTTTAAATAGTATGTACTTCATATATCATTTTTTGATCTTACAACTTTGGCGCGGCCGAGGAGTCGTATGAATATAAGAGAGGAAGGGCTTATAGTAAAAGATCAAGTTCTATTCTGTTATCCCGCTATTTGTGGGCAGTAAGACCCCCACCTCAAAATTCAGCGAAAGCAAAGAAGTTAGGTGGGGGTCGGGCTGCCCGTAAAAGCCCGATTGGTTCAACTAATAATCAGTGGGGGATGAACAAAACCCCCACTGATTAAAGTTTCACTTTATTGAAAAGGGAAGAGGTGTCTTTTCGTGATTGTAAAAATATTAAAGGATAGTAGTAATAGTTTCCTTTGTACGGTTCAAAATAAAAATGGAGAGAAGTATGTGAAGAAATGGTTTAGTAAACATGAAAACAATGAAGAATTAGGGCGACCAACCTTTAAAGAAGTAGAAAAGGACTGGAAAGAAAATAGAGAATCATTTGTGTATCCCGATATTAAAGCGCTTCATTCTTACAAAACTGTCACATTCATGTAAGGTAATTGAATAGATTCGTTACTTTTTTCATGTCATAATAAAGACATAAGAAAGCTAATCAAAAAACTATAAGTTATTAGGAGAGTGTCAGTCATGATTGTAACAACAACGTCTGGAATCCAAGGTAAAGAAATTATTGAGTATATTGATATTGTAAATGGTGAAGCTATTATGGGTGCAAATATTGTTCGTGATTTATTCGCTTCCGTTCGTGATGTTGTCGGTGGCCGTGCTGGTTCTTATGAAAGCAAGCTAAAAGAAGCTCGTGATATCGCGATGGATGAAATGAAAGAACTTGCAAAACAAAAAGGTGCGAACGCTATCGTTGGTATTGACGTAGATTATGAAGTTGTTCGCGATGGAATGTTAATGGTTGCTGTAAGTGGTACAGCTGTACGTATATAATTAAATAAAAAACAGGCTCACCCCTTGAAGCGTATGCTTTAAGGGGATTTTTTTGTTTTCAAGTAGTAGAAGTAAAAAGAATGAGCTTGATCCTTTAGGAAAAAGCTCATTCTTTTTATTTAAGCTATAAGATCTTTTGCTTCTACTTTCTTTTTGTTCATGACTAAAGTTAAAATGAACAAAATTAAGTTTAAAAGTGCCATTATAATAAAAATTTGCGTATAACCATCAAAATAGTCACGAGCGATTCCTACTAGGACAGGAATGAATCCGCCCATAATATATCCTCCTGACTGCATCATAGCGGTCCATGCACTCGCATCTTCTGAAGTTTTTGTTTCATATAGCGGTAGCATGAGAGCGAGTGGGAATACGCCGCCGAGTCCGATACCTAGTAAAATAGAAGGAATCCATGGTGTAGTTAGTGGGTAAATCATAAGCGATAGACCTACGAGTACGAAGCATATACTCCCTAATAACCAAAGTGCTCGGTTTTTATAAATATCCGCTAATGTTGGAATTAAAAAGCTGCATATCATTTGAACAACTGTAAAAACAGTTATGAGAGTACCAGCTTGTTCGCTACTGACACCCATATTTTGATTTGCGGGCGCAAGCCAAGTCGTAATGGAGTAAAAGATTCCTGATTGTAGTCCGAAAAAGATTGTGAACAACCATGCTTTTTTATTTCTTAAAGGTAAACTATTATTCTTTTTATCTTGTGTACTCGTATTCTTTTTTCGTTTCATAACCGGATACCAAAATATAATAGCGATAATAGTAAGTACACCCCAAAAAGCGAGTGCCATATTCCAATCGTCTTTTAATACATGTTGTAAAGGAATCGTTAACCCTGCACTTAAAGAAGCACCAGTTCCCATACCTACTGAATATATGCCAATCATTAAGCCGATTTTCGTAGGGAATTTTTCTTTAATAAAACCTGATAGTAACGGACCTGCAAGTGCAATTCCAATGCCGATAAATAAAGAGCTCGCGAATAATGTGGAAATGGAAAAGGTAAAAGCTCTCATGCATGTTGCCAAGCCAATTAAAATAAGACAAGCCATAATTGATTTTTCTGCCCCGTATTTCCTAATTACCTTCCCAGTCAGTAAGGCGAATGTCCCCATACAAAAAACAGGAATAGCTGTTAAAAAGCTAACGGAAAAATTGCTTATATTTAAGTCTTGTCGGATTGTTTCTAATACAGGTGAAACAGATGTAATTCCGATACGTAAATTAATGGAAACAAAAAATAGTGCTAGTATATACAAATAAGTTCGTCCTTGATGTTTCAATTTGATTTTCTCCTCTCATAAACATCAGATGTTATTGAGTATATCATCTGATGTTTAAGTGTAATATATAAGGAGCTTATTTCAGCTCCAAATTTTGAACGACGTATGTTCGTGCCTCTTCGGCATTTTGTTTTAAAATAGCTTGGAATAATTTTTCATGAATTTCAGAGTTATCTTCATAGTTCACTGTATTTAATATTAATTGGCTTAAAATGTGGCGAAGGGCAGGTACGAAAGATTGATACAAATCAAGTAGAACTTCGTTTTTGCTCGCCTTTGCAATTGCTAGATGAAACTGAATGTCTGCATCTATGTATGCTACATAATTTCCTTCTTGAAGGGCATGTTTTCTTTTATTCAAATGCCCTTTTAAGTATAAAAGATCCTCTTCACTTCGGCGCTGTGCCGCTAACATAGCTACTTCTTTATCTAACATATTTCTTGCTTCATACACATGATTAATATTAGCTGCTTGCAGTCGTTTTTCAAATGAATCTTGCGTTGTATTTAGTGAGACAATACGAGTACCTTGTCCTTGTCGAACTTCTAATATGCCGGCATGTACTAATATCTTTATGCTTTCTCGCAGCGTTGAACGTCCTACTCCTAACTCTTCCATTAATTGCGGCTCTGTAGGGAGGCGATCGCCAACTTCATACTCGCCAGAAAAGATTTTTTCTTGTAGACGTTCCAACACTTCATCGACTAATTTCCGCCGTGAAACTTTTGAAAAAGATTTCTTTTCGTTTATATTCATCTGCTCATCTCCTGTTATATTCGCTTTTATGATAACCAATTTAAGTTCTGTTGACAATGTTATTTTTTAGGTAGTTGAAGCGGGATACTAAAATCGGGTTTATAAGACATAAAAAATCTATTTTGAAAAAATCAATCAAAATAGATCCTTCAATTGCATTTAATAACTCGTCAAAAACACTTTCCCTTTCGTTTTCTCAGCAGACTGTACGACATCAACCGCACTTTTCACATCCGCTAAGTCATACGTAGAATGTACCGTCATAAAATATAATTGCTTATTTTCCACTAAACGAATTAAGTGATGAAACGTTTCTTGCCATTTATATGGTGACACTTCATTACTCCAATGTCGTAAATGAAATATATTCGCGTGCACTTTTGCTTTCGTGATAATCTCTGACCAGTTTACTTGTATACCTGATAGAAGGCCGATAGTTAAAAAGCACCCATTTGGACGTAAGGAGAAAGCTAATTCATTTCCATCCGGTCCCCCGATAGAATCAATCGCAGCATCTGCACCAAGCCCGTTTGTTAACTCCATAACTGTTTCATAAAGCGGGGCAGTGGAAGTATCTATTACATATTCGGCACCAAGCTGAAGTAATTCCTCTGTATGTTTACTATTTCTCGTAACTGCAATTAATCGGAAGTTTAAAATTTGTGATAACTGAGCAAAAAGATGACCAATAGCGGATCCACAAGCATTTACTAATAAAACGTCATTCTGTTTTAAGTTTAGCGTTTCTGTGCATGTGACCCACGCCGTAAGGGGATTAATATACATTTGCGCCGCTGTAAAATCATCGATGGAATCAGGAATAGGCACTACAAAGTCAGCTGACGTCTTCACATATTCTTGCCAAGTACCTTCTCCGCGTAACGGTAAAACCCGTTTACCGATAAGGTCTCTAGTAACGCCCGCGCCAACATCTTCTACAATACCAACACCTTCATAACCAGGAATGTTAGGTAAAGGGATTCTATGTGCATACGCTCCTGTTACGGGAATTAAGTCAGATGGATTAATCGGTCTAACTAACATACGAACTAAAACTTCATTATCTTTTAATGGTTCTATATTTTTATATTCAACCTGTAACACATCTTTTGGATTGCCAAACTCATGAAATTGAATGTGTTTTCCGTGCAAGATAAATGTTCCCCCTTAGTTTGATTGGGTTAATTATAGCATTTTTGGTTTAAATGATTATTTCATTAGCACTAAATAAAAGGGAACAGAAAGTCGGCGTTTATACTTTGAGGAGATTTTGATTGTGCAAACTTTTAAAATATACATTAATTATGTAGCATTGTATGGATTGCTGAATAATAATCTTACATAAACATCAATGCATTTCGATATACAATATTTCATATTTGTATTTGGTAATGAGGATGAAGAGGAATAAGTGACTTATCCCGCTATTTGTGGGAGTCGGGCTGTATGTAAAAGCCTTCACTTTATCAAAATGTAAGTTGCATCTTGTATAATGTAATAGTGG
Source organism: Bacillus sp. AR13-1 (assembly GCF_008042285.1). Classification (NCBI taxonomy): domain Bacteria; kingdom Bacillati; phylum Bacillota; class Bacilli; order Caryophanales; family Bacillaceae; genus Bacillus; species Bacillus sp. AR13-1. Next base: position 113,981 of record NZ_QNUA01000006.1, read on the forward strand.
AGGTCAGATATGAAAAAAATAAGTTTAAATATAGATTTGGATACAAATGTATTGGAAGTGGTATTTATTCCAAGAAGGTTTATTATTTTATGGGTTACACTCGTATATATAGCTTCAATGCTTTTAGAATTTCGTAATAATATTTTCTCTATGGATAGTTTTTTCTTTACAATAGTCATTGTTATTCATACTATTTTTCATTGGTATGCGAGTTCATTAAAAAATAGGCAATTGTTGTACTTCTTTTTTGTACAACTTTTCATTGTGTTTTTGGCTGCGTTTATTGCAACAAATGCTTCGATAGCGATTTTTGTTGGATTAACTCCTATTTTAATCGCCCAAAGTTTATATGTTTATAACAATATATTTAAAGTAATGGCAGTTTTTACTCTTATGTATGCAATATTTTGTGCTGCAATTAGTATCAATTATGGTGTGAATAAATTAGCTATTCTTATCTCTATGTTTCTTTTAGTGTTAGCAATTATTATTCCTTTTTCTTATATTAATAAGCAGCAATTTGATGCACGTAATCGTATACAGAGCTATATTCAAGAGTTAGAGTCTGCATATATGAGAGTGGAAGAATTGACATTAGCTAATGAAAGGCAGCGTATGGCAAGAGATTTACATGATACGTTAGCGCAAGGTTTAGCAAGCTTAATTATGCAATTGGAAGCGATAGATGCCCATATGCAAAAAGGGAATACAGGACGATCTCAAGAGATTATGAAACAAACTATGATAAGAGCGAGACAAACTTTACATGATGCAAGGTCGGTTATTGATGATTTGCGTCATACTACTAATTCATTTAATGGAGCAGTAAAAGAAGAGATTCAACGTTTTTCTGAAGCTACGTCTATACATGTGAGATTTACTATCCAAAGTCCACCGTATATTTCAAGCGTAGTAAAAGAGCACTGCTTATATGTAATTAGTGAATGTTTAACGAATATCGCAAAACATTCGCAGGCAGCAGATGTAAATTTAAATGTTGAATATATCGATGATCTTGAAAAACTTACTATTGAAGTTGAAGATAATGGAATTGGTTTTGACACTAGATATATCGGTAAGAATCCTGGACATTATGGTTTAATTGGTCTAAATGAGCGTGTTCGATTGATTAAGGGAGAAATACATATATTGAGTGAAAAGATGAAAGGTACGAAAGTGTATATTCAAGTGCCTATAAATAAAGAAGGAGATAGCCATGAAACATAACGTATTAATTGTAGATGATCATTTCGTTGTAAGAGAAGGTCTGAAATTAATAATAGAAACGAGTGATTCATTTCAAATTATAGGTGAGGCTGCAAACGGAGAAGAAGCCCTTTCTTTCATAGAAAAGAAGAAACCTGATGTCATTTTAATGGATTTGAATATGCCTAAAATGAGTGGTTTAGAAACAATTGAGGCTTTGAATGAAAAACAAAACCATACGCCGATTATTATATTAACTACTTATAACGAAGATGAATTAATGTTAAAGGGAATTGAGTTAGGGGCAAAAGGATATTTGCTAAAAGATACGGATCGAGAGAATTTGTTTCGAACATTGGAAGCGGCTATTCGAGGTGAGATTTTACTACAACCAAATATTATGGAAAAGATAGTGAAGTATAAAAGGAAAGAAGTACATGCTGATAAGGTTGCAGAAAATAACTTAACGGTTAAAGAATTGTTTGTGCTGAAAGCTATTGCGCGCGGATATAAGAATAAAGAAATTGCATTTGATATGGGAATAGCTGAGCGAACGGTAAAAGCATATTTAACAAATATATACAATAAATTAGGTGTTAATTCACGGTCAGAAGCAGTAGCTGTATCTATTGAAAGGAAGTTAATTCATTTTTAAAACATTATATATGCCCAATCGTACATTATAGGCTTGCCCTTTTGTACGATTTTTTTATTTCTTTCTCATGTTATGCTTCAGAAAGTATGAGAGATTTAAGAACAATTTAATTGCATTACAATTATAGACGTTTCTAATGTAGGAAAGGAAGAAGAATAATTAAATGGAAACTTTGCTTTTAATTTCTGTATTAATTTTCTTTATTTGGCTGCAAAGCAAACAAAGAAAATTAAACTGGATAGATATTATAACTTTTCTCATGATGATAGGGATTATTACTTATACGGCGCCGCAACAAATGACTAGGGATTTACAAGCAGAGTTACTGGCAGTTACGCTTATTTCTTTCGCTATTGGTGTTTGGCAAGGTGGGGGAATTACAGTCTGTTATGAGGATGAAATTTTATATATTACAAATGGAAAACAGTATTCCATTTCATGGATTCTCTTAATAATTGGCAACATAATTATTATTAATATATTTGAAGGTGGATTTACATTTAATGGATCGTGGTTTCTTTTATGTGGTGTTGTCATTACATCTGGGGTGAAAAACAGTATTCTATGTGTTCTGTACAAATTAACAGTGCGAAATTGAATGGAAAACCAAAGCTATTTTCTTTTACCCCAACATAAAACGTATTGCTGTAAGTTCATTAAAAGACCGTAGTTGATAAAAAATGAGATGGAAGTATTGGAAGAATGGGGGAGTTAACGTAGATGTTTCTACCTATTACTACATTTGATAGGTTTAGTTGGCTGGGGAATGTTGCTTTCTCTTCAGAAAAGACTAGTAGGAATCGAGCGCTATCGAGGGCTGAAGAAAGCAATGTTAATTTGTGTGAAAATAAATGTAGAGATTCAGTTAATAATATTCATCAAAAAATAAATGTGGATGCTTTGGACTATAGTAATAATCGTATATTGGGCCGTGCAGAATCCCATTCAACAATTGTCATAACAAGTAGTGATATGTATGTTGGAAGCGGACGAGTTAATAAGTATGGAGAATTTAAAATATATACAAATGATTATCTGGAAGAGTATTTGGTACTAGAAATTCAGTTGATAATGGGCGGTTTCTATCAAGGAAGTATAACGGTAAAGTTAAGGGATGATGATTTCCTTTTTATTTAGTAAATAAAAAGGAAGCAACCGTAGTCGCTTCCTACATCTATTAAGCCGAAGCTTTCTTCATTCTCTCAAGTAAACTAGATAAAATATGTGTACGATAAGATTCTAGTTTTTTACCTTCGTAAGTACGAATCCCTAATTTTTTAAGTTCTTTTACATACCAACCTTTGCTTCCGAAATACATGTGATCGCTCCCCTTCAACTTTGTTTATTTGTCCTGATTGTACTTGGAGGTACGGGTAATATAATGAAGGAAATGAATTTCGCGCGAAAATGGTTAACTTTGTTGCAAAAGACATATATACTAAGGGTAGTATATAACGAGGTGGGCAAGACGTGATTATAGAGAAGCACGAAATTCAAATTGACCAAATTACGAGCGGTAAAGTGAATATCTTTACTTTCTATAGAAATAGAAAGCAAGTTGATGATCATTTTTTACGATTGCAAGAACCATCGCTTACAGCAAACTACTTCTTCCATTTTCATTTTGATGCAGAGAGCTTGCATCTTCTGCAGGAAGAGTTTCCGGGCGTATATCCGTACGACCGTAGTGACACGATTCACGACTGGACGGAAAAGATGAAAGCGGAATTGCAACATCAGATCCAAACAGGTAAATGGAATAAACGCGTACGTATCGGTAATCGCATTCTAGATGTGGTGTTTACGTGGTGTGACGAAGATATAGTAGAGTGAAAAAGAAGCGGATGACGCTTCTTTTTTTTAGCGCTGGAATAAAACGAGCTTACCTGCAGAAGATGTGCAGCGATGTGTTTTTTCATACAATCCTTTTTCTTGTAAAATAGATTCACCTTTTGCTTTCGCTTCTTTTTCAGTTGCTGCCTCGAATGATTCGTCTAATGCTTTTGAACCATCTTTTTCAAAGACTGTTAGAACGTATACTCCCATGAAAATTCCCTCCAATAATAAAAATCAGAATCTTATAACTATTTTGGCATAAATCACTAGAATATGCAAAGAAATATATGACATTGCGTGTTACAATAAAGTGAAACTTTAACTAGTGGGGAGTCTTTTCATCCCCACTAGTTATTAGCCTTCACCAATCGGGTATTTATGGGCAGTTTACTTTCAGATTGGCTTCTTTGCCTACTGCCCGTTAATACGGGGTAAAGTGAAACTTTAATCAGTGGGGGATTTTTTATTTCCTGCTTATTACTAGTTTTCGCCAATTGAGCATTTATTGTTTGTGTTCATGCGGATAAGATGAAACTTTTGAACTATAGAAAGGATCGTTATTTGTGAAACAAGTGAAGTTTATACATGCGGCTGATTTGCATTTGGATAGTCCGTTTAAAGGGATGGAGATGAATGTACCACAGTCTGTTTGGGAGAGAATGAAGCAGAGTACGTTTGAATCGTTCGAGCGTATTGTTGATAAAGCGATTCAAGAGCGCGTTGATTTCGTATTACTAGCCGGGGATTTGTATGATGCGGAGACGAGAAGTTTGAGGGCGCAAGTGTTTGTGCGTGAGCAAATGAAGAGACTTTCGCAGTACGATATTCCCGTTTTTATTATTCATGGTAACCACGATCATTTAGGGGGAAGCTGGGCAGCGATTGAGTTTCCGGAAAATGTTCACGTGTTTACGGAGCCTTATGTGGAAGAGAAGTCATTTTATAAAAATGGTGAGCTTGTAGCTTCTATTTACGGGTTTAGTTATTTGCAGCAAGCGGTAACGGATAATATGACAGCGCAGTATACGAAAATGAGTGATGCGCCTTTTCATATTGGAATGCTTCACGGAAGTGTGGAAGGGGATGCAGAGCATAATCGCTATGCACCGTTTCAAATTCGTGAGCTGAAGGAAAAGCAGTTTGATTATTGGGCTCTTGGCCATATACATAAACGTGAAATTTTATCAGAAGAGCCATGCATTATTTATCCAGGTAATATACAAGGGCGTCATCGTAAGGAGACGGGCGAGAAGGGTGCGTACCTTATTGAACTCACGAAACAAGGATCGCAGTGTTCATTTTTCCATACGGCGGATGTTGTGTGGGATGAGATAGAAGTGAATATTGATGGACTTGAAACTGTTGATGATCTTATGACGAGCGCGTCAAGTGCGATGAATGAATGCAGAAGAGAAGAGGAAGGTACGCTTTTAACTGTCATATTTACAGGACAGGGACCACTTGCTCCTTATTTGCGTGAAGACAAGCGCGTGGAAGAGATTTTTCATATTTTAGCAGCGGGAGAAGAGCGAAAAGACTTTGTATATGCGATGAAGTGGAAAAACGAGACGGTTTCTTTTGCGGAAATTGAACGTTTGAAAGAAGAAAATCATTTCGTCGGTAGTGTGCTGAAAGAGTTAGAAGCTTTCACAAATATGGACGGAGTGTTGCGCACCATTTGGACATCTCCTGTAGCGCGTAATAGCATTGAAGCTTTTACGGAAGAAGAGAAGAAAGAGATTCAAAAGGAAGCGGAAAATATTATTTTAGAGCAATTATTCCAGCAAGAGAGGGATAAAAAATGAGAATTGAAAAACTCCATATTTATGGCTATGGAAAACTAGAAAATGTGGAAATGGATCTGTCAATGCTGACGGTACTGTACGGTGAAAATGAAGCGGGGAAATCGACAATTCGCTCGTTTATGAAAAGTATTTTATTCGGTTTTCCGACGAGAGGACAGCGCCGTTATGAGCCGAAAGAAGGCGGGAAGTACGGCGGAGCGATGACTGTTCAAACAGAGAAGTACGGCCGTTTGAAAATTGAACGATTGCCAAAGACGGCAGTAGGCGCGGTGACCGTTTATTTTGAAGGCGGGAAAACTGGCGGCGAAGATATTTTAAACGATATATTAAGCGGTGTGAATGAAAGCTTATTTGATTCTGTTTTTTCATTTGATATGCATGGTCTTCAAAATATTCATCAGCTCGGCGAAGCGGATATCGGCAATTATTTATTTTCGGCCAGCGCAGTCGGAAGTGATGCGTTATTGCAGTTAGATAAAAAATTAGAAAAAGAAATGAATCAGCGCTTTAAGCCGAGTGGTCGTAATCCTGAAATTAACGTGTCACTGCAAGAGATGAAGAAAATTGAGGAAAAGATGAAAGAATGGCAAGGGAAAATTGGCACGTATGAAAAACAAGTCGAGCAGTTAAAAGAAAGTGAAGAGAAACTTGCTTCTGTTCGTGCGGAAAAAGAGTCAGCCGAAAGACGAAAGCAAGACTATGAAATATTAGTGGCGCTTGAGCCTCTTGTTATTGAAAAGAGTACGCACGAGAAAGTGTTAGAAAACGAGAACGGGCAGTTTCCTGTAAACGGAATGGCGCGCTATGAGGCGGTAAAGGCAAAGATAGAACCGCTCCAAGTACAAGTAGATTCACTTCAAAAAAAGATAGAAACAGTGCAATCAGAAATTGATTCCACAGAAATAGATGAAGCATTTTTACAAAAAGAAAGTTACGTAGAAGAACTTCGTATGCAGCATATGTCTTATGAAAATGCACGCCAAGAAATGCGTGATATGACGGGAAGTATTGCGAATATAAAAGAAGAAATCGCAGAACTACAGAAACAAATTGGCGCTACTTTTGAACAAGAGACTGTTCTTTCGTTTGATATAAGTTTAGCGACGAAAGAATTAATTATGCAAACTGTGCAAAAGGCGCGTGAATTAGAATCGCAAAAAGCACAACTAGATGAACGTTTTAAAACGGCTCAGGAGCAATTAGAAGAGCAAGAAGAAAATATAAGACAAATCAGCCAGCAAATGTTAGCTGATGAAGAAAAAAATACGTTAGTTGAGAAAGAAAAATCATTTCAGGATGCGGCATTTTTAGGAATGGGCGCAGAGAGAATGAAGCGCAAGTATGAGGAAAAAGCAGGGACGGCTATGCAAAAGAAAAAACAGTGGCAAAGAATTTGTCTTCTGTTACTTCTTATTAACACGCTTGTTTTATTCACGAGTCTATTTATAGATAACCGCGTGCTGTTATTTATTAGTGTGATTGTGTTTGTAGGGATTGTTTTAGCACTCGTTTTATATAAAGATCCTTCGGGTGGATTACAAGAAGAGCTTCTTACTCTTCAGCAAAGTGCTGGCGGACGACAAAGTGAAGAAGCGATGTCTGTTCGTTATCAGTTAGAAAAAGATGAAGAGATTCGTAAGCTATTTGAGCGTGAGTCGTATAAGTTGCAGCAAATGGAACGTGCTTATGATAAAGTCGTTTCATCTTATGAAGAATGGGAGAGAGAAACTTTCCAAATAGGAGAACAAGTAGGTGCGTATAAAACGCGCTATATGTTCCCTGAATTTTATACGTATGCACACATATTGCCAGCGTTTGAGCGTATTGAAAAAATGCAGCAATTATATCGTGAGCTAGATAAACAAGGCGAGCGGAAATCTTCATTGTATGAAATGATTTCGCACTTTGAGCATAAACTAGAAACTGTTATCGGTAGCACGGAGTATAGCAATTTGCATGAGGCGCAAAGTCGTATGCAAAATGAAAAAGAGAAGCGTCAAACTTGTAAGCAGCTGAAAGAGAAGCTGGCGGAATGGCAAGAAGAATATGAGTTCATGCAGCAGCAATTAAAACAACTACTAGTAGAGCGAGATGGGTTATGGCATATCGCAGAATCTACAGATGAAGAGATGTTTTTAGAAGCAGGAAAATTGGCAGAGAAACGTGAAGACGCGGATAAGCAAGTGGGGCGTTTATTACCTCAAATTGATTTGTTAGAACAGCGCTTAACGAGTTTGTCATTAGCTGAGCATTATGAGGCTGACGGTTATGATGAAAAATTAAAGCAAGAAATTACAGCCGCGCAAAACTGTCTGGCGCAAGAGAAAGAACTGACAGAGCGTATTGCGAAGCATCGAATAGAAATTGCGAATTTAGAAGAAGGCAGTACGTATGGTGATTTACTACATGAGTGGGAAATGAAAAAAGCGCAAGTGCGTGAACAAGTGAAGAAGTGGGCTGCATATGCGGCCGCAAAGACAGTATTAACGAAAACGAAGCAATATTATCATGAAGTGCATTTGCCGCGTATTTTACAAAAATCCGAAGAGTATTTCGTGTATTTAACAGGCGGGAGATATAGTAAAATATTCTCACCGTCAGAAGCGGAACCGTTCATTGTCGAACGTAACGATGGTATGCGTTTTTACAGTCATGAACTAAGCCAAGCGACAGCGGAGCAGTTATATTTATCATTGCGATTCGCGCTAGCGAAAACGTTTGAGCATGACTATCCATTTATTATTGATGATAGCTTCGTACATTTTGACGCGGTAAGGACGAATCGAACGATTGAACTTATAAAAGAAATTGCGAAAGATAGACAAGTTATCTTCTTTACATGCCATGCGCATTTATTAACGTATTTTACAGAAAATGAGATTATAAAATTAACACGTAAGCGTAAAGAAAATGAGTTGTAGTATGCTATACTAAAAGTAACTGATTTGGTGGAGGAATTCGAATGAAAAAGAAAATTGTAGAATATGAAGTTGGTGAACAAGTCGATGTTTTCTTGTTAATTAAAACAGCGACAAAAGGTCTCGCAAGCAATGGCAAGCCGTTTTTAACAGTAATCTTACAAGATCCAAGTGGAGATATTGAAGCAAAGCTATGGGACGTATCGCCAGAAGTTGAGAAACAATATGTAGCGGAAACAATCGTTAAAGTAGCTGGAGATATTCTAAACTATAAAGGACGTATTCAATTACGTGTGAAACAAATTCGTGTTGCGAATGAGAATGAAGTAACAGACATCTCAGACTTTGTAGAAAAAGCTCCAATAAAAAAAGAAGATATGGTTGAGAAAATTACGCAATACATATTTGAAATGAGAAACCCGAACATACAGCGTCTAACAAGACATTTGTTAAATAAGCATCAAAATGAATTTTTAGAATATCCAGCAGCGACGAAAAATCATCACGAGTTCGTATCTGGACTAGCTTATCACGTTGTATCGATGTTAGATTTAGCGAAAGCTATCTCGGCTCTGTACCCATCGTTAGATAAAGACTTACTATATGCGGGCGTTATTTTACACGATCTTGGTAAAGTATTTGAGCTATCTGGACCAATTTCTACGACGTATACGTTAGAAGGAAATTTACTAGGCCACATTTCTATCATGGTGAACGAAATTGGTAAAGCAGCAGAGGAACTACAAATCGATGCAGAGGAAGTATTAATCCTTCAGCACATCGTCCTTTCCCATCACGGAAAAGCAGAATGGGGTAGCCCAAAACCACCATTAGTGAAAGAAGCAGAAATTCTGCACTACATCGATAACTTAGATGCAAAAATGAACATGATGGACCGCGCATTAGGACGCACAAAACCAGGCGAATACACAGAACGTGTCTTTGCGCTTGATAATCGTTCGTTCTATAAGCCAACTTTCCATAATTAAGATTGTGAATAGAATGGCCTCATTAAGTGTTAAGAGCTTAGTGAGGCTGTTTTTGTATTGAAAATGAAATGAAATAGTTAAGAAGTAGGCATGGGTGTAACGAAGAACTAATAAAACATATCTTGCCACTAGAATGGGAGCATATCAACTTTTTAGTTGAGTAACGCCAGCATTTCAGAAAAAATACAATAAGCTGTCCATATGGGCAGCTTATTTACATAATTCTCGTTATTGGAAGTTGATTAATATTAGCTTATTTGTCTTATAAGTTAAATTGAGAACAATTAGATTCCCAAATATTTCAGTTCTTTTTGTATGTTATTCAAAGCAAATCCCTCTCGTTCTCGAAAGGGGTTATTTGATTCGTTCGAAGATAATCTCAAAATATTGCGCGTATCCTGCGATTGATGGTGCAAAGATTTGAACAAATTTCCAACCGTCTTCAGCATGTTCGGCAATAATACGCTTATAATCTTCTTTAGGTTCCCCTTTCCAGTTATTAACTTCGACTTTCACGAATTTGTAATCGTACATATCCTTTCCCCCTTTTCCTAATTGTACCATTTCGGAGAATCGATTTGTTATGATTTTTGGATGTATATGGTATTCGCATTCAGTTAATATAACGTAACATTATCGGTAGCAAGGACAAGGAGGAACCCTGCTCTCACAAGGGAACCTCCTTTTTACGTTCTATGGATCTATACATTTTTTTATACATTCCTATCCTGAAGGGGATTTTAAGATTTCTGTTTGTTACTGAATTAGCTGAAAAACTGTATAAAACCTTGCATACTTCTTAGCGTGTTTTTTAATGCTGGCGATATCCTACATCCATCAACTTATGAATTTTATAATGTCTCCAAACCAAGAATTTCTTGTGTTTTTAGTCCAAAATTTTATGCAATAAAAAAATATCTCGAATTTGAGATAAATAACTTGCTTTTCAATCACTTGAGTTGTAAAGTGATAGTAACGAAAGTGATTGAGTCATATGAAAAACATACACTCACTTGCTTTCGATTTACAAAACAAAGTAACTTATTCAGTAAAAACTAAGATGAATTTACAAAAACATAATGAGCATAAATTGAAAATCTAAAAACCATATTATTTGTGGGAAATGTTATTTTTTTAGTTATCACTTGACTAGTAAAACGAAATGGAGGAATAAACAATGTATGAAATTAAAGGGCATCATCACATTTCAATGGTTGCGAAAAATGCAAATGAAAATAATCACTTTTATAAAAATGTACTTGGTTTACGTCGTGTGAAAATGACGGTAAACCAAGATGATCCATCCATGTATCACTTATTTTACGGAGATAAAACAGGAAGTCCAGGTACAGAACTATCATTTTTTGAAATGCCTTTAGTAGGAAAAACGTACCGTGGTACGAATGCAATTACGCGAATCGGATTACTCGTTCCTTCAGAGGAAAGCTTACATTACTGGAAAGAACGATTTGAGAAATTTGATGTGAAACATAGTGAAATGACAACATATGCAAATCGTCCTGCTTTGCAATTTGAGGATGCGGAAGGTCTTCGTCTCGTGCTACTCGTTTCAAACGGAGAAAAAGTGGAGCACTGGGAAACGTGGGAGAAATCAGAAGTTCCAGCTGAACATCAAATTCAAGGAATGGGTTCAGTGGAAATGACAGTGCGTAGACTTGATAAACTGGCGAATACATTAACAGATATATTTGGTTATACAGAAGTTAGCCGAAGCGACGAAGAAGCGATTTTCCAGTCCATTAAAGGAGAAGCCTTCGGAGAAATCGTTGTGAAATATTTAGATGGTCCTACTGAAAAGCCAGGCCGCGGTAGCATTCACCATTTAGCGATTCGCGTGAAAAACAGTGAAGAGCTAGCTTATTGGGAAGAACAGGTAATACAAAAAGGTTTCCATTCTTCAGGCATTATCGACCGTTTCTACTTTAAAAGCTTATACTTCCGTGAATCAAACGGAATCCTATTTGAAATTGCGACAGATGGACCAGGATTTACAGTTGATGGAGATGTAGAACATTTAGGAGGAAAACTTGATTTACCGCCGTTCTTAGAAGATCAGCGAGCAGAAATTGAAGCGAAATTAGCACCTATTGAAGAGAAATAATAGAAGAGAAAATATAACTTTAAAACCATTGGAGGAATATAAAATGAACCAATTAAAAGGAATTCACCACGTTACAGCAATTACAAGTAGTGCAGAAAAGAACTATGAATTTTTCACTCACGTTTTAGGAATGCGTTTAGTTAAAAAAACAGTAAACCAAGATGATATTCAAACGTATCATTTATTCTTTGCAGATGATAAAGGTAGTGCAGGAACAGATATGACATTCTTTGACTTCCCAGGTGTTCCAAAAGGAGTACACGGTACAAATGAAATTTCAAAAACTTCATTCCGCGTTCCGACTGATGCAGCATTAGCGTATTGGGTGAAACGTTTTGATCGTCTTGAAGTAGAACATACAGGCATTAAAGAGCAATTTGGTAAGAAAACTCTTTCGTTCGTTGATTTTGATGATCAACACTATCAATTAATCTCAGACGAATTAGATAACGGGATAGAATCAGGTACACCGTGGCAAAATGGTCCAGTTCCATTAGAATATGCAATTACTGGCTTAGGACCTGTATTTATTCGTATCGCGAACTTTAGTTATTTCAAAGAGGTGCTAGAAAAAGTTCTATTATTTAAAGAGATTGATCAAGAAGGAGAGTTCTACTTATTTGAAGTAGGTGAAGGTGGAAACGGTGCCTCTGTCATTGTAGAACATAATACAGTTCTTCCTGAAGCACAACAAGGTTTTGGTACAGTGCATCATGCAGCATTCCGCGTAGAGGATCGCGCTGTATTAGAAGAGTGGATTGAGCGACTAAGTCGAGTTGGACTCCCTTCATCTGGTTATGTAAATCGTCACTTCTTCGAGTCATTATACGCAAGAGTTGCGCCACAAATTTTATTTGAATTTGCGACAGATGGCCCTGGTTTTATGGGAGATGAGCCATACGAAACACTTGGGGAAAAATTATCTTTACCTCCATTCTTAGAGCCAAAGCGTGAAGAAATCGAAAAATTAGTTCGTCCGATTGATACAGTGAGAAGTACGAAGGAATTTATTAAAGAGTAAAGATAGAAATAATAAGTAGAAGAGTAAGTAGTTTTAGCTGATAGCTGGAATTGCTTGCTTTTTTATTTGGTCTATAAAATTTTCTGAAAAATGTTTCTCAAGTTTTTAAAATAGAAATATTTGGTATAATTCATTTAAATTATAAATTTTCTGACAATTATTTTTCAATACATAGAAAAGGGGTGATAATATACAATTTGAATAATTGTATAAATATCCTAATTTTGTAAGTTTGGAGAAAAGGGGATGCGAAGGTATGGGAACAGATGTAGTAACGAAGGAGCAAATGAAACATTCTTTAGATAATTGGTATCGTGTAATGTTGCAGCAAAACATAGAGAAAGCAACGGAAATGAAAGAGGAGATTGATAGTAAGATTAGTGGTTTGGAAGTGGATCAGGAATTATCTTTGTATTTTACGTTATTAGATTTTAGATATAAAATGCTGACGGATTGGTTAAATATAAAAGAAAATAGTTTTGAAAGAATAGAATCTTTTGAAGTTCCAACTGAAGGATTTTTAGCATATTATTATCATGTTTTTAAAGGGATATATTGTACTTCAATGTCTAAATATAATGATGCGAAGGAAAGTTATGAAAAGGCAAATATACTACTGAAATACGTTTCGCACTCTTTAGAGAATGCTGAGTTTGATTATCGTATGGGTAATTTTTACTATCAGACGTATCAACAAGTTAATGCAATTGATTATTTGAGAAAAGCAAAAGAGGAGTTCAAAAAACATATAGGTTGCGAAATAAATATAGCGCTATGTGAAAATGCTTTTGGTCTGTGTTGTATTGATTTGAAAAATTACGAACTCGCGGAAGAAAGCTTTAATGCTGCTATGGATATTTTCCAAAAGGTAAATTATGAAAAATATATTTTAATGGTGCGTCATAATTTAGCCTTTTTGTATGCCAGTCAAGATTTATCGGAACTTGCAGTTCGTCATGCATCCGAAGTTACAAAAAAACAGCCGAAATTCTTTAAAGCGCTATTTGTTGAAGCTCGTGAATGTTATAAATTAGGACAATATCAATTGGTGGCAGATTTGATTGAAAAAGGTTTGGATATTTGTAAAGAGTTAAATAAGGAAGAGTTTCAATATCGTTTTATGATTTTGAAAAGTGTAAATGACAAATCACCTACATTAAGCTTAGAGCAAGTAGTTTTAGAAGGTATTTCTTATTTTGAAAAAGAAGAGCTATGGGAGTGTATACAGGAATACGCTGAAATGTTAGCCTTAAGGTTTTATAAAGAAGAGAATCACGATAAAGCAAGTCATTATTTTTACATGAGTCATAAAGCTCAAAAAAAATTATTAAAAAAAGGGGCGCTAAAATAATGAAAAAGATTCACTTTGGAATGTTGGGGATTGCATTAGTAGGTGCGTTATCAATTGGAGCTAATAGTTCATTTACAAATCAAGCATTAAATATAGGAGAAACAGGCGGAGCACCAGCAAGACCAGACTACGTTAATATAGGGGACACGGGAGGAGCACCAGCAAGACCAGACTACATTAATATAGGAGATACAGGTGGAGCACCCGCAGATAATAGAGGCGACGGCGGAGTAAGCCAACTCTAATAACAAAGAAAGGGACTTCAACATGAAGTCTCTTTCTTTGTTATTAGAGCATGTAGAGAAAAGAATTGACTTACTTTAAATATGTAACTATAATAGTTACAAAATAACCATCATTAATAGAAATGAGTTATATTTTTTTAATATAATTGTAACTAAAGTGGTTACAATTAAAAAAGAACATAAAACAACCAAATAATGTAAAACCTTTAAATAGCAACATGAGAAAGGAGACGGGGATTTTGAAACGGTTTAAGTTTTATATGATTAGCGGTATTGTTCTTGTTTTATTAATAGTATGTAACTTCGTTGATAAGCCGATTGCGAAGGTTGAAGAAGTGAAAGATACTGTGATGATGAGGCTGAATACGAAAGAGAGTATGGCGCAGATTGATGGGCAGACGATTTATTTTAAGCAAATTGGTGAGGGGAAACCGCCTTTACTTATGCTTCACGGGTTCGGTGGTTCTTCAGATGGGTTTAATGATATTTATCCGGAACTTGTAAAGGACCATACGATTATTGCGGTTGATATTTTAGGGTTTGGGCGTTCTTCTAAACCAATTGATTTTCAGTATTCGTTTCCCACGCAAGTGAATTTATATTATAAGTTAATGAAGAAACTCGGATACGATCAATTCGCAGTACTTGGTCATTCGATGGGCGGAGAGATGTCTCTAAATTTAGCGTATTTATATCCGGATGCAGTAACGCATCTCGTTTTAGCGGATTCTACAGGAATAGAGTCTTTCCAGCAAAAAGAAAGTTATGAAGTGCCGCCACTATCGACAGACTTACAAACTGTAACAGAGATTACGGATTATAATAAAAATGAAGTGAAAAATAGTCGCGATGATAAAGAGCATTATGATCAGCTTACGAAAATGAGAGAGCGCCGCATTGCGATGGAAGCAGATAAAATTAAGGTACCGACTTTAATTATATGGGGACGACACGATAAGAGTGTTTCTTGGAAAAATGGTGAACTGTATCATGAGCTATTTGCAAATAGTACGTTCCATATCATTGAAAAAGGATACCACGCACCGTTTCGCCAGGAGCCAATCGAGTTTATGGAATATGTACAAGCGTTCTTCGCGAAGAATCCACAATAAAATTTTAAGCATAAATCCACTTCTTTCCTCATAAAGTGAAACTAATAAGGCTTGTCTAAGGAAAGGGATGAACGAAAGTGGAAACTTTACCATGGTGGATTTATCTTGTAATCATTGGGATCGTATTGAGTGGCTACATGGTTTTATATACTTCGAAAAAAGAGCAAGAGATGGATAATGATTTTATCGAAAAAGAAGGCGAAGTATATATGAAGCGCTTAGAAGAAGAACGAGAGAAACGGAATCAGGATAGTGATAAAGATTCGGTATTGCTTTAATAGAAACTTGTAAAGAAGAGAAAGGGATTTCTCTTCTTTTTTATATGTTAGTTTGCTGGATACTCCCTTTTAAATTAAGATCGCATCAAGATTTAGCGGATTGTTAAGGCAGAACCCCTTGTATCCATAGTCACAGTAACCATCCAAAGCCCAATTCATACACTATGATGGAGGCTTTTTACTTAATAATCGGATGAAAAAGGAGTGTAATGATGAAAAAACGTACTGTTAATGAAGCGGGAGGGAGTATACCACAGCCAATCCGTAGCGATGGAGCTGGTGCGATAGATTCTGGACCTCGTAATGTTATGCGGGATATTCAAAATCCGAATATGCTCGTTCCGCCTATAACTGATGCTGGCTTAGTTCCTAACTTGAAATTTTCGTTCTCAGACACTTCTATGATTTTAAAACACGGTGGGTGGTCCCGGGAGATTACTGTTAGAGAACTTCCGGTTTCGACTACGATTGCTGGTGTAAATATGAGTTTAACGGCCGGAGGAGTACGTGAACTCCATTGGCATAAACAAGCAGAATGGGCATATATGCTTTTAGGAAAGGCACGCATAACTGCCGTTGACCAAGAAGGGCGAAATTTCATTGCTGACGTTGGTCCAGGTGATCTTTGGTACTTTCCCCCTGGCATCCCGCATTCGATTCAAGGATTGGAACATTGTGAATTTCTGCTCGTTTTCGATGATGGACATTTTTCTGATCTATCTACTTTAGCTATTTCTGACTGGTTTGCACATACGCCAAAAGAAGTGTTGTCGGCTAACTTCGGAGTGCCGGAAAGTACTTTTCACTCCATTCCTTCAGATCAAGTTTATATTTATCAAGGGGAGGTACCGGGTTCGCTTGAAAATCAGGAAGTTCAGTCGCCAGAAGGAGAAGTTCCTTTAACATTTAAACATGAACTGTTAAAACAAAATCCGATTAAGACTCCTGGTGGTAGCGTCCGAATTGTAGATTCTACGAATTTTCCTATTTCCAAAACAATCGCAGCAGCGCTCGTTGAAATTGAGCCTGGTGGAATGAGAGAGCTTCATTGGCACCCGAATAATGATGAGTGGCAATATTATCTTACCGGGCAAGCGAGAATGACGGTGTTTCTTGGAAATGGTACAGCTCGTACATTTGATTATAGAGCTGGTGATGTCGGATATGTACCGTTTGCGACTGGACACTATATTCAAAACACAGGCAATGAAACATTATGGTTTTTAGAGATGTTTAAAAGTAACCGTTTTGAAGATGTATCGTTAAATCAATGGATGGCACTGACTCCTAAAGAAATAGTGGAAAGTAATGTACATGTTGGCCCGCAATTGATGGATTCTTTACGTAAAGAAAAGTGGCCTGTTGTGAAATATCCGGGTTTTTCTTATAAACCGAAAACGGATGAGTAAACATGGATATATGCGTTATTCTTTCTGGAGAACTATAGGAAGGAATGGCGTATTTCTTATGTCTAGTCCTGTCTTTACTAGTATTCGTTATTTGTATTATTGTTCGGGAAATTATTATAGAAGAAAAGCATATGAAATCGACATGGCATAGAGTATGAAATGGCGCCATTTTAAAGTGTAACGCACAAGTTGCACAGGTTACGCAATGATAACTAGCTTTACTCTTCATCATTTATTTGACCATACTAGACGTAGAGAGGTGATAAGAACAGTATGATTTTTAGTGAACGTTTAAAAGAGGAACGAGAAAAACGAAATTGGTCGCAAAATGATTTGGCTGAAAAAATTCATGTAAGTAGGCAGTCTGTTTCGAAATGGGAGACGGGAAAGAACTATCCGAGCATTGAAATTATTATTCATTTAAGCGATCTGTTCGGTATTACGATTGATGAATTGCTGAGGAGTGACGAAGAGTTGACGCAGAAAGTAATTGAGGATAGTAAGCAATTGGCGTATCCAAAATGGAAGGTGTTTTTCGATAGTCTATTTATGATGGGTGTATTTTTGTTTATTACAAAAATCGTTGTATGGGCGTTAAATAAGTTTGCAGGAGCAAGCATTACAATTGTCGCAGATGCACCATATGTAATGAATTTTTTACCGCTCCTATTAATGGTTGTAGGTGGCATGGCTTCTGATAAGTTGAAGGAAATATATAGGTAATGAAAGAAATTCCCCACACTAGCTGTTCTTTCCACTTAAATTGTGTACTATAAAGGATAGATAGGAAGGGGACGTTTAGAATGGAATTTCATGAGCAAAAGATTTTGCCGGCAGTGAGGCAAATTAAAGATTTGGAAAAGCTATTACATAGTTCGTATGAGTATATTGTTATTTTAGATATTCATGTCGGTCAATTGAAGAGTGTTGTGTCACTTGCGAAGCAGTATAATAAAAAAGTATTTTTACATGTTGATTTGATCCATGGATTACAAAGTGATGGGCATGCGACGGAGTTTTTATGCCAAGAATATAAACCGTACGGGTTATTATCGACAAAGGCGAGCGTAATTATGAAGGCGAAGCAAAAAGGTGTCGTCTCCATTCAACGCATCTTTTTAATTGATTCTAGCGCAATGGAAAAGAGCTGTAATTTGCTAGAAAAGACGAAGCCGGATTATATAGAGGTGCTTCCTGGTGCGTTAACAGGTGTGATCGCTGAAGTGAAAGAGCGTACAGGTGTACCAATTTTAGCAGGTGGTTTTATTCGAACGGTAGAAGACGTTGAAAGAGCGTTAAATGCTGGTGCGACAGCAATTACGACATCGAAAAAAGAATTATGGAAACATTACCAAAAAAAGTGACGAAAATGTGAAAAAATTCTGTTGACACCGCTTTCATTAAGGGTTAACATTATAGACAAGTTAATAAACGTGACGGAGAAAAGAAGAGATCCACATTTTATTGTTTCTATATATATTATATAGAAGCATGTAAGCTGTGGATCTTTTTCTTTTGAAAAAAAACGAATGGCCATTCATTTTACCTCTATCACTTTTCGAAAGCATTTAAATTGATTGTGGAGGGATTTTATGTCAGCATTTTTAGGGGAATTAATAGGGACTGCGTTGTTAATCTTACTTGGTGGCGGCGTTTGCGCTGGTGTAAGTTTAAAGAAATCGTTTGCGAAAGATTCTGGTTGGATTGTAATTACAATGGGTTGGGGTCTAGCGGTTGCTATGGCAGCGTATGCAGTTGGATCAATTAGTGGGGCACATTTGAATCCGGCTTTAACGATAGGACTTGCTTTTAAGGGAGCGTTCCCATGGAGTGATGTACCTATGTATATCGCAGCACAAATGATTGGGGCAATTATCGGGGCAGTTCTTGTATATTTACATTACTTACCACACTGGAAAGAAACAGAAGATCCAGGAACAAAGTTAGGTGTATTTGCAACAGGTCCAGCAATTCCGAACACATTTACAAACCTTTTAAGTGAAATGATTGGAACATTCGTTTTAGTATTTGGTATATTAGCAATTGGAGCAAATAAATTTGCAGATGGTTTAAATCCATTTATCGTAGGTTTCTTAATTGTAAGTATTGGTTTATCATTAGGTGGAACAACAGGATACGCAATCAACCCGGCTCGTGATTTAGGTCCGCGTATTGCACACTTCTTCCTTCCGATTGCAGGAAAGGGCGGTTCAAACTGGAAGTATGCATGGATCCCAGTAGTTGGTCCAATTCTAGGTGGATCACTTGCAGGATTATTCCATCAAGTTGTATTTGAAGGAAAACAAAATTCAGCACTTATTTATGTGATTATTACAACTGTGATTGTACTAACAATCTCTTATATGACAAGTAAAAAAAGTGGAGCTACTACAAATAGTAGAAAAGTAGCATAGGGGGAAACTGATATGAAAAAATATATTCTTTCATTAGACCAAGGAACAACAAGCTCACGCGCAATTCTTTTCAATAAAGAAGGAAAAATCGTTCATTCAGCTCAAAAAGAGTTTACACAACATTTTCCAAAGCCAGGCTGGGTTGAGCATAATGCACAAGAAATTTGGGGATCTATTTTAGCAGTTATCGCAACTTGCTTAAGTGAAGCAGATGTGAAGCCAGAACAAATCGCTGGTATCGGTATTACGAACCAACGTGAAACAGCGGTTGTATGGGATAAAACGACTGGAAAACCAATTTATAACGCAATCGTATGGCAATCTCGTCAAACAGTTGAAATTTGTGATGAGTTAAAAGAAAAAGGTTATAGCGAGATGGTTCGCGAAAAAACAGGTCTTTTAATTGATGCATACTTCTCTGGTACGAAAGTAAAATGGATTTTAGATAACGTTGAAGGTGCAAGAGAAAAAGCAGAAAACGGCGAGTTATTATTCGGAACAATTGATACGTGGCTTGTATGGAAATTGTCTGGCGGTAAAGCGCACATAACAGATTACTCAAATGCATCACGCACATTAATGTTTAACATTCACGACTTACAGTGGGATGATGAGCTTCTAGACATTTTAACAGTACCAAAGAGCATGCTTCCAGAAGTACGTCAATCATCTGAAATATATGGAGAAACAATTGATTATCACTTCTTCGGTCAAAATGTACCGATCGCAGGTGTAGCTGGTGACCAGCAAGCAGCATTATTTGGACAAGCTTGTTTCGGTGAAGGTATGGCGAAGAACACTTACGGAACTGGTTGTTTCATGTTAATGAACACAGGCGAAAAAGCAGTAGCTTCTGAGCATGGCCTATTAACAACAATTGCATGGGGTTTAGATGGTAAAGTGAATTACGCATTAGAAGGAAGTATTTTCGTAGCTGGTTCTGCAATTCAGTGGTTACGTGACGGACTGCGTATGTTTAAAGATGCGAGCGAGAGCGAAGTGTACGCTAGCCGTGTTGAATCAACTGAAGGTGTATACATAGTACCGGCATTCGTAGGACTAGGTACACCGTATTGGGATAGTGAAGTACGCGGCGCTATGTTTGGTGTAACACGCGGTACGACGAAAGAGCATTTCATTCGTGCAACGCTAGAATCTTTAGCATACCAAACGAAAGATGTACTATGCGCAATGGAAGCAGATTCAGGTATTGAACTGAACACATTACGCGTTGATGGCGGGGCAGTTAAGAATAACTTCTTAATGCAGTTCCAAAGTGATATGTTAGACGTTCCTGTAGAGCGTCCAGTGATCAATGAAACGACAGCTTTAGGTGCAGCATACTTAGCAGGTCTTGCGGTTGGATATTGGAAAAACCAAGACGAAATTAAAGCACAGTGGCATATGGACAAACGCTTTGAACCAACGATGGAAGCGGAAACAAGCGAAGAGCTATATGCTGGATGGAAAAAAGCAATTGAAGCAACTAAAGCTTTCAAATAATCATAAACAGTGTTATAATGATGACAAGTTAATAATTCGGTAGGAGATTTGGAGAGACCACAACACGCTATAGAGGCGAAATCTATAGCGGAGCTTGTGGTCTCTTTTTTCGTTATCAAAGGGAGGAATTACCATGAAATTTTCAAGTAAACAACGTAAAGACGTATTAAATGGAGTAAATAAACAAGAGTTAGATGTGATCGTAATTGGTGGAGGTATTACTGGTTCTGGTATTGCATTAGATGGGGCAACACGCGGTTTATCAACGATTGTGTTTGAAATGCAGGACTTTGCAGCAGGTACATCAAGTCGTTCAACGAAACTTGTACACGGCGGTTTACGTTATTTAAAACAACTTGAAGTAAAAATGGTAGCAGAGGTGGGGAAAGAGCGTGCGATCGTATATGAGAACGGTCCCCATGTAACAACACCGGAGTGGATGTTACTTCCGTTCCATACAGGCGGCACGTTCGGGTCATTCAGTACATCAATTGGTCTTCGTGTATACGACTTCTTAGCAGGTGTAAAACGAAGCGAGCGCAGAAAGATGTTTAACCGTGAAGAAACGCTAAATAAAGAACCTCTTGTAAAACAAGAAGGATTAAAAGGCGGCGGTTACTACGTAGAATATCGTACAGACGATGCGCGTCTTACAATTGAAGTAATGAAAGAAGCGATTGAACATGGTGCGAAAGCTGTTAACTACGCAAAAGTAGACAGTTTCTTATATAAAGATGGAAAAGTATGCGGTGTACGTGTAATCGATTTACTAGACGGAGAAGTGTATGAAGTTTACGGTAAGAAAATTGTAAATGCGGCTGGTCCTTGGGTAGATACACTTCGTGAAAAAGATAACTCTAAAAAAGGGAAAGTACTTCAGTTATCAAAAGGTGTGCATTTAGTAATTGACCAAAAACGGTTCCCATTAGGGCAAGCAATTTACTTTGATACACCAGATAAACGTATGGTGTTCGCGATTCCTCGCGAAGGAAAAACGTACGTAGGTACAACAGATACGTTCTATGATAAAGACGCAGCTGTACCACACATGACAACAGAAGATCGCACATATATCATTAATGCGATTAATTACATGTTCCCAAGCGTGAAAATTACAGAAAAAGATGTGGAATCAAGCTGGGCTGGTGTACGTCCGCTAATTTATGAAGAAGGTAAGAATGCATCTGAAATTTCTCGTAAAGATGAAATTTGGACTTCTGAATCTGGTTTAATTACAATCGCGGGCGGTAAATTAACAGGATACCGCAAAATGGCTGAAATGGTAGTAGACTACGTAACGAATCTATTACAAAAAGAAGGCCATAGCGCATATAAGAAGAGCGATACGAAACATATGCCAATCTCTGGTGGTCATGTAAGTGGTTCACACGGATTCCCGGCATTTGTTGCGAAAAAAGCAGGCGAAGGTACGAAATATGGTTTAACGACAGCACAAGCGGAAAAATTCGCGAAATTCTACGGCTCTAACGTTGACGTACTGTTTGACTTAGCGAAAAAACATAAAGACGAAGCGAAAGAATACAACATGCCGCTAGACGTTCTAATCCCACTTGTATACGCAATGGATTACGAAATGACAGTGAAACCAGTTGACTTCTTCGTACGCCGCAGAGGCGCTGTATTCTTCAACATCCACTGGGTATACGAGTGGAAAGAAGCAGTAATCAACTACATGGCTGCGAAACTAGGCTGGAGCAAAGAAGAGCAAATGAAATACACAGCTGAATTAGAAAAAGCATTAAGCGATGCTGTAATTCCTGTAGATCAACAAGAGCAGGCGGCTGCGTTAGCGTAAAATAGAGAACCACCTGAAGGGGAGCCTTTAGGTGGTTTTTTTTATGGGGTATTATTTCAATTGTGTTGCATAACGACATATGTTGTTATACGATGTGTATAAGGAGGTGGTATTGTTGGACAAAGAAATATTGAAGGGAAGTATAGATATTTTATTACTTTCTATCATTGCAAAACGTGATACATATGGATATGAAATAGCCCAAAGTTTAAAGGATGCAAGTGAAGATTTGTATAGTATGGGGCAGGGAACTTTGTATCCAGCTTTAAAGCGATTAGAAAAAAAGGAATTTCTTGAATCTTATTGGAATCAATCTGAGAATGGGATGAAAAGGAAATTTTATACTATTACAAGTAAAGGGAAAAAAGAATTGCAGAAGAAAGTGAACTCTTGGGAGCGTGTAACATCATTAATTCAAACTTGTCAGAAAGGAGTTATTTATGAGTGAATTTGATGAGTATATTAAGTCCATTTTAGCTTATTCAGAACTTAGTAATATTGAACAGGATGAGCTATTTCTAGAAATATATGATCACTTGAACAGCTTGAAAGAAGAATATATGGAACAAGGTATGAATGAAAAAGAAGCGGTGTATAAAGCGATTCAAACTTTTGGCGAATCAAAAGTTATTGGTTTAGGGATTAATCAATCGGTATACGAAGTTCCTAGACCATTAAAGATATTATCAAAAATTTTATGTATTCCTTATATAATGATTTGTTTTATTGTCTTTTTGGGAACATTTATTTCAAATTCAACATTTGACTCTATTCGTAGTTTGACAGGTGGAACTGTCTATCATCCTCTTGAATTTTGGCAGCAATTTTTACATATATCTGATTTAGAAACGTTATTGCAGCTTTTTGGAATAACACTTTGGCAAGTTAAAGATTTTATTGCGCATCCAGGTCCTTGGGGGAACTCAACGTATTGGTTAACTGTTTTGCAACATATAATATTGGTAGTTCCATTTGGATTTTTCGTTCCAGTGTTGATCAATAAAGTGACGAACTATAAGAAAGCTTGTAAGTGGTATGTTATGACCTTTCTTGTTTGGGAGTTATTACATTTACTAACTTTATCTGATGTTTTTGATGTGTGGCGGATTGCTATAAATATACTCGGTGCATCGATAGGATATCTTTTATTTATAAGCATGATACAAATGGATAATAAATTTAGGGTTATGCGCAAGAAGATATTTGAAAATTAACTTGCTATCATGTAGTTAAAATTATATAAATTAGTTCGGTGGTAATAGAGTATCACTGAAAACATAGGTATTATGTAGTGAGCCGATTTTTTATACTCGTAATAGGTGTTTTTAGTTGTTTATTTATTCATACTGTTATGAAACTGTTGCGTAATCTGTCTTTATTGGCGCCATAAATGATGATAGCGTCGGAATGAAATACACAGCTGAACTAGAAAAAGCGTTAAGCGACGCTGTAATTCCTGTAGATCAACAAGAGCAGGCGGCTGCGTTAGCTTAAAAATAAACCGCGTGAGGGAGAGTCCTCATGCGGTTTTTTGTTTTATTATATTTGTACAGAGTGTACTGAAATTAACTGAGTGTAGATTTTTGTTGCTTAACAGGATATGGATACGAAAGGTATAATAAGTATTATTATATCGTTTGAATAACTAAACAATTGTAGTAGTGTATTAGAGTTGAAATGAATCAATTTATTAATTTGCTTCTACAGTTAGGGTTTATTGAGAAGGATTAATTTAAAGAGGTGAATGGAATGAATACTAATGTTCAAAAAGAGTTAAATCAATTAGTAGATAAAATGACTTCCTCTCTTTCTGATGTTAATAAAATTATTTTATTTGGGTCTCATGCTTACGGTATGCCTAATGAGGATAGTGATTTTGATTTGTGTGTAGTGGTTGATGGTATTGGTAAGAGGAAAAGAGAAGCCTTAAAGAAATTGAATTTAAGTATATTCGATGTAATGAAAACACCGGTCGATTTACTTGTTTACGGTTCTGAAGAATTTAATGAGAGTTCTGGTAATCCTGTAACAATGGAATACAAGATTGCTGAAGAAGGTAAGGTATTGTATGAAAAATTTCAGTGAGGCAAATTTATGGTTTGAAATTGCAGATTCAGATCTTAGAGCTTCTAATCATTTATTGTCTTTAATGCCTATTCCTTTTGCAATTATCTGTTATCATTGTCAACAGTGTGCTGAGAAATATCTAAAGGGGTATTTAACGTTTAAAGGAACTCATCCGCTTAAAACGCATAATTCATTGCTGTTAGCAAAGGAATGTGCTGAATTTAATATGGAGTTCAATGATTTAATAGATGATTGTGCAGAGTTAAATAGTTATGCGATTGAAGTCAGATATCCTTATTTTGAAGAACTTAATAAAACAGACGTATCGCAAGCTATAAAAAGTGCGGGGAATATTAAAAGTTTTGTTTTAGAAAAATTAAATAGTAGAGGATGAACAAAACGGTATGGACATTTCCAACCGTTTTTTTATGAATTTATAAAACTTTTCCATGGCGTGCGTCGTCTAATAAATGGGAAGGAGGAAATGATGTGGATGAATTAACGGTAGAAGCGTTTGAAATAGAAGATAAGGAACTCCTTATCGATGAAATAATGAACAAGTATGGACAAGAAGTCTTACAGCTTGTGTATTCATATGTGAATAATAAAGAAGTCGCTGAGGATTTAACGCAAGATATATTTGTGAAATGTTATAAATCTCTTCATACATACAAAGGGAAATCGAATGTGAAAACGTGGTTGTGGAGAATTGCGATTAATCAATGTAAGGACTACATAAAAAGTTGGTATAACAAAAAGGTGATCGTGACAGAGGATGAAGCTGCTTATATTGGGGTTCAAAATGATAGTGTCGAACAAACTGTTATTCAAAATGCGAAGGACCGTGAACTGGCTTCTGCAGTAATGAATTTACCGATAAAATATCGAGAAGTCATTTATCTATTTTATTATGAAGAACTATCAATTAAAGAGATTTCTATTGTAATAGAAGTGAAAGAAAACACGATAAAAACGAGACTGAAAAAAGCGAAGGAGCTTTTGAAGAAAGGATTGGAGGAATAATCAAATGGAAGATCGATTAAAAGGCCTGCGAAAATCAATGGAGAATACAACGTTTAAACATTTGAGTTTTTCTGATCAACACCGAAAGCGGGTGCGCGAAAAAATCAATGCATCACACGAAAAGGAAGAGGACATCTCGTTAGCCATTTTACAACTCCTCAGTAATGAAAAAACAGGATACGAATTGTCACAGCTACTACGAGGGAGAGGGATTCGAAAATTCGAAGGAAATGAAGGTTTTTTATATACTGTATTACATCGTCTAGAACAGAATCGTTTTATCCAATCAAGTTGGGATCATTCAGGAGCTAAATATTATCAATTAAATGATAAGGGAAGAAAGATGCTGCGAAAGGCAGAGAAAAATGCTACGAAGGTACAATTTATATTAAAAGGCTTAGTACAGGAGTGAGGCGAAATTGAATAAAAAAGGGGAGCGTTTTGTAAGCGAAGTTACGAATCATATTAAATCAAAAGAAGCAAAGAGCTTTGTAGCAACTGAACTAGATTTTCACTTAAAACAGGCGAAGAGCACATGGATAGAAAAAGGGTTAAGTGAGGAAGTTGCTGAAAATAAAGCGGTGGAACAAATGGGAAGTCCGATTAAATTAGGGCGGGAGCTTAACAAACTACATAAGCCGAAGGTGGATTGGTTCTTACTTATTTTATTAGTGGCTGCTATGGGGTTAGGGTTTTTGCCAATAATAGCTCTTGGGCATACGAACGATTTATTAATGAACAAAGTAATTTTTGTTATTCTCGGCATTGCAACAGCTGTTGGGATCATGCTACTTGATTATCGGAAGTTAGAGAGGATCGGGTGGCTGTTTTATACAATCGGTGTACTTATCTTGTTAATGATAAAATGCTTTCCGACTGGTTACGTGATTGGGGAAGCAATAATAAAAATTGGCCCCATCAAAATTGACTGTTTAATGACGATACCATTCTTCTTTCTAGCTTGGGCTTCTTTTTTCAATAATAGTAGGTTAAAGTTTATGCATCTTCTCATGTTGTACGTATTTTCTTTATATCTATTTTCAACTATATCAATTCTTTTACCAATTTTCATCTATATTACGATGGTATTCGTTATGCTTTGGTGGAGTAAGCTAGGAAAGAAAACGGCATGGCTCATTACAATGTTACCAATTTTACCCTTTATTATTAGGGATCTATTTTCCTGGTCTGCTGTAAAAGAATACCGGATAGCTAGAATTTTAGGATT
Source organism: Bacillus sp. AR13-1 (assembly GCF_008042285.1). NCBI lineage: Bacteria > Bacillati > Bacillota > Bacilli > Caryophanales > Bacillaceae > Bacillus > Bacillus sp. AR13-1. The sequence goes on from NZ_QNUA01000006.1 coordinate 140,979, forward strand.
TATAAACCCAGCGCATGATCAATGGGATTTACGTTTACAAGAGGCGATGTCTTCAGCAGGTTGGTTCGGTACATATGGAAATATAAAGTCTATCCCTGCTGCCCATACTGATTTTGTATTCGCGAGTTTGACTTACTATTATGGATATGTACTTGCGCTAGTTCTTGTCTTGATTCTTTCTCTTTTTGCAGTGAGAATAATGACCATATCGTATAAAACAAATGATGGTTATGGTAAATTGCTACTCGTTGGTGGAGTAACCCTTTTTGTGGTCCATTTCATTTGTAACGTTGGCATGATCCTCGGGATATTACCACGTGTTGCTATATCATTACCTTTTATTAGTTATGGATTAGTACCAACTCTGTTTCATGCATTTATAATGGGGATCGTGCTAAGTGTATATCGGCGTAAAGATATTTCATTTAGAATGAAAAAAACACCTTGATAAAAATCAAGGTGTTTTCGTTATACATTTAAAACTCTCCGAAGCAGCCCCTGTTACAAAAGGACTAACCTCACCAACGCTATAAAGCTGCAATTCATGCATCGCGCGTGTACAAGCAGTGTAGAACAATCTACGTAGGCTCTCATCGCTGTATACATCTTTAGAAGCATCGTAAATAATAACAGCATCAAATTCGATACCCTTCGCTAAATAAGCAGGGATAACGACGATGCCTTGCTCGTACTCGGCTGAGTTACTTTTCACAAGTTTAATATTCTCGATATGACTGAGTGCCTCGTATGCAGCGGCACTTTCAGCCGCGGATTTACATATAATTGCGATCGTATTGTGCTGTTGCTTTTGTAGTTCAGCGACTTTAGAAGTGATACGATCATGCAGTTCGCTGTAATCAGAAACTTTAGTCACTGTAGGTTTCTCGCCGTCACGTTCAAAGGCGTTAATATTCTTTCCTTCCGGTACGAGATAGCGTGTGAATTCAATAATCGGTTTTGTTGATCGATAGCTACGAGTTAAGTTGATGCCGTTCGTTTCATCTGGTCCGTATAAGCTAGTAAGTGTATTGAAATTAACTGTTTCACTCGCATGAGCAAATATCGCTTGGTTAAAGTCTCCGAGTACTGTCATTTTTGCGGCAGGGAAGAGACGTTTTAAAAACTCGAACTGAAACGGAGAATAATCTTGTGCTTCGTCTACAAGTACGTGTTTAATCGATCTGTTCGTTTGGAAGCCTTCAATTAATTCTTTTAAAAGTAAAAATGGAGTCGCATCCTCATAATGTAGCTTTCCTTCATCAAGCATGTTCACAGTTAATGAGCAAATTTCGTCCCATTCTTTAGGCTTTTCGCCAGTAACCCATGATGCATCTGTGAAGAGTTGTTTATATATGCCTGTAAAATTGATAAAACGTAGCGTTTGAACGCCTTTACGTAACGGTTTTAATTTTTTACGGACAATCATACGTCCGAGTACTTTCGTTTCTTTTTCATAATCATTAAAGGAGTTGTCATCAAACTCGCCTTTTTTCTGTAAGTATTTATAAGCTTTTTGATATTCATCTTTACTAAGTAGTTCAATTTCTTCTTCTACCCAAGGCTTTTTCAGTTCTGTTTTTTCAATTGTGTCTATTTGTTTGTTTAGCCAATCCGTTAACTTCTCAATTCGATTATGGAAGCGGAGGGAGGAGTCAGTGTTGTAAAATTGTTCTGTAATTTCTTTAGCAGAAGCAATTAACTTTCCTCTAAATTTCATTCCTCTAAATAGCATGCCTGAAGATTCAAGGGATTGTCTGTACGCTCTAATCATCTCGAAAAATTGAGTGGATGCTTTAAATCGAATGCTCGCATTTCGAGTTTTATAGGTAGGGCTATTCGTTTCAGTTAACATATATTCTAATTGCTCATAAGGGTCTTCAACGTCAAATGCCTTACTGAGTCTATGGTTTAAATATTCTTGGAATGTCACTTGCTGCATATTTTCTTCACCGAGTTCAGGTAGTACGTTAGAAACGTAGCTGTTGAACATAGAGTTAGGGGAGAAGAGAATAATTTGATCTGCTTTTAACCATTCGCGATATTTATATAGTAAGTAGGCGATTCGCTGCAGGGCAGCTGACGTTTTACCGCTACCAGCAGCTCCTTGAACGATAAGTAGTCGCCCTTCATCGTGACGGATAATTTCATTTTGCTCGCGCTGAATAGTAGCAACGATACTTTGCATATGTTTGTTTGTTCCTTTTCCGAGCGCTTGTTGCAGAATTTCATCTCCAATTGTGAGGCTCGTATCGAACATGGAATCAATCTCGCCATTCTGAATAATATATTGTAATTTCTTCTCCACATTGCCGCAGATTACGCCTCCTGGTGTGCTGTATTCAGCCGGTCCTGGTGGATAATCGTAGTAAACACTTGAAATTGGTGCGCGCCAATCGTATATAAGAAAGTTTTCTCCACTTGCATCGGTAAGTGTAGCCACCCCGATATAAATTTGTTCTGCGCCAGATTCGCCTTCTTCTTTGAAATCAATTCGTCCGAAGTAAGGTGCTTTATGCATACGTCTTAATGCGGCAAGTCGATTAAAGGTGTGCTTATGGGTAATTTGTGTTACGGCTAGTGACTGAGCTTGTTGTCTTAAGTTGATAACTGTTTCAAGATAATCGTCAAAAGTATCAGTGTTAACTTTAACATCATCCCAGAAGTGTTTACGAATGTTGATTACTTCTGCCCGGCGTCTGCCAGTGTCGCTTTCCAGTTTATCAATTTGCTCCGTAATCGTTTCTATTACGTTATCCAATCGTTTTTGCTCTTGATCAAGTTTTTTGTTCATACGTAAGCACTCCTTTAAAAGTGAAAAATAGAGGTTGACTGAAGATGTGTTTTGTTGTACAATTAAGATACGGATAAATACATTCTTTTGTTTTTAACGAATGCGTTTCTGTACTAATTTAACATAGTTTTTTAATTTAATCAATGATAATAAGATAAACCTTGGTTTCGTGCTACACGAAACCAAGTTTTTTTTTGGTTGAATGGAGTAAGGTGAGGGAGTACATCAATTTATCGGCAAAAAAACTACTACAAAATAAAAAAGCTTGGGGCTACCCAAGCTTTTTTCACTTCATTATTTCTTTGCGTCTTTTTTAGCGTCAGCTTTTGGTTCTTCGAAAAGATCTTTCAAATCTTTATCGTCAACTTTTACGTCAGCTTTTTTGATTTCTTTCATCATAAGATCGTTCATGAATTCGCCGTCTTGTGCTTTCTTCGCAACTAACTCTTTTTTCAGGTCAGCTTTTGATTGCTCAAATGATTTTTCTGGTTCTTTAATGTCTGTTACTTTAATGATATGGTAACCAAATTGTGTTTTTACAGGCTCGCTTACTTCATCTTTTTTCAGTTTATAAGCAGCATCTTCGAATTCTTTAACCATTTTACCATGTTCGAAGAATCCTAAGTCGCCACCTTTTTCTTTTGAAGCAGTATCTTCAGAGTATTGTTTCGCTAACTCTTCGAAAGATTTACCTTGTCCAAGTTCTTCTTTAACCTTTTTAGCAGTCGCTTCATCTTTTACAAGAATGTGGCTTGCCTTAACTTGAGGCTTGTAGTTATCTTTTAATTCTTTATCAGTGATTGTTTTCTCGATAGCTTGTTCTTGAGCTAATGAAGCGCGAACGCCATTTTTAACTGTTTCTTCTTTAAGGCCTTGTTGTTTCATTAGTGTATCGAATTGGTCACCGACTTGCTTTTTCATTTCATCGAACTTTTTGTCTACTTCTTTGTCATCGACTTTGTAGTTTTTAATAAGTACTTTTTCCATAACCATGTTATTTAGTACTTGTTTACCAGCTTGTGTCTTCATTTGATTGTAGAACTCTTCTTTAGTGATGTCACCAGCTTTAGATGTAACAATTTTGTCTGATGATGATGTTCCACATGCTGATAATGCGATTACACTTGTTGCGGCTAAGGCAAGCATAGCTTTCTTCATTCAATAAACACTCCTACTATTATGTATTTTTAATTTATCCCATACGAATGAAGAAACGCCTTATGATAGGTTATTTTCGTTCATAAGAACCTGATTAAGTCTCACTGATGTCTTTGCTTTTTTTATATGTAAAAGCACGCTTAACAGGGCTTACCGAGGCTTTAGGATAAAGTTTAGATGCGTGTCGTTTATTTCATAGTATAAGCAATATGTACAAAATTTAATATATCATATTTCGACGGGTTTTCCTATTGATAAAGAAATTTTAACCAGTTTGTGTCAGATTTTGAAAGGGTACCATATTGGGCGCATGTCGCATATACAGAAAAGAGGAGGGGATGGGGGATGAATTCAAAACTTATTTTATTACTTGTACTGTTTATTTTATTAGTTATAGTAGGTATAATTTGCTTATAGAGGAAAAAAATGAGGAAGGGGCTTCCTTCCTCACTTTCCATGAAATATAATTTCTACATAACTAGAAATTAATAGAATGGTAATACATACATTAATAACTCGAAAGACACCGGGCTGGCGGCTCGCAGATATTTGTTTTCGCTCACACAGTGTATGTGTCATGAAATTCGTGTAAAATATAACAAGAAGTGCGAATGCAACAAAAACAACGGTTATAAGAGTCATGAGGCGAGACCTCCTTTTGGCTAAAATACATATACTTTATATATTGTATCATACGATATTTTGTTCGTGTTACAAAATTCAGAAATAGAAGACTTTGTGTTAGGAAGCGAGGGAGAAAATGGACGTTGTAAGAAGACTAGAACAAGCTGAATACTACGTAGACCTACTATTTAAAATGATTGATGAAGAAAAGTGTCCATTTTATTCTTTAATCATAAAGAAAAAAGCTCGTAAAAAAGACATTGAACGTATACTAAAACTTTGTGAAAGGCTGAACGAACAATATGTAGTGGAGAAAGCAGAAGGCCTTCTATTGTTTGATGCGCTATTAGATCAATTTGAAAAAGCGCTTCCACATCAGCTCGAAGTACACGAAACTGCGGAAGCGCTAGCAAAACAGGGCTTATTTGTGCCACTTATGAATGAATTCTTACGCATGATTGCGAAAGGATAAATAGATTATTTCTTAACTAATTTTTGATCGGTCTCAGTAAAGTTCTCCTCAATATTCTCTAATGATTTCTCAAAAATATCGATGAAGTCCTGTCCGTAAATATTGCGAAGGATCGCAATAAGTTCGATATTTTCTGGGAACTTACCGTAAAAATTACGAAGTTCAAGTGCACCATTAAAAACAGAATTATTTTCAGGGTCATACTCCTCCATTAAGCGAAGTAGTAATTCTTCCCCTTTGTCTGTAATTTCAATGTACGTATTTCGTTTATCATCTTCTTTTTTAGAGAATACAAGATAGCCGCGTTCTTCTAGCTTTTTAGAGAAGTTAAACGCCGTTGATACGTGCATAACTCCAAACTTAGCAATCTCAGAAATAGAAGCCCCTTTTAAATGATAAGCGATTGATAAAATATGATGCTCGTTAATGTTTAAATCGTAAGGTTTAATCCATTGTTGCCAATCTTTCTCTACGCATTTCCATAACGCTTTCGATAATTGAGCAATACGTTGGCTGAAAATCATCGCTTCTTTTACCGAGTAATTTTTTTCTCCACTTTTCATTTACTCACCCACTTTAACATTCTTTTTTCATTATTATCTATTATGCCAGTAAAATAAAAATTAATAAAGTCTTTTTGTGAGAATTGTGAAAATTTTTCGGAAAAATAACATTCTATACAAATCATGCATAACTATGGAAGCGTTTTATGAGTCGAGAATACATGTGTTGTCTTTACATGTTAAGGGATAACATATATTGTAAATGCATAAAAACACGGCATATCTATGTGATATGCCGTGTTAAGGTCAATTCGTATGAAAAATATTTGTTATATGCAAAAAACTAAGCAGGAATATGTTTACGCTTTTTCTGGAACGGCTTCTTGTAGTTTCTCAATTGACTTTTGAATGTCTAAAATTTCTTTTTCGATATGTCGTTTGTTTTGAGAAATATCTTGTTTCCAGTTAGAAAGCGTGTCATGCATATCGTCTTTTAGTTCTTGGAATACTTCTTTACCTTCTGAAGCAGTTTCAACGATTTGACGCTTTAATAACTTCGTATCAGCTGTAATATCAGCTAATGTTTTTTTAATATCAGTTCCTTTTTCTTTCAGCTTACCGCGCATAGCTTTACCAGAAGAAGGAGTTGAGAAAAGAACGGCTAGTCCAGCAACTGCTCCGCCGCAAAGTACACCTGTAATAAAGGATTTAGCTTTTGACATAAAAGGAAACCTCCTTATTTTTCGTTCGTATTCATGATGTATAAAAGTGTGCATATCTTTAAGACAAGGGGAAGAAAAGTGAGCTTTTCTCTCTTGTACATGCTATGCACAAAAAAATTATACCCCCGGCATTTTTTGTCAAGAAAGAAGCCATACAATAAATGCCAGAGGAATAGGCTTATTATGTATTACTTCTTATTATAGTGGCACTATTTCACACTATTTGCAATTGTACTTGCGATGTTTTGTAAATTTTCCATTGTGTATTCATTTTGGTGTGATTTCCAAACAGCACCGAAACCATCGTTTTCACCGTAGCGTGGAATTAAATGAAGGTGGAAGTGGAATACAGTTTGTCCAGCTTTCTCGCCGTTATTGTTAAGTAGGTTGAAACCAACTGGATTAAATTCTGCTTTCATTGCATTTGCGATTTTTGGAACGACAGCAAAAATATGTGATGCGATTTCTGGCGTTAACGCAAAAATGTCTTGTTTGTGTACTTTCGGAATAACAAGAGTATGTCCTTTTGTTACTTGACTAATATCTAAAAATGCAAGTACATGTTCATCTTCGTATACTTTTGAGCAAGGGATTTGCCCGTCAATGATTTTACAAAAAATACAATTGTCCGCTGTATGATTCATCGATCTCATCCTTTCAAATAGTCTTAGCCGTATTTTACCATAATTACATAGGAGAACAAACACGAAAAACAGGAAGCTGACTCAGCTTCCTGTTCTCTGAAGATGGATTGAAAAAGCATTTTTTATAATTTACGGTTCGCAGACACCTCATTTATTTAAGAAATGCACGGTAAATCGGCTAAAGTTTCTGCCGTAGACACCCCATTTTCAAGTGAAATGAATTGCAATCTTTTTTTAAAATGAAATTGTTTATTTTTTAAAACAGTATATGCTCTTTCGGAGACACCCCGTTTCGAAAATGAAACAAATTATCTGGTTATGTGTAAATTTCATTGTCCAACTTGGACACCCCATTTCATGATGACTTCACTATGTTGTTGTACTCATCAATTGGTGGTTGCTTTTTCAATGTGTTCCTTCTTCACTAATTATGATGTCCGCTTTCGTAAAAATATATGCCAAGAAATTTAAATTTTTTTTTGAAGACATCGATACTATGTAGTGCACCATGATTTTTGGTAAGATGAATATATACATTTCTTACAAAAGTGAATGAATATAAATGAAGAAAGTGGTGTCGTATGAGCGAGTTATTGCGTGTAGAAAATGTTACAGGAGGATATACGAAACGACCTGTACTGCAAAATGTTTCGTTCTCTGTTAATAAAGGCGAACTTGTCGGCTTGATCGGTTTAAATGGAGCCGGGAAAAGTACGACAATTAAACATATCATCGGTTTAATGGAGCCGAAAAAAGGAACTGTCACAATTAATGGGAAAACAATTCGTGATGATATGACAGCGTATCGTTCTAGTTTCTCCTTCATTCCAGAAACGCCAGTATTATATGATGAGTTAACGTTAGAAGAGCATTTGAAATTAACAGCGATGGCGTACGGTGTAGATGAAAAACAATATGAAGAACGCGTAGGACAACTATTACAAGAATTTCGCATGAAAAATCGCTTAAAATGGTTTCCGTCTCATTTCTCAAAAGGGATGAAACAAAAAGTGATGATTATGAGTGCATTTTTAGTTGAACCATCACTTTACATTGTGGACGAACCTTTCGTGGGGCTTGATCCGTTAGCGATTCAATCACTTCTTCAAATGATGGATCAAATGAAAAAGAGTGGTGCGGGCATCTTAATGAGTACACATATTTTAGCGACAGCAGAGCGCTATTGTGATTCATTCATCATTTTGCATCAAGGTGAAGTGAGAGCGATGGGAACATTATCAGAACTTCAATCCGGGTTTAATATGCCTGGTGCAACGCTTGATGATATTTATATTGCGTTAACGAAGGAAGAAGATTATGAATAGCACAGCGTTATGGAAAGAACGATTTCGGCACTTTCTAAAAGAAGTTCGTACATATAGTAAATATGTATTTAATGATCATTTGAAATTTATTTTCGTATTTATCATCGGCGCAGGAGCGTATTATTACCAGCAATGGTTACAAACGTTAACACCTTCGTTTCCGACAGCGATTGTTATGGCAGTCTTACTTGGCCTCGTATTAACAGCTGGGTCAGTCCAAACGTTATTAAAAGAAGCAGACCTCGTGTATTTGCTGCCAGTTGAAGAAAAGTTAAAGCCTTACTTTACGAAGGCATTTCTCTTTACGTTTATGATTCAGTTATACATAATCGCAATGGTAGCCGCTGCGCTTGCCCCGTTATACTTCCAGCAAATGAAACAAACAGGTGCCAATTACATATGGATTGTAATCGCGTTTGTCATTGTAAAAGCGTGGAATTTATTCGTAGCGTGGGAAAAATCATTTTTAACAGATCAAAATGTACAAAGAGCGGATTGGTTTATTCGTTTTATTTTAAACGGCATATTTGTGTACGTCCTTGTAGAACGTACTTCAGTCATTTTTACCGGTGTGATTGTCTTTTTAATGGCGCTATACCTTGCTGTTATGCATCAAAAGGTGAAAGGGAAGCCGCTGAACTGGGAGTATTTAATTTCTGAAGAGGGTAAAAAAATGATGCTGCTGTACCGCATTGCGAATATGTTCGTTGATGTACCAGCGTTAAAAGAGAGAGTATCACGTAGGAAATGGCTTGATTTCATTCTTTCGATGATCGGTGAGAAACGTACATATTTATACTTATATACGAGAACATTTTTAAGATCGGGTAACTATTTCGGATTATATATGCGTTTACTCGTTCTTGGGGGAATTATTCTTTACTTTATCCCATTTTTATATGGACGTTTTATCGTAAGCTTTGTTTTCTTATACTTAATCGGCTACCAGCTCTTAACCCTTTGGAAACATCACCGTATGAAAGTTTGGCTTGATTTATATCCGGTAGGGGGAGACGAGAAGAAGAGAGATTTCCTTACTTTATTAAATGCGATTCTTATCATTGGTAGCGTTGTATTTACAATTATATTTGCACTTGCGACGAAAGATTTCGTAATGACCGGCATTTTATTTGTCGTAAGCATATTATTTAGTATTGGTTTCGTTTATCAATACGGTGCAAAGCGCATTGAGCGTTTAAACTGAAAGGAATGAACCTATGATTACATATGAAGAGAAGGTTATAAAAGAATTGGAGCAGTGGAAAGCTACATTCATGAAAGATTCTTCTATGATGACACGGTTCTCTAAAAAAGTGCAGGTGAAAGTGCAACAACTAGTGCCCGCGAAAGTGCAAAAGGTACTAACAGAAACGATTCGGATGATGGTGCAAACAATTAGCGCTGGATCAAACTTCATAAAACCGAAGCTAAAAGAAACGAACTGGTCACTGCAAAGAAGAGACGATGAAGTACGTAAAAAAATGGATGAGTACAAAAAAGTTGCAGCGGCAGAAGGGGCAGGAACAGGAGCAGGTGGTATTCTCCTTGGCCTTGCCGATTTCCCGTTATTACTTACTATTAAAATAAAATTTTTATTTGATGCAGCAACATTGTACGGATTTGATACGAGTAAAAAAGAAGAGCGCCTTTTTATTCTTCACGTTTTCCAGCTTGCTTTTTCAAGTGACGATTACCGAAAAGAAGTATGGAAAGCGATTGAAACGTGGGATACAGAAGAAGAAAATCATATGGACTGGGAAAAGTTCCAAACAGAATACCGAGACTATATCGATTTAGCAAAAATGCTTCAACTCGTTCCAATCATCGGTGCCCCAGTCGGCGCATATGCGAACTATCAATTACTGCAAAGACTCGGAGAAGTGACGATGAATTGTTATCGTATGCGCTTGCTTAATAGAAATTAATTTGTTTAACAAAAAGCATCCTAAATGTGTAATTTAGGGTGCTTTTTTCTTTTTAGGAGTATCGCCCCATCACCGTCAAGCTAAGAAAAGCAAATACCTAAAAACAAAAAAATTGACATCTCGAGGAGAAAATGTACATTTTTTTGGTTTGGGGCTTTATAAAATTCTTAAGTTAATGACTGTGTGGCACTATCACTATCCCTTCTATAAAGATAACCAAAATTTAGAAATCATGTTTTAGTAGAAAATAGCTATTCTAAATAGTGAATTCATAATTATAAGGAGGAATTTAATTATGACAGTAATTACTAAGCTTAAACAAACTATTTCTGGATTAAAAAGTGCTCAAGCATGTTTAGAAGGATTTGTTCTTGATACTGACAATCAGCAAGCAAAACAACTGTATCAAAATGCAGCTCAGCAAACGCAGACCATTATTGATTCTTTAGAACCACGTGTTCAGGAGGTTCAACAAGATGAGCCCCAGTATAATCAATAAAGTGCAGTAACCCTCAGATTTTTTGCAGAGGTCTTATCATAGTTGGATTTATATATCTGGGGTTCTGACGTATACCCATCAAGCTAAGCTTATATAGGTTTAATTTCACGCGAGATTTTTTCTTTTTTTGATATTTCTGGCGCATGGAAAGTATGCAAGTATTCATAATTTATGCAGAAACGGATATTTTCCCGTGGGGAATTTATCCGTTTTTTTTTGCTTTATAACATGAGAAAATAATGATTTTCCCATATGGTAACAAAATGGAACAAAAATTGCATAGATAAGTTGCAAAGATGAAGGGGGTTGAAAAGTGAAAGATGACATTCAGTTAAAGCGTTCGTTGACTTTTTTTCAACTTGTATTGCTAGGTTTAGCCTATATGGCACCATTAACGGTATTTACTACGTTTGGCGTAGTGGAATCTTTATCAAAAGGAGTGATACCAACAGCCTATATACTTGCGCTATGTGCGATGTTATTTACAGCATATAGTTATGGACAAATGACAAAAGCGTATCCAATTTCGGGATCAGCTTATACGTATACACAAAAGTCATTAAATCCAGGATTAGGTTTCATGGTTGGTTGGGTAATTTTAATGGATTATTTGTTTATCCCCATGATTAACTTCCTCATTATTTCACTCTATTTATCAGAATATCTGCCTTCTATTCCTTCTAGTATATGGATTATTGCGATGATTATAATTGTGACAGTAATTAATGTTGTAGGGACAAAAGTAACGATTACAATGAATATGATTTTTTTAGGGTTCCAATATATCGTATTGATAGTTTTTTGTGCTCTATGTATTCATTCACTTCTTAATGGAATAGGAGAGGGAACATTATTTTCATTAAGACCGTTTATGAATCCAGATTCTTCAATAATTGCAGCATTTTCAGGGGCATCTGTACTTTGTTTATCCTTTTTAGGGTTTGATGCTTTAACAACTTTTGCAGAGGAAACAATTCAACCAAAAAGAACTATTCCAAAAGCGATTTTCTTTGTCATTTGCTTTTCAGGAATGTGCTATATTGTCGTCTCATATCTAGCACATCTAATACATCCAGACTATTTGGCATATAAAAGTTTAGATACGGCAGCTGCTGAAATCGCTAGAATGATAGGCGGAAATTTATTTAATGCTTTGTTTCTTGCAGGAATGGTTGTAACTTCATTCACATCCGCTTTAGCTTCTCATGCTAGTGTTTCGCGTATTTTATATGCAATGGGGAGGGACTCTGTACTACCAAAATCATTTTTTGCCTATATACATCCGCGTTTTCAAACGCCTATCAAAAATATTATTTTAGTGAGTATTTTTGCTTTGGTGTCACTATTTACTGACCTAGTTACAATTACATCTTTTATTAACTTCGGTGCATTGATTGCTTTTACATTTGTGAATATTTCCGTCATTGCACATTATTTTATTAAACGGGGACAAAGGTCATTAAAATCTACGATTCTCTATTTGTTAATACCGCTAATTGGTGCATGTATAACAATTAAATTGTGGAGTGATTTAGACAAGATGTCTCTCATACTGGGAGGAATATGGACCATTATGGGTATTGTGTATCTTCTATATATAACAAAATTCTTCCGTGTTCAACCACCACAGATGAATTTTGATGAATTGCCAAAAGAAGATGGACAAGAAGTATCTATTTAGAGGGGGGAGAATTATGAGAAAAAAAGCGGATATGATTTTAAGTAGTCATGCTGTATTTACAGGTATAGGAGAAAAACCTATCTCGGCATCAATTATTGTTAAGGATGAAAAGATTATTGCTCTTGTTCCGAAAGAAGATATTCATGGTTATGTAGATGCTGACACAATTGTACGTGATTTTGGAAATCAGCTTATTATGCCTGGATTTCATGATTTCCATATTCATTTAATGTTAGGAAGTTTAGTAAGTGAGGGAGTACAGTTAATTCATGCGCGTTCAGCTAGAGAAGTTGGAAAGTTTGTAAAGGAATTTGCTGAACGAAATAACGAGATAAATTGTGTGATTGGAAGCAGTTGGGAACAGAACTTGTGGGAAATTCATGAAGAGCCACATCGGATGATATTGGACGAGTATGTTGCAGATCGACCAGTGTTTTTATACCATGCTGAATTTCATAGTGTTTGGTTAAATAGTAAAGCACTTGAAATGGCAGGGATTAATAAAGAAACAAAGAGTCCACCATATGGAGAAATCGTCAGGGATCGAAATGGTGAGCTAACAGGAGTCTTAAAGGAAAATGCAGTGGGGTTAGCAACTAGCGTATTGCAGTTTAACTCTAAACGAAATAGGACATTGCTTCAAAAATTTTTAATAGAAGCTGCGAAATATGGAGTAACCTCTGTGCATGATTTATTGAGGATACCAGAAATGGGCGTGGAAGAAGTCGAGTTATATGAAGAATTTGAAAAAAAAGGAAAGTTAACAACGAGAATTCATTTTGTTGCTCCACTTAATGGAGATTTAAACTTAGCAAAAGCTTTAAAGGAAAAATACAAATCTAGTATGGTTCAATTTTGCGGGTTTAAACAATTTATTGATGGAGTAACAACTAGTTATACGGCATATTTACTTGAACCATATAATGAAGAAATGACAAGGGGTCATACTACATACCCACCAGAAATCATAAAAAAATGGACAGTAGCGGCTGATAAGGAGGGCTTTCGCGTAAGATTTCATGCAATAGGAGATGGAGCTGTACGTTTAGCGTTAGATGCTTTTGAAGAGGCTGAAATACAGAATGGAAAAAGAGATGCAAGGCACGCAATTGAGCATGTCGAAATGATTCATCCCAATGATATTGAGAGGTTTCAAAAATTAGGGGTGTTGGCGTCTATTCAGCCCGAGCATATGAACCTTACAAGTCGAGAGGTATATAGAAGGTTAATTGGATCAGAAAGAATGCAATACAATTACTTGATGAAAACATTAATGGATGCTGGGACAACGCTTGTATTTGGCAGCGATTATCCTGTTGTTACAATAAACCCGTTACCAGAAATTTACCGAGCTGTAACAAGGCTGGATGATGAAGGTGTGGAATGGAATTCGCAAGAGAAAATATCGTTAGCGGAAGCGTTACGAGCATACACGTATACTCCTGCATATGCCTCATTTCGCGAAAATGAACTAGGTATAATAGAAGAAGGGAAGCTAGCTGACATAGTTGTATTAGATCGGAATTTGTTTACTGTACCGGTGGAAGAAATCAAAGATGCTAAGGTTACTTTTACAGTGGTAAATGGAAATATAGTTTTTCAGAATGAAAAAGAAAGTATGAAGAATTAATGGGGGGAAGATGAGAATGAGTGAAGTGACAATTGGGCTAGTTCAATTAGCGTGTAATGAGAATATCAAGGGGAATATAGAAAGAACAATAGCAAAGGTAAAAGAATCAGCGGAAAAGGGAGCACAGATTATTTGTTTACAGGAGTTATATCATGCTGAATACTTTGCTCAAAACGTTTCGGTTCGTAATTATGAACTGGCAATTCCTTTTGAACATGAAGCATTACAAGCGATGCAAAGGTTAGCGGAAGAACTTCATGTGGTTATAATTGTTCCTTTTTATGAATGGGTGGCACAAGGGGTTTATTTTAACAGTGCAGCAGTGTTTGATGCTGACGGTAAATATTTAGGAACAACACGTAAAAATCATATTCCAGATGGACCGAGTTACCATGAAAAATATTATTTCACACCAGGAAATACAGGGTATCCAGTATATAGTACAAAGTATGGGGAAATAGGAATCGGGATCTGCTGGGATGAATGGTTCCCTGAAGTAGCACGAATTTTGACATTAAAAGGAGCAGAAATATTATTTTATCCTTCTGCAATTGGCTCTGAACCAGATTATCCAGAATTATCAACAAAACCAGTTTGGACAAAAGCTATTTCAGCTCATAGTATTCATAACGGTGTATTTGTAGCAGCTGTAAATCGAGTTGGGAAAGAAAAGGACATGTGTTTCTATGGAGGAAGTTTTATCAGTAATCCAATGGGAGACATTGTTTGTTCTTTAGGAAAGGAGGAAGGAATACTCATCCGAAAAATTGATACAAAGGAAATTAATGAAGCACGTAATCTATTGCAATTTTTAAGAGATCGTCGCACGGACACATATGCGCTAATTTTAGAAAAAGAAGTTCTAAACAGATAAAAAAGATTCTCAAATTTGAGAGTCTTTTTTTGTTTCTATTCATATTTTTCATCTTTTTACCAATAATATACAAATAGAGTTACTTGAGATTACTTTACTGTATTTAGGGGTGCAAATATGAAAGTATCAATTTTTATCACTTGTGTGGTAGATGTTTTTTATCCAGAGGTCGGAAGTGATGTCGTCGAAATTCTTGAAGATTTAGGCTGTGAAGTTGATTTTCCTAAAAGCCAAACTTGCTGCGGCCAACCTGCCTATAATAGCGGGTATTTGAAAGAAACAAAAACAGCTGCAAAGCATATGATTGAAACCTTTGCTAGTTCAGAATATGTTGTGGCACCATCGGGTTCGTGCGCGATGATGGTTCACGAGTTTTCTAGCTTATTTTCTGAAAGTGAAGCGGATTGGAAGAAAAAAGCTACTGAACTTGGAAATAAAACATATGAATTCACACAATTTCTTGTGGAAGTATTAGGGAAAGAAGACTTAGGTGCAGAGCTTCATAAAAAAGCAACGGTTCATACATCTTGTCATATGAGCCGATTAATGGGGATTAAGGAACCACCGCAAAAACTATTAAAGTGTGTAAAGGGACTGGAAGTTGTTTCATTGCCGCATAATTATGATTGTTGCGGATTTGGAGGGACATTCTCGGTGAAAATGCCAGAAATCTCTGAGCAAATGGTTGAAGAAAAAGTAAAGCATATTATGGAAACCGGTGCGGAAGTGTTAATTGGGATGGATTGTAGCTGCTTAATGAATATAAAAGGACGTTTAACACGCAATGGTTATCCAATTGATGTAAAACATATTGCTCAAGTATTAAATGAAGATCGAAAACAAGGGGGGATATAGAGATGGGAATGAAAATTGGGAACGATCCCTTTCATAAGCGTACTAAAACAGGCATTGGGGATCAATTTATGCGACAGGCTGTCAGGAAAGCGCAAGATGGTCTGAGAATCAAGAAATTAAAAGCTACTGAGAGTCTTGGAAACTGGGAAGAATGGCGAGCTTTAGGAGAAGAAATTCGAAAGCATACATTAGAAAACCTTGATTATTATTTATATGAGCTGAGTGAAAATATTGAGAAAAACGGTGGTTTCGTTTATTTCGCAAAGACTGCAGAAGACGCAAGGGAATATGTAAAAGAGATTGTAAAAAAGAAAAACGCGAAAAAAATTGTGAAATCAAAATCGATGGTAACGGAAGAGATTAGTTTAAATGAAGCGATTGAAGAAGCTGGAGCGGAAGTGTTAGAAACAGATCTTGCTGAATTTATTCTACAAGTGAACGACCACGATCCTCCATCACACATTGTTGTTCCGTGTCTTCACAAGGATAAAGAACACATTTGTGAAATATTTAAAACAAAGTTAGATTATACTGGAACATCAGATCCTACGGAAATGGCGAGGTTTGTAAGATCGTATTTACGTGATGATTTTTTTGCAGCGGATATAGGGGTGACTGGATGTAACTTTGCTGTTGCAGAGTCGGGATCAATTTCTATCGTAGCAAACGAAGGAAATGCAAGACTTACTACGACACTTCCGAAAACGTTGATTACAGTTATGGGGATGGAACGTATTGTTCCGACATGGGAAGAGCTTGATGTTTTAGTAACACTTCTATGCCGAAGTTCTGTAGGACAAAAGTTAACAAGTTATATTACAGGATTAACTGAGCCTGGCGGAACAGATGGACCTGAGGAATTTCATTTAGTCATTGTTGATAATGGTCGTTCCGATATTGTAGGAACAGAATTCCAAAGTGTCCTTCAGTGCATTCGTTGCGCGGCATGTATTAATGTGTGTCCTGTATACAGGCATATTGGTGGACATGCATATGGCTCTATTTATCCAGGACCAATTGGAGCTGTGTTGACACCGCTTTTAGGGGGATATGATGAATATAAGGATTTACCTTACGCATCTAGCCTTTGTGGTGCTTGTACAGAAGCGTGTCCAGTGAAAATCCCGTTACATGACTTATTAATTAAACACCGCAGCCGCATTGTAGAAGAAAAACAATCACCTGTAGCTTGGAACGTGGCTATGAAAGGTTTTGAAAAAGCGGTGAAGAGTCCTAGACTATTTTCTTTTGCAGCGAAGAGCGCTCCGTATGCATTAAAACCTCTTGCAAAAGGGGATAAGATCGAGCGTGGAATTGGGCCGTTAAAAGCTTGGACGGATGCGAGAGATTTTCCAGTTCCGAAAAAACAACCGTTTCGAGAGTGGTTTGAAAAACACGAAAAGGAGAACAATGATGGCCATCCAAAATCGTGAGGAATTTTTACTCCAGTTATCAGAAAAGCTTGGTAGGAAACGTCCAGAAGCAGTGGAAAAACCGAACTGGTCTTTTTCCCCGCAGTGGACTGTTTTTGACGGACTGGCGCAAGACGAACTTGTATTAAAGTTAATAGAGCACTGCGAAGTCATTCATACAGAAGTAAAGCGAACAACAAAGGGAAATCTTGTTGAAACATTGGGGTCTTTTATAAAAGAATGGAATATCAAATCTGTTATATGTTCGAATGATGAGCGCTTTAATGAGTATGGTCTTACGCCATGTTTCAGCAATAAAGGTACAACACATTTTCGTACATGGGGATTAGAACATAAAGAAGAGGACATAGCATTTGCGAAAGCTGCTGACCTTGGCATTACGTTCAGTGATATGACTTTGGCAGAATCAGGAACCGTTGTACTATTTAATGACGGGTTAAAAGGAAGACATGTGAGTCTTCTTCCGGAGTCATATATTGCAATCGTTCCTAAAAGTACGATTGTACCAAGATTAACCCAAGCTACAAAACTGATTCATGATCAAAATAAAGCGGGAGAAAACTTGCCGGCTTGTGTGAACTTCGTTTCGGGTCCATCAAATAGCGCGGATATTGAAATGAACCTTGTCGTAGGTGTGCATGGGCCAATTAGAACAGGGTATATTATTGTGGATGATCAATAACGATTTACGTGTGCGAGTTGGAAATATAGATGAAGCATTATAAGAATACTGAAAATAGAAAGCGCTGGCTGTTAAATATAACCGGGGCTTTCTATTTTGTGTGCCCTTACTGGTGAAGAAACCTTAAGAAGGAAAATTTTAATCTCTGTTTCAGTTTTCTACGCTACTATAACTAACTGAATTGTGTCTTTTCTTAGAAGCTAAACACACTATAACTAGCTCCAATTATAATGAATACGATAAAGAGCAGAATGATTAATAAAAGCCCACTACTACCGCTCTTACCATCTTTGCCATCTTCACCGCCGCCGCTACCACCTTTACCGCCAGATCCCATATGAAAATCCTCCTTATCGTTATACATTGTTTTTACTTTATATTTTTCTAGGTTCATGAAGAAGTTCCTTTTAAAACTCTAATTAACTTGCAAATCATTAATTTTCATTTTACAATTTATTTACCGACCGGTAAGTAAAAATAGAAGAGGTACAGTATGACAAAAAATTTACAAACATCGCAGCACATTGTAGATGCATCATTTAAACTAATGGCAGAGCACGGCATTGAGAAGATGAGTCTTTCAATGATTGCGAAAGAAGTAGGTATATCAAAGCCAGCTATTTATTATCATTTTCCGTCTAAAGAAGCGCTAGTTGATTTTTTATTTGAAGAGATTTTTTCTGGATATTATTTCGTCAATTACTTCGATAAAGAACAATATACGAAAGAAAACTTTGCAGAAAAGTTAATCGCAGATGGTTTACATATGTTATCGGAGTATAGAGGTCAAGAAGGCATATTACGCGTTATAAATGAATTCATCGTAACTGCGACGCGAAATGAAAAGTATCAGAAACGCTTATTTGAAATACAAGAAGAGTTTTTAAATGGATTCCACGATTTATTAAAGAAAGGTGTGGAACTTGGTGTTGTGTCACAACATGCAACTGAAGAAAACGCGCATACATTAGCGCTCGTTATTGATAATATGAGTAATTACATATTAATAGGGTTCGATTTAAAGTATAAAGAAATTTGGATTCGAAATGTGAAAAACGTAATGAAGGAGGGGGAATAAAAATGAAAATGCAGAAAAACTGGTGGCTCGGTTTCCTTGGATTTGTGGGAGTGTATAAAATTCCAGGTATGATTGAAGCTTTCCAAGCGGATAAAGGTTGGCTCGCATTAATTAGTTTAGTTTGGCTCCTTTGGTTCGGATATTTTATTCCTGAGAAAAAAACGGATAAATAATAAATTTTCAATTTTATGTAAAGTTATGTAAAATATAGATTGAGACAATTCATATATTAGATTAATAGATTTGGAGTGGTTACATGGATCCATTGAAAAATGAAATTCATCCTGACATGGTCAAGGTGTGGAAAGTTCGTGCTGTAATTGAAGAAGGGATCGGTATTCTCGTCATTTTAGCTTACCTGTTCCTTATGATAAAGTTTGATTGGTGGGCGTGGATTTTGTATGTGATGGTTGGGTTAACAGTTGCGCTAGCACCATTTTCGTATTTTGTATTCCCGAAACTACGTCAGTGTTATTATAGCTATCAATTAAATGAAGAAGAGCTTGAAATTCAGCACGGTCTTTTCGTAGTAAAGCGCGTATTAGTACCGATGATTCGTGTACAGCACGTGACAATTGAACAAGGGCCAATTATGAGAAAACATGGATTAGCAGAATTACATATTGCAACGGCAGCAACTTCTCACAGCATTCCAGGCTTAACGATGTATGAAGCAGAAATGTTAAAAACGAGAATCGCAGAATTAGCGAAAGTGAGTGATGAGGATGTATAAGAGGCAGCATCCCATTACGATGTTATTAGAATTAAAAATAACAGACTTTATACCATTACTTATTTTCATGTTTAGTTTAAATGGAAAGTTTCCATTTTGGTATTTAATTCCCGCTGGATTCGGTTTACTCACCGTCTTTTCAGCGTTTGAAAAATGGTATTACACAACATACTGGGTTGAAAATAACGTATTACATGTTAAACAAGGGCTCTTTGTGAAGAAGGAGAGCTACTTAAATAAAGAACGTGTCCAAACGATTAATACAAGTTCAAACGTGTTATATCAAATGCTCGGTTTAAAGAAAATTCAAATAGAAACAGCTGGCGGAGGCGATGATGCCGAAGTAAGCCTAGCTGGTATTACAGAAGATGAGGCGAAGGAGCTTATTTCCTTACTAAATGAGCCAACTCCAGAAGTAAAAGCAGAAGAAACATCAGAAGAAGTAGTAGAAAAAGAAGTTATGACAGAGGAAAAGCAAGCGACAGAGTACAAATTAACTTTGAAAGAAATTTTATTAGCATCTGTTACATCCGGTCAATTTGGATTATTATTCTCATTAATCTTTTTCGTGTATCACCAAGTAGATGAGTACATTCCGAAATGGATAAAAAATAGCGTAGAGTCGTATGTAATGGATCATGATATATACGGCTGGATTTACATGGTAGCTATTTTACTCGTCCTTTCGTGGATTATATCTACAATTGGTTACGCGTTAAAACATGGTAATTTCACAGTAAATCGAAAAAACGATGAAGTGCGTATTTCTCAAGGATTACTTGAAAGGAAAGAACTTGTACTAAAGTTACACCGCATTCAAGGGATTACGATAAAAGAAGGTATTTTCCGTCAGATGTTCGGTTATTGTGCTGTGCAAGTCGAAGTCATTCAAAGTAAGGGATTGGGAGAAGAGAAAGACAAAGTTACGCTGCATCCGATTATTCGAAAAGATCGTGTGCAAGAGTTACTCGCTCATTTACAATTGCCATATGAACTGAATACAAATATTACTGCATTACCAAAAGCAGCCTTGCGCCGTTATTTAATTGATAGTTTCATTTTCTTCGCAATGCTAGCAGTCCCGCTTACTGGGATAAGCATATACTTTGAAAAGTATTTCATCATGTGGGCGTTGTTACCGCTAGCTATCCTCATCTTTACACTTGGATACGCAACATTTAAAACAAATGGTTACGGTGTAAACGGAGAACAAATTACGATTATACATCGTAGTATTGGGAAACATACAGGACTTGTAAGAAGAAGACACGTCCAATCAATTGAAAAAACACAATCATATTTCCAGCGCCGAGCGGATTTATGTACGTATACGTTTTCTAGTGCATCATCGAATTATAAACTAGAGCATACGAGAGTAGAAGATGCGGAGAGAATGCAGGATTGGTATAAGAAGAGAATAAGTGAGGATTAATTTAAAAAAGCTTGCCTATTATTGAAGTGCACCCCAATTGTTAGACCGTGTCTAACAATTGGGGTGCACTTCATAATTAGTAGGCTTTTTTTATTAGCGTATGAAATTCTTGTTTCAGAGTACTGTTTACTTTTCAACTGGATGACAATGAGGAAAGATCCCCTGTATGCTTTTATGGAGAATCCGTATTTACACTAAGGGTTGGTATCTTATTGACGCTTAAAATATAGATGTCGGAAAATAATGTAAAAAAACTATTGTATGTTTAAAAACCTCATGTTACATTTGTGTTACAAGAGAGTTACGAATCGTGACTTTTGTTACAGTTTGTTTTCTATTGATTTTCGGTATGTTACAGATTATAGTTCGTATTCCAATTAGCTGAGAATATTTAAAGCTGAAGAAATAGCAAACTATAAACGAAAAATGATTTTTCTATGTGTATAAGAGTGTGTGTAGTAAAGATTCTGAGTAAGGGGCTTTATTAAAATTCCTTTCTGTCTTAAAAGAAGAAGAAAACCAACTACCAACTATTTAGGAGTTTTAAGTAATGATAGTAAATGAAATGTACAGTACATATTTACTTTCAGTCTAATTACTACACAGACTTTTATACATATGATGTTATTGTTTTAGGTATATATAGGGGGAGAGAAAATGAGAAAGTTATTAACGGTAATTGGACTTACGTTTTTAATGCTAGCTGGATGTAGTAATGGGGATTTTGACAAAGCAATGGATGAAGGGAAGACCGCGTTAACGAATAAAGAATATAAAAATGCTTTATCATCATTTGAACGAGCATTAGATGAGAAAAAAGATGATTCAGATGCAACGGTGCTTGTAGAACAAACGAAAGTAATGATTGAAGCAGTGAAGTTAAAAGAAGAAACAAAGGTAGAAGAATCAATCAAGTCATTTGGAAAAGTAGAGAACATGAAGAATGGAAATAATACGCTTATAAAACAAGCCAAGGAAGAACGAACAGCATTAGTAGCGATCTTAGAACAAAAAAAGAAGTATGAAGAGCAACTGACAAAAAGCGAAGAGTTAATAAGTAAGAAAAATTATGCAGAAGCGAAAGAGATGTTAAATAAGGTAGTTTTAGAAACAAAAGATAACAAGAACCTTGAAGAATATAATAAAAAGGCTTTAGGATTAATCACTAAAATTGGTGAAGAGGAAAAAACTGCAAAGAGTGTAACGACAGCAGCGAAGGCACAAAAAAATGATGCAGTAACGAGTCAAAAGGTAGCGACAGAAAAGAACCAAAAAGCAGAGACAGAAAAAAATCAAAAGGCAGTAACAGAAAAGAACCAAAAAACAGAGACAGAAAAAAATCAAAAGGTAGTAACAGAAAAGAACCAAAAAACAGAGACAGAAAAGAATCAGAAGGTAGTAACAGAAAAGAACCAAAAAGTAGAGACAGGAAAGAATCAAGATGCATTTACTTTTGAGAAAGCTAAAGAATATATCAAAAAAGAATATAAAGAAGAATATAATTACACGCTAGAGGATACGCAAGTAGAAAATGGAAAGAAATATTATCAAATTAGAGTGCGTACGACATATAAAATAGAAGGTGCAGCTGGAGCAGGATTTACTGGAGTATTCAAGGTGTTCGAAGATGGTACAATTGTTGAAATGCACTAAATTGATGAAAAAGGTATCCTCAAAGTATTTGAGGGTACCTTTTTAGCATAAAAAAAAGCATCTAGCAAAAGTACTAGATGCAAATAAAAACACAAGGGAAGACAAAATTCTTCCCTTTTCCCGTAAGTAATTATATCAAAAAAATTATAAAAAACTAGCTTTATTTTTTATATAATTGATGTGTAAAGCTATGAAATTATAAGATTACACTGTTTTCATAGTGTTTTATTGAAAAAAGGAGCTGCGTATATGATTAATTTTAAACCAGAAAATTTAAACCAACTATTAAAAGTGATGTTAATTAGTGCGAATAAGTCTTATGATGCGATTAAAGATTATGAATTTACGGGGGAAGCAGTAGTATTCCGTGTAGACTTCGAATATATTGACGTTTCTCTAATGATTATAGATATGTTAGGAAGAACTGCTTCTAAATTTAACATTTTGCCATACGCTCGCCCTAATACGAATGAGATAGATTACATTCAGTTTCAGGTGTATTCCATTAATGAAGGGAATTTTAAAGAAATGCTCGACACAATGTAAGAAACTATAATTTTACAAAACTGTATATAACAACTAATATATAATTAATAAATTCATATAATTGGAGTGATGAGATGCAGCCGTTAGAGAGGGAGATTCATTCTAATATGCTAAAAGTGTGGAGAATTCATGCTTTAATTGGGGCGGCGGTTATACTAGCAGTCGTAATTGCGTATTTCTTTTTTATGATTAACTTTAACTGGTGGGGCTGGTTGTTTGGATTGTTAGTGACAGGAGCAGTTATATACATACCACTCGACTATTTTGTATTTCCAAATTTACGTCAACGTTATTATAGTTACAGATTAAATGAAGAAGAGATTGAGATTCAAAAGGGAATGTTCGTTGTAAAACGCGTACTTATTCCGATGATCCGCGTGCAGCACGTAACGATTGAGCAAGGGCCAATTATGAGAAAGTATAATTTAGCAGAATTACATATTTCAACAGCGGCAACTTCTCATAGTATTCCAGGTTTAACGAAAGAAGAAGCAGAACAGTTGAAAAGACAAATTGGAGAGCTTGCGAAAGTGAGTGATGAGGGTGTATAAGAGGCAACATCCGATCACGATATTGTTAGGTATTCGAATTGCGACTTTGTTGCCTTTTATTTTTCTTGTTTTATTTCGTTCAGATGGTGAAGTAAAACCTTGGTATTTCTTACATCTTGTTCTTTTGTTTGTATTATTTATTATGGCTATTTTTTCAGCTGTAAAATGGTATTTCAAAGTATACTGGGTTGAAAATAATATTTTACATATAAAACACGGTGTTTTTGTGAAGAAGGAAAGTTATTTAAATAAAGATCGTGTGCAAAACATTAGTACATCTTCTAATGTCATTTATCAAATGCTTGGGCTTACGAAATTAAATATAGAAGTAGCGGGCGGCGGTAGTGAGCCGGAAGTGATGTTAGCTGGTATTAAAGAAGATGAAGCGAAGGAACTGATTGCCTTATTAAATAAAAAAAGAAGCGCTGCGAGTGAAGAAGTACCCATGGCAGAAGAAAGTAAGACGATTTATCAGTTAACGATGACAGAGATTTTAGTAGCTTCCATTACGTCTGGTAGATTCGGATTAGTGTTTTCTGGATTACTTCTTATTTACACAGAGTTTAATCAATTTCTTCCAGAATGGCTCATAAATAAAGTGGAAGCGTATGTGATGGATAACGGTGTATATGAATTAATCGTTATGGCCGCGATTTTAATGGCGGTTTCGTGGGTCGTTTCGACAGCTGGTTATGCGCTAAAATATGCGAACTTTAAAATAGAGCGAAACGGAAATGAAATTCGTATTGTGCAAGGGTTATTTGATAAGAAAGAGTTTGTCTTAAAGCTCCACCGCATTCAAGCAATTACTGTGAAAGAAGGAATTCTCCGCCAGCCTTTCGGTTATTGCTCTGTCGAAGTGGAAGTCATTCAAAGTATAGAAGCGGCAGGGAATGAAGTGATGTTACATCCTTTTATGAAGAAAAAAGATGTACAGCAGCTACTTGCCTATTTACAGTTGCCGTATGAAATAGAAGAGGAAATCGTTCATTTACCGAAGGCTGCATTACGCCGTTACGTCGTAATGGGCTGGATTACAAGTGCTGTGCTCGCTGTGCCAATCGCTGGTGCGAGTATATATTTTAAACAACATACTGCGTTGTTCGTTCTTGTACCGCTATTTATTGTATTTACAATACTTGCATACGCTAGATATAAAAGTGGTGGATATATGATACGAGACAATCAGTTAGTAATGGTGCACCGAGGTCTCGCGAAATATACAGGGATCGTGCGAAGAAGGCATATTCAAGTGGTCGGATACAATCAATCTTATTTTCAAAAGAAAGACGAGTTATGTACAGCTGCTGTAGCGGTGGCGGGACATGGTTATGAAGTGAAGCATATGCGAAAAGAAGACGCGCTTCGCATATATAATTGGTATAAAGAAAAAGGAAACACCGGTGTGTAATGGTGTTTCCTTTTTTGTGTGTCGTCATTTGTCGATAAGTCGATATATTTCGAGTTGCGCCGATATATTCGAAAAATCGCCTGTATAATTTCACATACCGTTGACTCCGAACTCCGAAAATTAAACTAACACATCAAAAGTAGTTACGAACGACGGGCGAGAGAAAATGCTTTTTTGCTGTTCTGCATGTGGATGCGCCTGAGCCTGTGCTTGTCCTTCTGCTTGTGCAGGGCGTTTTTTATGAGCGTTTTCGAATGAACGTGATTCTGTCCAGTCTTTAAAGTTTTGCTCAGTTTCCCACATCGTTAAGATGACATATGTATCATTACTTAATGGGCGAAGAACACGGATTGCTTGGAAGCCAGGCTCATTTTCGATTAGACCAGCACGGTTTTTAAAACGGTTTTCAAATACAGGGCGACCTTCGTCTGTTACAGAAATGTTGTTACAAACGATGTAGCCAGATTGTCCTTTAAATTCTCCAACAGCGTCTAATACGTCATACTGAAGTGTCGATTCTACAGATTCTTCAGTATTTTCTTTATAAAACATATCTTTTTCGTTATTTTTTGCAGTGAAATGTGCTTGTTCTAGAGGTGTTTCGTATGAAATAATAGCCTTCATTTTAATGCCCCCTTTATGGTTTGTCTCTATTATATCAATTCTCTTAAAAAACTTCGAAGATTATATACATAAAGATACTTCTTTTTCAAATAATAAATGTACCATCATTTGGAAAGAAGGCCGATGTATGAAGAAAGCAAAGTGGACTTTATTAGGCGGGGTAGCAACGTTCGTAGTAGCGATTGTACTCTATAAACTTATTGTGTTAACTGGTGGCTATATGATGGATGAAAAGCAGCTTGTTTTCCACTCTTCATCACGTATCGTTGACCAGAAAGGAAAAGAAATTACGAAGTTATATGTAGAAAATAGAGAGCTCGTGCCGATTGAAGAAATTCCAAAGTACGTGCAGCAAGCATTTATTGCTGTGGAAGATTCTCGTTTTTATGAGCATCAAGGAATTGATTACCCTTCTATATTTCGGGCGCTTTATAAAGACGCGTTAGCTGGAGAGAAGGTAGAAGGCGGTAGTACGATTACGCAGCAACTAGCTAAAAACGTCTTTTTAACTCGCGAAAAAACATTTACGCGCAAATTGAAAGAGGTCGCAATTTCTCTTCAATTAGAGCAAAAATATACGAAGCAGCAAATTCTTGAAATGTATATGAACCATATTTATTTCGGTCATGGGGCATATGGTATTCAAGCGGCAGCAAAGTTGTATTTTAATAAAAATGTAGAAGATTTAACAGTGGAAGAGGGAGCTATGCTTGCAGGGCTTCCGAAAGCGCCAAATGGCTATTCACCGTACTTATCCCTAGAAAAGAGTAAAGGGCGCCGTGATCTTGTTTTGTCACTTATGCATAAACAAGGCTATTTAACAGCGGAAGATAGTGTTCGTTACCAAGGGAAAACAATCGCTCTTTATAAAAATTCAGATGAACGTGAACTCGCATATATGCCGTATATCGATATGGTTATAGATGAAGCGGCGCGTTTATATGGTTTATCGCATCAAGAAGTACTGCGCGGAGGATATACGTTTGTCGTACCGATGGATGAAAAAGTTCAAAAGGTAGCATATAACCAGTTTCAAGATGCGAGAAATTTCCCTGGTAAAGAAAACGGGGCGCAAGGTGCATTTTTATTAATGGATAATCAGACTGGCGGAATTAAAGCCGCGATTGGCGGAAGAGAGTATGTTCCGAGAGGGCTTAATCGCGTTTTTGCAAAGCGGCAGCCTGGTTCTGTTTTAAAGCCGCTTATCGTATATGGACCTGCACTTGAGACGAAGAAATATAATCCATATTCTTTATTAACGAATGAAAAAAGTTCGTTTGAAGGTTATGAACCTCGAAATTATAATCATGAGTATACGAAAGAGATGACGATGTACGATGCGGTATTAGAATCGGCAAATGTGCCAGCTGTATCTTTATTAAATGAATTAGGGGTAGATGAGGGAAAGCAATATTTAGAGAAAGGGAATGTTCATATTGCGGACTCAGGTTTAAGTACAGCACTTGGCGGGCTGAAAAATGGTGTGTCTCCATTTGATCTTGTCAAAATGTACCGATCTTTTTTAGCAAACGGGAATATTATCGAACCGCACGTTATTGATAAAGTATTAAATAGACACGGGGCAGTCATTGGAGAGTCATCAAAAGCTGAAACGAAAGTCTTTTCAAAGCAAACGGCATGGTATATGACAAAGATGCTTGAAGGAGTTGTGAAAGAAGGTACGGCGAAAGCTGGCGTATATAATGGAGCTTTAGCTGGAAAAACAGGCACAACTTCATTGCCGAATGATGACAATGGTGCGCGTGATATGTGGTTCGTTGGATATACACCGAATTTAGTAGGTGCAGTTTGGATTGGCTATGACCGCACCGATAAAGAGCATCAATTACAAGATGGAAATGCATCTGCAACGATGTTATTTAAAAAGATTTTAACGAAAGCAAACATACAAGATAAAGCGAGTTTTCATAGGCCAAAAGGTGTTGAAACAATTGGACTGCCAATTCGTTTAGATAAGATTCAAAACGTGGAAGCAAAACTAGCATTTAGTCCTTTCGGTTTATTTGCAATGAAACTAAGCTGGACGCCGCTTCCTGATGAGCGAATTATGTATCGGATTTATAAAGTTGAAAAAGGAATTCATACTCACGTTGGAACGGCAAAAGGAACGGGGAAATATGAGGAGAAGTTTATTAATATATTCTCAAAACCAAGTTTTTACGTTGTGCCATATAACACACAAACGAACCGTGAAGGAGAAAAGTCAAAAGTAGCTAAACCGTAGTTTTTCTCTGTGCTATAATAAGAATGTTGTGAAAATAGTAAACGTTTTTACGAACGTTTGTGTCAATTTAATGAACAACGTACATAATGTTATGCATTTTGTTTTTACAAGCTGTATAGTAAAAAAAGATAAATATCGGAATAGAGCATATTTAAAGAAAAAGCATTGGTAAGGAAGGGAGCTAGGGTCTTGGTAAGAACTATAAATGAGACATTTTTAAAAGCATGTAGGGGGGAACGTACAGAGTATGTACCAGCATGGTATATGCGTCAAGCAGGTCGTTCACAGCCGGAATATAGAAAGATAAAAGAGAAATATTCTTTATTTGAAATTACACATAATCCAGAGTTGTGCGCTTACGTTACAAAGTTGCCAGTTGATCAATATAACGTAGACGCAGCAATTCTTTATAAAGATATTATGTCACCACTACCTGCAATTGGTGTTGATGTGGAAATTAAATCTGGCATTGGTCCAGTTATCGATAGTCCAATCCGTTCTTTACAAGATGTAGAAAAATTAGGGGAAATCAATCCAGAAGATGACGTACCTTACATACTAGATACAATTCGTTTATTAACGACAGAAATGTTAGATGTACCGTTAATCGGTTTTTCAGGAGCTCCATTTACGTTAGCGAGCTATATGATTGAAGGCGGTCCTTCTCGTAACTATCATAATACGAAAGCGTTTATGTATGCAGAGCCGAAAGCTTGGTTCGCTTTAATGGATAAGCTTGCAGATATGGTTATTACATATTTAAAAGCGCAAATTAACGCAGGAGTAAAAGCGGTTCAAATTTTCGATTCTTGGGTTGGAGCAGTAAATGTAGCGGATTACCGTATATTTATTAAACCAGCGATGGAGCGTATTTTTGCAGAAGTTCGCCCGATGGGTGTTCCAATGATTATGCACGGCGTAGGTGCTGCACATTTAGTGAATGAATGGCACGACTTACCGCTTGATGTAGTAGGTTTAGATTGGCGCTTACCGATTGAAGAAGCACGCGCACGTGGTGTTCACAAGGCGGTACAAGGAAATATGGATCCTTCATTCTTATTAGCACCTTGGCCTGTTATTGAAGAACATGTAAAAGGTATTTTAGATCAAGGGATGAAGCAGCCAGGTTATATCTTTAACTTAGGTCACGGCGTATTCCCAGAAGTAAATCCAGATACATTAAAACGCTTAACTACATTTATTCATGAGTACTCTAAAGAACAGTTAGCGAAGTAAAGGAGATTGTCTGTATGAAAAAGAAAATTGGTTTGCTTGTAATGGCATACGGAACGCCATATAAAGAAGAAGATATTGAACGTTACTATACACATATTCGCAGAGGAAGAAAGCCAAGTCCTGAAATGCTAGAAGATTTAACAGAGCGTTACCGTGCAATTGGTGGTATTTCTCCTTTAGCTACTATTACATTAGAGCAAGCTAAAAAGTTAGAAACGCGTTTAAATGAAATACAAGATGAAGTAGAGTACCACATGTATCTTGGTTTAAAACATATTGAACCGTTCATTGAAGATGCAGTACAAGCTATGCATGAAGATGGAATAGAAGATGCAATTGCACTCGTTCTTGCCCCTCACTATTCTACTTTTAGCGTGAAGTCTTATGTAGGACGAGCGCAAGAAGAAGCAGAAAAACTTGGAAACTTAACAATTCACGGCGTCGATAGCTGGTATAAAGAACCGAAATTTATTCAGTATTGGGTCGATGCAGTGAAAGGTATATATAACGGTATGTCAGAAGCAGAACGTGAAAAAGCAGTGTTAATCGTATCTGCACATAGCTTACCAGAAAAAATTATCGCACTCGGCGATCCATACCCGGATCAATTAAACGAAACAGCTGACTATATTGCACGTGGTGCTGAAGTAGCAAATTATGCAGTTGGCTGGCAAAGTGCCGGAAATACACCAGATCCTTGGATTGGTCCAGATGTACAAGATTTAACGAGAGAATTAAATGAAAAGTACGGCTACAATTCATTCGTATATGCACCAGTTGGATTTGTTGCGGAACATTTAGAAGTTTTATATGACAATGACTTTGAGTGTAAAGTTGTAACGGATGAAATTGGCGCGAAATATTATCGTCCAGAAATGCCTAATGCGTCGGACGCATTTATCGACTGTTTAGCAGATGTAGTATTAAAGAAAAAAGAATCTGTAATGTAAGTAGAAAGGGGGAGCTTACTTGAGGAAAAAAGTTGTGATCATCGGCGGTGGCATCACAGGATTAACAACAATGTATAACTTACAAAAAGAAATTCGTGAAAAAAACTTGCCGATAGATGCATTGCTTATAGAAGCGTCTGGTAAACTTGGCGGGAAAATTCAAACCGTTCAAAAAGATGGATTTACAATTGAACGCGGTCCTGATTCTTTCTTAGCAAGAAAAGAGAGCGCAGCTAAATTAGTGAAAGAATTAGGACTTGATGCTGAACTTGTAAATAATAAGGCTGGTCAATCGTTCGTTCTCGTAAACAATCGGTTACATAAAATGCCGAGCGGTTCAATGATGGGAATTCCAACGCAAATTACGCCGTTTCTATTTTCCGGATTGTTCTCCCCAATTGGTAAACTAAGAGCTGGTTTTGACTTATTAATGCCTAGATCAAAACCAGTTTCTGATCAATCACTCGGGCAGTTTTTCAGGCATCGCCTTGGAAATGAAGTCGTTGAAAATTTAATTGAGCCATTATTATCTGGTATTTATGCAGGGGATATTGATGAAATGAGTTTAATGTCAACATTCCCTCAAATTTATCAAATTGAACAGGAGCACCGTAGTATTTCACTCGGTATGCGTACGCTCGCTCCAAAGCAAGAGAAGGCTGAATTGAAAAAAGGAATATTTAAAACTGTGAAAACCGGTTTAGAATCTATAGTAGAATCTCTTGAAACGAAGATTCCTAATGATATGATAATGAAGGGAACTCGTATCGAAAAGGTTGCAAAACTTGGTGATAGTTATACGATTACGCTTAGTAACGGAAAAGAAATGGAAGCAGACGCGATTGTAGTTGCGACGCCGCATAAAGTATTGCCATCTATGTTTGCGCAGTATAAGCAGTTTCGTTTCTTCCGTAACATTCCGTCTACATCAGTTGCAAACGTGGCACTTGCTTTCCCAAAGTCTGCAATTCAACGTGATATTGATGGTACCGGATTTGTCGTATCAAGAAATAGTGATTATACAATTACAGCGTGTACGTGGACACACAAAAAATGGCCACATACAACGCCAGAAGGAAAAACGCTTCTTCGCTGTTACGTCGGACGCCCAGGTGATGAAGCGATTGTCGAACAAACTGACGAAGAAATTGTGCAGCTCGTACTCGAAGACTTACAAAAGACAATGGATATTACAGAGGATCCAGAGTTTACAATTGTAAGCCGCTGGAAAGAAGCGATGCCTCAATATACAGTAGGCCATAAAGAGCGAATGAAGAAGCTCACAACATTTATGGAGGAAGAATTGCCAGGTGTGTATTTGGCAGGTAGTTCTTACGCTGGTTCTGGTCTTCCGGCTTGTATTGAGCAAGGTGAGTTAGCGGCGAAACGTGTGTTATTTCATTTAGAGAAAGTAATGGAGACTAAATTAGTCGCACATTAAAATATTTCAAACAAAACGCCTTCAATTATATTGAAGGCGTTTTGTTTATTGGATAAAATACCTTTAGTCAATAAACCTATATAAGTTATTTTGTATTATAGTTTGAAAACTTGTAAATTAAATAAATTTTGTGTAAAACTTGTCGAAATATAGTTCTATATAACGAATCATTTGATATGATAGAAATGTTGAGAAAATATGAAATAGGGAGAGGGAAATGGCTGTGAAGAAATTATTAAGTGTCTTTTTATCATTGATGTTATTGCTTTCATTTACTGGAACTTTAGCGCAGGCGGAAGAAACTACTTCTATGTCAGTAGAAAAAGCAATTCAAGTATTTAAGCAGCAAGGGAAAACGAAGGGGATAGTGGAAGGATATATCGTTGGGTATACGCAAAGTCCTTCTAAATACACGAAAGATCCGGCTAAGTTTGACGACACAAACGTGGCAATTGCCGATTCGCCAAACGAAACGAATCCAGACAAAATCATGCCTGTTCAATTGCCAAAAGGCGATGTGAGATTGGCAGTAAATGTGAAAGACCATCCTGAAAATATCGGGAAGAAAGTTAGGTTGACAGGGACGCTTGAGTTATATTTCGGTAGCCCAGGTTTAAAATCAGTAACAGCTCATAAGTTTCAAGGAGAAGAACAAAACCGCGTTAGCGATGTAGTGGCATCACCAAATGGTGGGGAAGTTGCAAAAGGAACAGCAGTAACATTAACAACGAATACAGAAGGAGCAACAATCTACTATACGTTAGATGGCTCTAACCCTACAAACAAGAGTGTTCGTTATAACGGACAAATTGTAGTGAATGAAAATAGTGTAGTGAAAGCAATCGCTGAAAAAGAAGGGCTTACTTCTTCAGCAGTTTCGACATTTTCATTTATAATCGTAACAAATGAACCAGTTCGTATTCATGATATTCAAGGGAAATCACATATTTCTCCTTACAATGGGAAGAAAGTAAACAATGTGGAGGGCGTTGTCACAGCGCTTGATAAAAATGGTTTTTATATAGAAGATAATCAGCCGGATAATGATCCAGCTACTTCTGAAGGTATTTACGTATACAAAAAAGATGCGAATGTAGCAGTAGGAGATCTTGTCCAAGTTGATGGAGAAGTAGAAGAATATGTTGGACCTGGATATGCAGAAAGGTTTGACACAGATTTAACGACGACGGAAATTAAAGCGAGCCGCGTTGCTGTCATCGCAAAAGATCAACCTTTACTAGCGCCGATTGTACTTGGAGAAAACGGTGTGAAAATTCCTGATCAAATTATCGATAATGATGCATTCGGTTTATTTGATCCAAATGAAGATGCAATCGACTTTTATGAAAGTGTAGAAGGTATGCGCGTTACGATGCCAACGCCAAAAATTATTGCCCCTCAGAAAAACGGGAATTTATATGTAACAGTAGAAAATGGCGGGAATAAAGTCGTAACGAAATATGGCACACCTGTATTAGATGAAAATCAATTAAACCCAGAACGTCTTTCTGTAAAAGTACCTCGTGATTATGTAGCAAAAGTAGGAGATACTTTTACTGGAGATATAACAGGGGTAGTCGGATATGATTACGGTTCGTTCCGCATTGCGCCAATAACGGAATTACCATCTGTAGTGGACGGCGGATTTAAGCAAGTAGGGGCAAATATTCAGCCTCGTCTTGATAAGTTAACAGTTGCTACATATAACATTGAAAATTTCTCGGCGAATAAAAAAGAAACAACAGATGAAAAAGTAAAAGCGTTAGCGTATTCTATTAAATACAATTTAAAAATGCCAGATATTATTGGTGTAGAGGAAATGCAAGATAACAATGGATCAATTAATGACGGTACAACAGATGCTTCATTAAGTGCAAAACGTATCATTGATGCAGTTCTAGAAATTCGTGGACCAAAGTATGAGTATGTAGAAATTGCTCCGAACAATAATCTAGACGGAGGAGCACCAGGAGCTAATATTCGCGTCGGTTTCTTCTACAACCCATCACGCGTGAAATTAGCAGCAGTACCGAAGTTACTTGATAAAAATGTTGTTCGCATTGGAGACGAAAGTTCATTATTTGAAAGTACACGTAAACCGCTTGCAGCAGAATTTACGTTCCAAGGACAAAACGTTGTTGTCGTTGCAAATCACTTAAACTCAAAAATAGGAGATGCAACGCCATTTGGAAAAGTGCAGCCGCTCGTATTAAAGAGTGAAGAAAAACGAATTCAGTTAGCGCAAGAAGTAAATCACTTCGTACAAGGAATTCAGAAAAAGAACACGAATGCACCAGTTGTTGTGTTAGGGGATATGAACGATTTTGAGTTCGCTAAACCACTAAAAGCACTAGAAGGAACAATCTTGAAAAATATGTTAAACACAGTGCCGAAAGAGAACCGCTACACGTACATTCATGAAGGAAATGCACAAGTGTTAGATCATATTTTAGTAACAAACAACATCGCACCATACACAATTGTAGATCCAGTGCACTTAAACTCAAACATTATGAAAGAGCATGGACGTGTAAGTGACCACGATCCAGTACTTGTTCAAATTGATTTGAAGAAGGCTTCTTAAATAGTCGAGAAAGAACGCTTAGAAATATACTAAGCGTTCTTTTACATTATTAGGGATTTTTATGATAAAATAGATTGAATATTCATTCTTTAATGCAGGGAGGTGTAGACATATGGTAGCCCGAATAAACGGGAAATTAATGAATCAGCTTGCAATTTTTTTTAGTACGATCGTCATGCTTCAGTTTGTAGCTGATATAACAGGGCTTACACAGACTCTAGATAGTATGTATTATTTAATAAATACCGCAACTTCCTATATAACGTTTAGTTTGGCGGTTATTTTTACTTTAATCGGTGCAAGAAGAGAATTAAGTAAATATGCAATTATTGCATTATGTTTAGTGGTAGCTATTAAAGCGATTTATTTTGCGGCGATCGTTATTTTATGGGGATTGGCACGTACGCCGTAAAGGGGAGAGGATTATATGAGTATTGAAAATATAAGATTGATAAATGTAAATGATAATAAGAGCGTAATTCTCTAAGCTAACTTAGGGAATTACGCTCTTATTCGTTCAATTATTTAGTCCGAAATTGCTTGAAACGCTTTTCTACACCGATCTCTTTTTTGCAGTCTTCTTCTATATTTTTTTCTATCCCGCTTTACTCCTTGTATATACATAAATAAGCTAACGAGAAGGAAGAAAGCACATTGCATCGTTAAAATGTACGGTGACATGCCTTGCAATGGTTGTTTCGGATCATATAAATGAATAGGTGCTCCGCCTATTGAAGGAAATATTGTATTTAGCAGGACGTAAGGAATGGAGGCAACTGCAAATGGAAAGAGAATTGCCATATAGTCCTTTTGTGACCATACAGATGCAGCAAGTCCTAAAAGAGCCATTAAACCTGCAAATAAAAAATTAATTCCGATATATACAGTAATGTAAGTGAGAGGCGCATCGAAATATAGGTTTGCGAACATTCCATCAGCATTTATGATGCCTGAACCAATCGTAGGTGTTCCGTCTGGAATGGTTAATTTGCAAAATAATAACGATAAGATGAATGGAAATGTATAAAGTAATCCTCCGCAAAAAAACGTAACGATATATTTCATTAATGAATAAGGAAATAAAGAAATCCCCTTACTCACAAACGGTTTAAAACCATCTGACTTATCCGAATTGTAACTTGTACTAAAGGGGAAACTCGCAATAACTGGCATTAATAATAAATAAACATCCATTTCATTGTCGCGAAATCCGATCCATTTTATATCTGTTGAAATAGGTCCACTCGCTGCGTCTCCTAAATAACGAATTACATAGTAATAGTGATAAATACAAATAAGAACGAATCCACTAAACATAATAATTAAAGAAATACGACTACAAAAAGCTTGCTTTATATTTAAACGAAGCGCACGCATCATGACTGAAAAAGCCTCCACTATTTTGATAAACTTGTCTATTTTCTATATTACTATTAAATGTAAAGATTTTCTTGTTTTTTTATTTGATTATTTGAAAAAAGGGAAATTTGTTGTCGTTAAGTAAGGTTTAATCATATATCTTAAGAACACCTTTTCTTTTTCTCTTTCCTTCTGATACACTATGACAGTATTATATGAATGGACTGGAATTTTTTTAAACTGGGAATAACTAAAAAAGAGAACTTGTATAGAATGTAAGCGTGTGGTAATATCAAATATGTACTGATTGACTATATTATCCAATTGGTCATTTTTGGAGGTGACGATGTGGCGATAGATCGAAAACGTTCTATTATTGAAGCTGCAACAAAGTCTTTTTCAGCATTCGGTTATAAGGCGACGACGATGGATCAAGTTGCGAAGTTAGCGAATGTAGGAAAAGGAACAATTTATACTTTTTTCAAAAATAAAGAAGAACTATTTGGTGAAATTATTTCTAATTTAATTACAGAAATGAAGCAAGTCGCAAAAGACGCAATTCGTTCAGATATTTCATTTTTTGAAAATGTACATAGAGCATTATATAGCATATTAGAATTTAGAAAAGAACATCAGCTCATGATTAAATTAATTCAAGAAGAGCGCGATATGGGAACGAAAGAAGTACAAGAAGTGATGCAACAAGTAGATGTGGAAATCGTTTCTGTTATTCAATCTTATTTAGAGATTGCAATTGAAAAAGGTGAAATTAGCAAATGTGATCCAGAAATTACAGCGTTTATTATGCTTCGCCTATACGTATCGCTTATTTTTGATTGGGAAAAAAATCATGAACCGTTAGAAAAAGAAAAAATCTCAGAATTATTCGAACTTTATTTACTAAAAGGATTGTCAAATTAAGATAATCCTTTTAGTATTATAAAAAAATGACTAATTGAACAAATTGGTCAATCGTATAAGGAGGATGGTTAAATATAATCATGTAGATGAAAATGTGCATAGTATAAATTCGGGGATAAGGCATATGTATGAACAGATATAGCCTTTTTATTTGGGTAAAAATGACCATAAATGAATTTTGGTCATTTTTAAAAAGGGGGATAAATTATGAAATGGCATAAGTTGCTTAGTAAAGAATTTGCAGAGATTATAAAAAGTAAAAAAATATTAATCCCAATCATTGCGGTTTTATTTGTACCGATTTTATATGCGGGTATGTTTTTATGGGCCTTTTGGGATCCGTATGAACAGCTAGATGACTTGCCAGTTGCGGTAGTCAATTTAGATAAAGGTGCAGAACTTGATGGGAAACCAATTGAGGTCGGGAAAGGGCTCGTTGATAACTTAAAAGATAATAAAAGTTTTAAATGGGAATTTGTAAGTGAAAGAGAAGCGAAAGAGGGAATGGAAGGCAGAAAGTATTACATGTTAGTACGTATTCCAGATGACTTCTCAAGTAACGCTACAACGTTATTAAAAGACGATCCGAAACCATTAAACTTAGAATACATTCCAAATGAAAGTTTAAACTTCTTATCTTCACAAATTGGCGGAACAGCAATTGAAAAAATTAAAGGTGAAGTATCAAGCACGTTAACGAAAACATATGCAGAGAAAATGTTTGATTCCATTAAGGACGTCTCAAAAGGATTAGCAGATGGGGCGGAAGGAGCAAATAAACTACACGACGGATCAAGTGAACTGCATGATGGTTCAAGTAAAGTGACGGATGGCCTTCATACACTTCAAGGGAAGTCTGGAGAGATACAGACAGGTGTAGGGAAACTATTTGATGGATCTGGGAAAGTAACAGCAGGTTTAAATACGTTAAATAGTAAAACAGGTGAGATGCAAATAGGTATCGGAAAATTAGTAGATGGATCCGGAAAAGTAACAGATGGTTTACATGTACTAAATAGCAATGCGGGTATTGGGAAATTAGTAGACGGCTCCGGAAAAGTAACGAACGGTTTAAATACGTTAAATAGCAAAACGGGTGAATTGCGTGATGGATCTGAGAAAGTGACCGGTGGCTTGAACAAACTAGTAAGTAAATCCGGTGAATTACAAACAGGAACAACTGACCTATCAAATGGTATGGGAAAACTTGCTGAAGGGCAAAGTCAATTAGAGGAAGGTTCTCAAGAAATTCAAAAGGGATTGCAAGAGTTAAATAGTAACGTACAAAAGTCTGCTGCAGGCTTAGAGGAAATGCAGTCGAAAGTTCCTTCTATATTGAATACAGTAAATGAGAAAATAGATGGAGCTGGGGCGAATGTAAATCAGTTAAATGAACTTACACAATCAACAGCAGGAGATGCAAAAAATGCAGCGCAAGAGGTAGCGAATTTACAAAAGCAAATTGAAAGTTTACCGAAAGAATATCAAGAGCAATTACAACCATTCATAACAAGTGCTGTAAAAAGTACAGCGACAGTTCAGCAAAAAGCTGTCGGAGTAGCAGGTGGAACGAATAAATTAAATGAAGAAGTAAAACAATTAAAAGGCGAAATACATCAAACAACAAATGGACCGCAAAACAAATTACCAAATTCAGAAGGAGTGAAAACGCTAGCAGGTGGTATTGAGAAACTAACGAATGCACAAAATGAATTTGTTAGTAAATTTCATGGATTTGGTGAGGGATTAGATAATGCAAAAATAGGTGCCGATAAATTAAAAGATGGATCAGTTCAATTAATTGATGGAGTAACGCAATTACAAAGCGGATCTGGAAAAGTGACAGCAGGATTAGGTCAATTATCTGTAGGAGTAAATCAATTAGCAGATGGCTCAAACCAAGTAACAGGCGGCTTAGGTACATTATCTGCAGGAGCGGGCCAAATGTCAGGCGGAATAACGCAATTAGCAAATGGCTCTGGCCAAGTAACAACAGGATTAAGTACATTGTCAACTGGCTCAACCCAGCTAATCGACGGAGTAAATAAGCTAACAGACGGCTCTGGAAAAGTGACTGACGGACTCGTAAAAGTAAACGACGGTTCAGGTGAACTTGCTGAGAAACTTGGTGAAGGGGCAGAAAAAACAGGAGAAGTAAAAGGAACGGATAAAACATATGATATGTTTGCAAGCCCAGTAAAAGTGAAGACGGAGAAAATGGCGGAAGTTCCAAACTACGGAACAGGATTCACACCGTATTTCTTATCACTCGGTTTATTCGTTGGGGCATTACTATTATCTATCGTATACCCATTACGCGATACAGTCGGCGTTCCGAAATCAGGATTCAGCTGGTTTATTAGTAAGTTTGGTGTTTTACTATCAGTCGGTATTATTCAAGCAATAGTAGCAGATGTCATATTACTATTCTGGTTAGGTGTAGAAGTACAAAGTATTCCATACTTTATACTCTTTAGTATTGTTACGAGCTTAGCGTTTATTTCATTAATTCAATGTTTAGTAACAGCATTCGGTGATGCAGGGCGTTTCATCGCAATCATCACATTAATTATTCAGCTTACAACAAGTGCTGGAACATTCCCGCTAGAGTTAATTCCGAAGTATTTACAACCATTTAATGCTTGGCTACCGATGACATACTCTGTATCAGGATTTAAAGCAGTCGTATCAAGCGGTGATTTTAATTTCATGTGGCAAAATATAGGGATATTAATGATCTTTATCGTTGTATTATCACTTGGAACAATTGCTTCATTAACTTGGATGCACAAACGACAGTTTAAAAATATTGCTGAAAATCAATCGATTGAAGCGTAGAAAAAAAGCACCTTTTCGGTGCTTTTTTATTTTAACTTATCGTTTGTATAGGTCAGTCTACTATGGTAGTGTTTCTTTTTATTTTAGTTCTTTAATTCCATTTTTATTCTTTTTAATGCTAATTCAGCTGCAATTTTCCCGTTATGTTGTCCGTGTTCTTTAACCCAATTTAGTTTTTCGCTAGCTGGTACGTATCTATGGAAACCTAGAATTTCAGCCGCTCTCTCTTGCACCCACATATCCGTGTCTTCCAAGAAGGGAAGCATTTCATGCAATTGTGCGTAAGGAGTTAAAGCCATAATTGAAAATAAATAGTGAGCTCTTTTTTCTTCAGTTAATTCAGGTTGTTTAAGAAGGTTTTTCAATTCTTTAATGGTGTGTACATCTTGCTGTATTTGCAATTCATCCGTATTTTCTTTGGAACAAGGATAATGTTTTGGAAGTTCATACCAATCGATTTCAGGACTTTCTAATAGAGTGTTTATTAACGTTTGTACATTAGGAGATACTGGGGACAAATCTATTTCCTCATGGTCTATAAAACAAACTCTGCCTGTTAGCGGCCCTAACATGTAAACACCTACATAATTGGAATTATCATCTGTCCATAATGGGAAAACTTCTGAAATAGTAACATCTTCATTTAGGTATAAATACACTTCCATGGCTTCTTCAAAGGATAATAAGCGTATTAAAAAGTCATTCTTGTGCTGCAAATAGATTGGATTTTTGAAAGTATTTATCATTTCTTGAGGTAATGATATGTTAAAAAAAGTTGCAATTTGATTAAATAAATTGTCCATTATGTATTCTCCATTCATTATATTTAAAACTAACTCGAAATTTGAACCTCTTCATAAATGGAAACGAATGTTTCTTGGGATTTTTTTGTCATCAACAATTTCGTATTCTATTTACTTATACTTCTATAAATTTTTTTCTATATATTTATAATACAAAAGTCCTTTGCAATAACACCAATGTTTTAGAAAATAGATTTTTTATTTTCTGTATTAATTCGGCTATTCCAGAGGCTCAATCAATTTTTCCCTGAAGCTCTTGCTTTTAATTTCTAATTGCATTCTAAACAAAAGAAAAGGAATTACAACAATTTACAGAGAAAACTAGAATAGAGGAGCTGATATGATGAAAGGAAATCTTACTTATTATTTTTTATCTTAAATCCGCTAATCATCTTTCTTGTTTACGCCCTTTCACCTATCTTGTTTCATAAAGAAAAATATATAAATATGAAAGATGCACTAGGAATACTTTTAGTTTACTATGTGCTAATTAGCGGGTATTACCTTATGGATGTTGTAAGTGAAAGAATGAAGAAGAAGAATAGTAAGGACAAATAATAAAGTTTCATTGCATAAAAATCGATGGAGGACAACGAAATGACTGAAAGTGAAATGAAATTCAGGGATACGACGATTCGTAACTTTTTCGATAAAGAGGACCGCTTAAAATCGATTCCAGGTCAAAAGAAGAAAAAACTAGTATTGTTAGAGCATTTGATTAGCAAGTTAAACGCTGAAAATCAATATACAGAAAAAGAAATTAATGCATTCATAAAACAATATCATGATGATTTTTGTACGATTAGAAGAGAGTTTATCGTGTATGGATTTATGGATCGGGAGGATAATGTGTACCGTGTAAATGGGAGAGAAGTATGGAGGAAGTGGGAAGAGTTATAAATGTAATGAGGAAGGGGGATTTTCTTGCAAGCTAGTAGTCTTATGCATGAAGAGATTTCTGGAAAACCATCGATTTTTGGGATATTCACTTCGCCAACACTACAATTCAAAAGGATGAAGAATCAAAGAAATATATTCTTTCCACTAGTCTTTTTAATTGTGCTTATTATAATTTCAAGTGCCTTAATGTCTTGGAATTCTTTAAATAATCCTGCACTCAGTATGTTTCATGATAAAACGGGACTTACTGTTCCGAAATACATAACTTTCTTTACTACATTTGGATTTTCAGCAGTCAGTGGAATCGTAGCTATACTTTTTGCACCTATATTCTATAAGAACATTATGATTTTCTTTGGAGTTGATATTAACTATAAAGAAACATTCCCGGTAATTATTTATGCTTCGTTTGTATTAAGGATAGGGATGATTTTAAACGGATTAATTGCATTTTCTCTAAGTGGATATGAGATATCTTATACAGGTTTAGGTGCAATAGCGACAGATAATATGATCTTGCATACAATTGCTCAAAGAATAGATATATTTAATATTTGGTATTACGTTTTATTAGGAATAGGTTTAAAAACGATAACGAATTTAAATAAAGACAAACTTATCCCTCTTATTATTGTACTTTTCGTTTTCACTAGTTTATTAGCGAGCATGGCTGGGTTTATGCAGGAAATAGCTAAACCGTAAGGATAGGTGGGAGTAGGGCTGCCCGTAAAAGCCCTCACCAATCGGGCATGGGTTTATGGATCGAAAGAATAATATGTACCAAATAAACGGGAGAGAAGTATGGACGAAGTGGGAAGAGTTAAAATAACGAATCAGCGGGGAGATCCCCACTGATTATGAATCCGCGCTAGTTTTGCATTTTCTCTGTAGTAAGTCTATGAATTCTTCAATATTTGAACTTGTAATGTATCCCACCGTTATATATTCATCTTCATAATAAAATATTATTTTTTTATCAAAGATTCTTCTCTTCATTTCTATAGATACAATTTTTTCATACTCAAATTCGGAAATTAATGTATTTTTATATTGGCTAAAAAAAAGAAGTCTTCTATTAGTAGCAAGTAGCATGCCCGGATACGGAACTTTATGCGTAATAATATAGCCAGTAAGTGAACAATTTAAAGTAGATATAATAACTTCGTCTTTATGTAATAGTTGTTTTGCAGCTGTTAAAATTGGATTCATTTTATACATTCCTTTTATATAGATGTAAGGATATTGTATCAAAAGTGAAAAGACGCTCAATATGCAATGTTGCATATTGAGCGTTTTAGAGATTCTTAGTTTGATAGTTCCAATATTATTTTTAAAAGAAAAAGGTACGAGGTGATTCGGTGATACGATTAGCAAAAGAGGTTGATGCGAAATCAATTATGGATATTAGAAAAGAAATTATATTATCAGAAACTACTACAAAGTTTTTTATATCATCTCCAAATAAATTACCAAATGATATTGATTCAGAAAGAGAAAAGATACAGACAAGTAGTGAAAAAGGCAACCTTTATATAGTTTACGAGGTAGATAGTAAGGTGGTTGGCTTTCTGGTTTTCAAACGATATGAACTAGAACGCTTACGACATGCAGGTACAATGGGAATGGGGATTAGGGAGGCGTATTGTAATCAAGGCATTGGTACGAAACTAATTGAATTTCTTATTAGTTGGGCTAAAGGGCAGAAAGGTTTAGAGAAAATTTGCTTAGGTGTAGTTTCTATTAATGATAGGGCAATTAAAGTGTATAAACGAACTGGCTTTGTAGAAGAAGGAAGGCAAAGAAAGCAAATTAAATATGAAGATGGATCATATGGAGACGACGTATTGATGGGTTTTTATATTGAATAGAATTCTTATTAATTAAGAAGGTGTATATGCGTTATGGTATGTACATCTTTTTTCATATGCATATTGTGAAATTCTAAAAGTAGTGTGTAATTCCCTGCCATTAACAGACTTTTCCCTATGTATAATATTAATATAGTAAAATCATAAGAACCTATATTGCAGTTTCCAATAATATACTATATAATCAGGATAAGAAAACGTTTTCATGCAAAGGGGGAAATTTCGTGTCGACTATCGAGGACGTGGCGAAATTAGCGGGGTTATCAAGGACAACGGTTTCTAGGGTGATCAATAATCATCCATATGTTTCAGATGAGAAGAAGAAAAGGGTTCAATTAGCAATGAAGCATTTAGGCTTCGTTCCTAATTCTGCGGCGAGAAGGCTTCGTAAACAAAAAACAGAAACAATTGCGGTGCTTGTTCCAAGGATTACAAATCCTTTTTTTAGTAGATTTATTGAAGCAATCGAGATTGCTGCTTCTGAACATAAATATAAACTGATTATTTGTCAAACAAGATATTTACCGGAAAAAGAGATGGAGTATTTACAATTATTATCTACGAAACAAGTAGATGGGATTATTCTATGTTCACTAGAAAATCCGTGGGAGAATGTGGAGCCATACTTGCAACACGGTCCAATCGTGTTATGTAATGAATATATTGAGGAAGCAAATGTTCCAACAGTGAAGTTCGATCATGCACAGGGTGCATACATAGCTGCCAATCATGTATTAGAACAAGGATATCGTAATCTGATTTTTTGCCGTGGCAACGAAACGAAAGTAGTGAGCCAACAGCGAAAAATGGGCTTTTTACGCGCTATTACTGAAAAGAGTAGAGAAGTGGAAGCGATCGATTTTCTTGAAAACGCTTTCTCTTGGGATGATGGAAAACGAATATTCAATGAAGTATTAAAGGACAAAAAAAATCCTACCGCGATTTTGGCAGGAGGCGACGAGGTTGCAGCTGGAATTATCTCAGAGGCGAAACGCCATGGTTGGAGTATTCCAGAAGATCTCGCTGTGATCGGTTTTGATAATCAAATTTTGGCGCAGATTACAGAGCCAGGTATTACGACAATTGAACAACCAATCGACGAGATGGCCCGAAAAGTTGTCGACTTAATGATGGATAAAATCCATACGAAAAATTATCGACAAAAAGAATTGTATGAGTTTGAACTGGAGCTCTTGGTGAAAGGTTCAACGATGAAGGATACGATGTTATTAGCCTAGTAGACTATGTCTGCTAGGTTTTTTTATGTTTACAAACTACTATTCTTCGTGAACGCAATCGTCACATTTGTTATGGTATGCTTCGTGCTGCTCATCAATTTCCTTCCCGCAATGAGCACAAGTTTTCGTTGGTAAATTTCGGAAAAACTCCATTGGTTGATCGATCATGTCAATCCCTCCATTTCCATTTCTTACTATCATTGTATTAGTACAAATAACGAAAGTCAACAACTGTTTTATAACAAAGTTGAAAATTAATGAAAAAGTTTAGGAAATGGATTATAGTTAACAAT
This sequence comes from Bacillus sp. AR13-1, assembly GCF_008042285.1. Taxonomy (NCBI): domain Bacteria; kingdom Bacillati; phylum Bacillota; class Bacilli; order Caryophanales; family Bacillaceae; genus Bacillus; species Bacillus sp. AR13-1. Next base: position 185,501 of record NZ_QNUA01000006.1, read on the forward strand.
GTAGGATGTAAGTAAAAAACTTTCTCAAGTACGGAGAAAACCAGCATTCCTACTCGGTTTTAGAAAGGATGGATACATATGAAAATGACTGTTGTCGGCTTTTGGGGCGGCTTTCCAGAAGCGGGAGAAGCAACGTCGGGGTATTTGTTTGAACACGATGGTTTTCGTTTACTTGTAGACTGTGGCAGTGGTGTACTAGCACAGCTTCAAAAATATATAACACCATCTCATATAGATGCAGTTGTACTGTCGCACTATCATCACGATCATGTTGCAGACATTGGGGTATTGCAATATGCGAGATTAATTACAAGTGCGACAAAGGGACAACTACCGGAATTACCAATATACGGTCATACGTTTGACGAGAATGGCTTCCGTTCTTTAACGCATGAACCGCATACGAAAGGAATCGCCTACAATCCAGAAGAAACACTTCAAATTGGACCATTTTCGATTTCATTCTTAAAAACTGTTCATCCTGTTACATGTTTTGCGATGCGCATTACAGCTGGTAGTGACGCTGTAGTATATAGCGCTGATTCCAGTTATATTCCTGAATTTATTCCATTCACAAAAGATGCTGATCTTTTCATTTGTGAGTGTAATATGTATGCACATCAAGAGGCTGCAAAAGCAGGGCATATGAATAGTACAGAAGTAGCAAGTATTGCGAAAGATGCAAATGTAAAAGAACTTTTATTAACGCACTTACCGCATACAGGCAACCCATCTGATTTAGTAACAGAAGCAAAACAAATTTTCAGTGGCCATATTACGCTAGCGCATAGTGGTTACATTTGGAACTCATGAGGTGATACGATGTTATTTATTGATAATAAAGGGATTACAGATCCTAGAATAAACTTAGCAATTGAAGAATATTGTGTGAAGAATTTAGATATTAACGAAACATATTTACTGTTCTACATTAACAAACCTTCGATTATCATTGGTAAAAACCAAAACACAGTAGAAGAAATTAATGCAGATTACGTAAAAGAACAAGGTATTCATGTTGTTCGTCGTCTATCAGGCGGAGGCGCAGTATATCATGATTTAGGAAACTTAAACTTCAGCTTTATTACGAAAGATGATGGAGATAGTTTCAGCAACTTCAAAAAGTTCACAGAGCCTGTAACGAAAGCGCTTGGTAAATTAGGCGTAAATGCAGAACTAAGTGGTCGTAACGATATTTTAGCTGAAGGTAGAAAAATTTCAGGTAACGCGCAGTTCTCAACGAAAGGTCGTATGTTTAGTCACGGTACGTTACTATTTGACTCTGAAATCGATCACGTTGTATCGGCACTTAAAGTGAAAATGGATAAAATTCAATCAAAAGGAATTAAATCAATCCGTAGCCGCGTTGCGAATATTACAGAGTTCTTAAACGAAAAAATGACGACAGAAGAGTTTAGACAACTTCTTCTAGAAACAATTTTCGAAGGAGAAACAGAAATTCCAACGTACGAATTAACAGAAAATGATTGGAAAGAAATCCATAAACTTTCTGAAGAGCGCTACCAAAATTGGGATTGGAACTACGGAAAATCTCCGAAGTTCAACTTACAACATTCACACCGCTTCCCAGTTGGACAAGTTGACGTTCGTCTTGAAGTGAAAAAAGGGACAGTAACAGAATGTAAAATTTACGGTGACTTCTTCGGCTCACTAGATGTGCATGACATTGAAGAGCGTCTAACAGGTGTACAATTTGATAAAGATGCATTCACTGTAGCTTTAGAAGGCGTAGATATCGTACGCTATTTCGGTAATATTACAACAGAAGATTTCTTACATTTATTCTTCTAAAAGAAGAAGCCATCCCGAAATATCTTTTGGGATGGCTTTTTTTATTATGAATTCATTTACCGTTAAAAGCGTCGCTAAAAACATCTACTAGCAGGACATTCTTTTATTATAAAGGAAGTATATATAATTAAAGGAGGATGATCGAAATGAAAAGGATAATACACTTTATATTATTGATCAGCTTCGTTATAGGGATGACAGCTTGTAACGATGAAACTTCCTCTAGTCGTACACTTTTATTTATTGGAAAGCCAGCGAAGGATAATGCCATATATTATACGCATACAGATAAAAAACGAAAGATAGATGATATACAAACTATGTTTCAAAATAAGAAATGGAAAAGAAATGAAACGTTTAGTAGCGTTAATAAAACGCCAGATGTTGTCTTGTCGATAGATGAAGACAATAAAGGATTACCGACACTATATGTTACAGTCTACTTGCATGAAAATGGAGCGGACGCTCTCAATTTGTATGGAGAGTATACGGCTTTAAATAAAGAGGAAGGTGAAAAACTTAGGGGAAAGATGAGTGCATATTATCCTACAATGATTTTAGCTACAGTTTAACTATATGTTTGTACCTGTTTCTTTCACATATAATTCTCGTATCGTACTAAAGTATTCTGGAAGAAAGTGGTTTATGTATATTCGATTAATGGAATATCACTTGCTACTTTAATTTTCTTTTAATATAATTAATTTAGAATTTTTAAATATTCTAAATTTTATAAAGGTGGGGTTTGTGTGAATCTCGTTCAATCTTTGGCTGAAACGGCAAAAAAGAAGGGGGATAAACCGGCGTACATATTTATGGATCAGTCGGTCTCTTATGACCAATTAAACAAAGTGGTCACTAGGTTTTCTAGTAATTTAGCAAAAATGGGCATTGGAAAAGGGGACAATGTCGCATTAGCTGTAGGCAATTCACCACATTTTTTAGTCGGCTTATACGGAACAATGAAAGCAGGGGCAACTGTCATTCCGATTAATCCAATTTATACAGCAGACGAAATACATTACATATTACAAAATGGAGATGTAAAAACAATTATCGTACTCGACGTCCTTCTACCTGTTATACAATCTCTTACAACAAGACTTCCTTCACTTGAAAATATCATCATATGCGAAACCTCATCAGATTTTAACCATACAGAAACTGAAAAAATGAAAACGTTTACTAGTTGTATAGGAACTGGAGATGTAACTTACGAAGGTTCTGAACTAGATGAAGAAGATGTAGCTGTTATTTTATACACTTCAGGTACAACTGGAAAGCCAAAAGGCGCTATGTTAACACATAAAAATTTATATAGTAATGCAAGCGATGTGGCGTCGTATTTACAATATACTGCGGACGATCGCGTCGTTGCGGCACTGCCGATGTTCCATGTATTTTGCTTAACAGTGGCGGTCAATGCGCCGATTGTGAACGGGGCGACTATTTTAATGTTACCGAAATTTAGTCCGAAAGAAGTATTCCGTATTTGTCGCACGTACGAACCAACGATTTTTGCTGGTGTACCGACAATGTACAATTATTTATATTTATTCGAAGAAGCAAGCGCAGAAGATGTGAAGACGCTTCGCCTTTGTATTTCAGGTGGTGCGTCAATGCCTGTTGCCCTTCTGCAAAACTTTGAAAAACGTTTTGACGTTATCGTTTCAGAAGGATACGGTTTATCAGAAGCATCACCAGTTACTTGTTTTAATCCATTAGATCGTCCTCGTAAACCAGGTTCGATTGGTACAAATATTTGGCACGTAGAAAATAAAATTGTGAACGAACTTGGGGAAGAAGTACCTGTTGGTGCAGTTGGGGAGTTAATTGTTCGCGGACCTAACGTTATGAAGGGTTACTATAATGCGCCAGAAGATACTGCGGCGACAATTAAAGATGGCTGGCTATATACAGGAGACTTAGCGAAAATGGATGAAGAAGGTTACTTCTATATCGTCGATCGCAAAAAAGATATTGTTTTAGTTGGTGGTTATAACGTATATCCTCGTGAAGTGGAGGAAGTATTATACACTCACGATTCGGTAGCTGAAGTTGTCGTAATCGGTGTTCCTGATGAAAACTTAGGAGAAGCAGTGCGAGCTTACGTCGTTCTGAAACAAACGAGCGTAACAGAAGAAGAGCTTATGCATTACTGCACGTTACATTTAGCGAAATATAAAGTGCCAATGAGCATTGAGTTTTTAACAGAATTGCCGAAGAATACAACTGGTAAGTTGTTACGAAGAGCTCTGAGAGAGAAGGCATTGCAAGTGTAAAAATAAAGATATCCATCTCTATGACTACATGTTTAGAGATGGATATCTTTTTGTCCCAAAAAGCTGGATTAGTTTGGATGGACAAAATTCTTACTCATTAAAGTTTCACGTTATTTTTTAGAATTGGTTAAGCTATAAGCCCATATATTTAAAACGTAATATTGCTAATAAGGAGGAGATATACGTGGAGCAGAAGGAATTACGCTTACGGAAAGTACAATATCTTATTTGTGACATTATGGATGAAATGAATATGGAGAGTGAAAAGAAGAACTTAGAAACATTGCAAAAGGTAATTGATCACCTTTCAGGGGCGATTGGGGATTTAGTTGATCCATCGGGTACGTATTCATTAGATTATTTAGAGAGAAAAGTGCATACTGCTCATTATTTATTGTTTAAAAATGATCGGAAAGCATATTTGTGTAATAAATAGGTATTATTCGTTTAATTTTTTATTTGACATTGATAATCATTATCAATATGATAGTTATGTTGGGTATATTCATATAAAGGGAGATGTCATATTGATAATGATTAAGAAAAAATATATTAATGCATTCGTTATAGCAGCAACTTTAGCAGTTCCATTTAGCGGTATCATGGTACCTATTGCGAAAGCAGATGCAGCGGTTGAAATGAAAGCAAATAGCAAACTTGCAGATGGTACATATGACGTTATTTTAAAAACTTATAAAGATCAAACGAATGAAACATCTGTTGCTTCTACGTATTTAAAAAATGCAAAAGTAACAATTCAAGGTGACAAAAAAATCGTTACGTTAACAATTCAAGATAGTAGCTATTTCCAGTACCTTAGAGTAGAAGATACTAATAAAGTAGGGACATTCCATGATGTGAAAGTGATCTCTGAAGATAAAACAAATAATGGTACGAAGGTTGTTCAATTTGAAATCGATGAGTTCTCGAAAAAATATAATATGCAAATGCATATATTAATTCCAGCAATTAAATATGATCATAAATATCAAGTGCAGTTTGAAATCGATGCGAGTGCAATTGAACAGAAATCTAAGTTCTCAGATGTACCAACTTGGGCACAGGGGTCAGTTCAATATTTAGTAGACAAAGAGGCAGTACACGGTAAGCCAGATGGTACATTTGCACCAGCTGAAAATATCGATCGTGGTTCAGCAGCAAAAATATTAGCTACTGTTTTAGGATTAGAAATTAATAAAGATGCGAAGCCATCATTCTCTGACGCGCAAAATCATTGGGCTACACCATACATCGCAGCAGTTGAAAAAGCTGGCATTGTAAAAGGTGATGATAAGGGTAACTTTAATCCGAGCAGGCTAATTAACCGTGCATCAATGGCTTCTATGCTTGTGAATGCATATAAATTAGAAAGAAATGAAAATATTAAACTACCAAAAGAATTTGCTGATTTAAAAGATCATTGGGGTACGAAGTATGCGAACATTTTAATCCAAGAAAATATTTCAGTTGGAACAGATAATGGATGGGCTCCAGATAAATCGGTAAGCCGCGCAGAAGCAGCTCAATTTATTGCAAAGACAGATAAGTTAAAGAAATAAATCGAAACTAAAATCAGTGGGATTCTATTCCCGCTGATTTTTAGCTTGTATGAAGTTTCTTATATAATAATTCCGAATTCCAAGTTGACACATGTGAATTACGGAATTAAAATGGAAAGAAATCAAACAGAATACAATAGAAGCTCATCAGAGAAACTGAAGGCGCACAACGTTCACTTTTGTGAATAGATTGTGTGCCTTTTTCTATTGTACAAACTAAGGGGGCTTTATATATGAAACAGTGGAGTAAGACAGCATTAATGAAAAGTACAGGTGTTTTATTATCAGCATTTGTCCTTTTGTCAGGGTGTGGTTCGGCAACATCCACTAACAATTCTGAAGGAAGTGCAGATAAGAAGACAGTCGAACTTTTAAATGTTTCATATGATCCAACGCGTGAGTTATATCAAGATTTCAATAAAGACTTTGCGAAGTATTGGAAAGAGAAGCATGGTCAAACAGTAAATGTAAAGCAATCACACGGGGGATCTGGAAGTCAGGCACGCTCCGTTATTGACGGCTTAGAAGCAGATGTTGTAACATTAGCGCTCGCTTATGATATTGACGCGATTAGTAAGAAGAAACAACTAGCAGAAGATTGGCAGAAGCGACTTGCGGATAATTCTACTCCGTATACATCAACGATTGTATTTCTTGTGAGAAAAGGAAACCCGAAAGGAATTAAAGATTGGGATGATTTGACGAAAAAAAGTGTGTCTGTCATTACACCGAATCCAAAAACATCTGGAGGAGCACGGTGGAACTATTTAGGGGCGTGGGAATACGCACTGAAGAAATATAACAATAGTGAAGAGAAAGCGAAAGAGTTTGTCGGTCAAATTTATAAAAACGTAGAAGTACTAGATTCAGGAGCACGCGGGGCAACGACGACTTTCGTTGAAAAAGGAATTGGTGATGTGTTAATCGCTTGGGAAAATGAAGCGTTATTATCACAAAAAGAACTTGGAAAAGATAAATTCGAAATTGTAACACCTTCGATTAGTATACTTGCCGAGCCGCCAGTAGCAGTTGTAGACAAAGTCGTTGATAAAAAAGGAACGAAAAAAGTAGCAGAAGGATATCTTGAATATTTGTATTCAGAAAAAGGGCAAGAAATTGCGGCGAAAAACTTTTATCGCCCTCGTAATGAAAAAGTAGCAGAAAAGTACGCATCACAATTTCCGAAAGTTCAATTATTTACAGTTGATGAACTATTTGGAGGATGGAAAAAAGCACAAGAAAAGCATTTTAATGATGGCGGCGTATTCGATCAAATGTATAAAAAATAAGGGGGGATGAGGTGACGTTATATGAGGAAGAAGCGTGTCTTACCAGGGTTTGGATTATCTCTTGGATTTACAATGCTGTATATGAGCTTATTCGTACTTATACCACTTTCTATCGTATTTATTCAAACTTCGCAGCTAGGCTGGAAGAAGTTCGCACAAGTTATAACGAGTGAGCGTGTGTTGCATTCCTATCAAGTAAGTTTCACAACTTCACTTGCAGCGGCAATCGTAAATGCCATTTTTGGTTTATTAATTGCTTGGGTACTCGTTCGCTACACATTTCCAGGGAAGCGGTTATTAGACGGACTAATCGATTTACCATTCGCTCTTCCGACTGCTGTAGCTGGTATTACACTTACGACGCTTTATGCGGAAAATGGCTTTATTGGAAAAATATTTAGTGTGTTTCATATAAAAGTAGCTTTTACTCAGCTCGGCATTATTGTGGCGCTTACGTTTATTGGCTTACCATTTGTCGTTCGAATGGTGCAACCAGTGCTGCAAAGTATTGATAAAGAAGTAGAAGAAGCAGCTTCTAGTTTAGGGGCATCACGCTTTCAAATATTTGTGAAAATTATTTTGCCAGAAATATTCCCGGCTCTACTTGCTGGTTTTTCACTCGCCTTTGCTCGGGCGTTAGGGGAATATGGATCTGTCGTGTTCATTGCAGGTAATATGCCGATGAAAACAGAAATCGCACCGCTTATGATTATGACGAAACTAGAACAATATGATTATGCAGGCGCAACAGCTGTAGCGGCTGTGATGCTTATTATTTCTCTCCTTTTCCTACTATTTATTAATATGATTCAAACTTGGAGCAGAAGGCATGAACTGAAAAGTGAATAGGAGGGGAGAAAATGGAACCAACATTATTAGAAAAGAAAATAGTAAAAAGCGTATCAGTTAAAAAAGAATCTAAATTTGTACCAATTCTATTCATTACGATAACAATTTTATTTTTATCTCTCTTTCTATTACTGCCGCTCGTGACAATTTTTATGAAAGCGTTCGAACGAGGAATTGATGTATATATTGCCGCTGTAACAGATCAAGAAGCATTTTTGGCAATCAGGTTAACACTTCTCGTTGCATTAATTGTTGTACCGCTGAATACGATATTCGGAATAGCAGCAGCTTGGCTTATTACGAAGTTTCAGTTTAAAGGAAAGCAAGTATTATTATCTCTTATTGAACTGCCGTTTGCTGTATCACCAGTTATCGCAGGATTAGTATTCGTTTTACTTTTCACACCTCGTGCGGCTCTTGGCGGATGGTTATTGGAACACGGGATAAAGCTCATCTTCTCTGTCCCTGGCATTATCATTGCGACAATCTTTGTTACGTTTCCGTTCGTTGCACGTGAATTAATCCCGGTAATGCAGGCGCAAGGGAAGAGTGAAGAAGAAGCGGCTCTATCACTTGGCGCAAGCGGCTGGAAAATGTTTTGGCACGTTACGCTTCCGAATATAAAATGGGGCCTTTTATACGGCATGATTTTATGTAATGCCCGGGCCATTGGTGAATTCGGCGCCGTTTCCGTTGTATCTGGTCACGTGCGCGGCGTTACAAATACGATGCCGCTTCATATTGAAATTTTGTACAATGAATATCAATTTTCAGCAGCGTTCGCTGTGGCGACTTTAATGTCACTCATCGCAGTTTTTACGCTCGTTATAAAAAACTGGATTGAATGGAGAATGGAAAAACGACAATAAGGAGTGAGTGCGGTGAGTATTCAAATTCAAAATGTATCAAAACAATATGGTACATTTCAAGCGCTGACAGACATTCATTTAGATATTCCAAAAGGAGAACTTGTTGCCTTATTAGGCCCATCAGGTTCTGGGAAAACGACGTTATTACGAATTATTGCAGGACTAGAAGAAGCGGATGGAGGTTCGATTTCTTTTGATGGGGAAGATTTAACTGATATTCACGTGAAAAACCGGCAAATCGGTTTCGTCTTCCAGCACTATGCACTTTTTAAACATATGAATGTATTTGAAAATATCGCTTTCGGTTTAAAAGTAAGAAAGAAAAACTTACGACCTTCAGCTGAAGTAATAAAAGAAAAAGTAACAGAACTATTGAAACTAGTAAAAATGGATGGTTTCGCAAAACGTTATCCAGCGCAATTATCTGGCGGACAACGCCAACGTATCGCACTAGCCCGGGCACTTGCAGTCGAACCGAAAATTTTATTGCTAGATGAACCGTTCGGTGCACTTGATGCGAAAGTACGGAAAGAATTGCGAAGATGGCTCCGGAAACTACATGACGAATTTCAAATTACGAGCGTATTCGTAACGCATGACCAAGAAGAAGCGTTAGACGTTGCGGACCGCATCGTTGTAATGAATGAAGGACGCATTGAACAAATGGGAACGCCGGAAGAAGTATATGAAAAACCAGCAAGTCCGTTCGTATATGACTTTTTAGGAAACGTGAATTTATTTCACGGCCGCGTTCATAAAGGTAAACTAAATGTAGGATCGGTGGAACTAGAAGCACCAGAGCATAAGCACGTTTCAAACGTAGACGGAGTGGGATACGTAAGACCACATCACTTATCAATCGATCGTACGAAACAAAGTATAGATGCCATCCCGGCGAAAGTAACATACTCACATGCAGTTGGCCCTGTCGTATATGTAGAATTGAAGCGCGACGGAACAGATGAGTATCTAGAAGCAGAAATTAGTAAAGAGCAGTTTAGACAGCTGAACATTCAAGCTGGTGACTTTGTATACGTACAGCCGAGAGAAGTGAAGGTGTTTATTCCGGAGGATTTTGTGATTTAATAGTGAAAAGCCACACCTATATGAGTATTTATAGGTGCGGCTTTTCTTTGTTTACGTGAATGTCTGATTTTTATATATTCCGCCTCATCAATTCCCCAACCTGCGTCGCAATAAACGCAACATCAATGTCAATTTCATCCAACACGTAAGATTCTAAAATGCCCATTACAGCCGTTCCTAAAAACTTTAAAACGATGTGTTTATCAATATTTTTATTGTGAAGATTGATGTGCTTAATATTTACGTTAAACGTGCATAACAAGTTATAATAGAAGAAATCAATAAGGAGGCTGGCTGTGAAAAGTTTTCGTTATCTCAATATATTCACTATTTTAATTGTATACACACTACTCATGTTTTACATCGGCTGGAACGGATGGGTTTGGCTTCATGCGGTATTCGGCTGGGAATCTTGGGGATATTACGCTTTCATAGTCGGATTTATTTCATATGCGTATATTCTCGTACAAGTGTTTAAATTTCTTCCTTTCCTGCGAACGGTCGGTTCAATTTGGTTTGCGGTCATACAATACGCGCTTATGTTATTGCCGTTAGCCGATATTACAGTTTTCCTTCTACAGTTTTCAATGGAGAAAGAGACGGCAATTGTTTGGACAGGATCGGCCGTGTTACTTGCGTTCATCTTTATTTTTGCGTATGGAGTATTCAACGCATATAGTCCAGTAGTAAGAAAGTACGAAGTGCACATACCGAAAAAAGTAGAAGGGCGTAAAAGTTTACGCATTGCGATGGCCTCTGATATGCATTTCGGTAAACTGTCTGGTGTTTCGCATTTAAAGAGACTCGTTCGTCATGTAAATGAAATGGAGCCCGACATTATTTTACTGCCTGGTGATATTATCGACGATCATCCAGGTGTGTTCATTCAGAAAAATATGGGACCAATCATGAAACAGATGAAAGCTCCATTAGGCGTATATGGTGTGTTAGGAAACCACGAGTATTATGGAAGAGCGGTTCCTGAATTTTTACAAGAGATGGATAAGATTGATATTCGTATTCTGTTAGATGAAGTGATTACAATTGAAGATCATTTTTATCTCGTTGGAAGAAGAGATAAAACAGAGCGAGATCGCCAAAGTTTTGAAAATCTAATGAGTACGGTAGATAAATCTATGCCAGTTATCGCAATGGATCATCAACCATTCGAGTTAAAACAAGCAGCGGAGGCTGGCGTTGATTTATTATTATCCGGTCACACGCATCGCGGACAAATGGCTCCGAACCATATTGTGACGAGAAGAATGTACGAACTAGACTGGGGATACGCACAAAAAGGTGCATTCCACGCAATTGTTTCTTCTGGATTTGGATTCTGGGGACCACCGCTTAGACTGGGAAGTAGATCTGAGATTGTGCAGGTTGAAGTTACATTTGAATAGGGTTGTGAAATAGAGAGCTGAGTGCTCTCTATTTTTTATTTAAAGGTACAAAATATTCGATTGAGGTTCTTTATTTACTCTCTGGAAAAAGAGATACTATAAGAAGACTCTGCTTGAAAAGGGGGATTTTAAGTGATCATATTAGATGTCATATACGGTGAGTTTAAAGTAGATAAAGTGTTAGAAGAATTAATTTTAAGTAAACCTGTGCAAAGGCTGAAAGGGGTTCATCAGGCCGGAGCAAGTTACTTAATGAATGAGAAATGGAATGTAACACGTTTTGATCATTCAGTTGGTGCTATGTTGTTAATTAAAAAACTTGGTGGTTCAGTAGAAGAACAGATTGCTGGTTTACTACATGATGTATCGCATACTGCTTTTTCCCATGTGATCGATTACGTTTTTGATAACGAAAATGAAAGTTATCATGAAGAAATATTTAGTGCTGTCGTGAAAAACTCGGAAATCCCGGCGATTCTTTCAAAACATGGTTATAACTATGAAGATATTTTGTTAGATGATTCGAAGTGGACATTACTTGAAAGATCTGCGCCAGAATTATGTGCAGACCGAGTGGATTACACATTACGGGATATGTTTACATATGGATATATTTCTTTAGAAGAAGTTCATAGTTTTTTAGAGGATGTAATCGAAGTAGATGGGAAAATGGTCATTCAAAATATCGAAATAGCAGAATGGTTTACAGAAACGTATTACAAAGAAGTAATTGATTTCTTTATGAAACCAATGAATATTTATGGAAACGATATGTTAGCTAAAACGTTAAAGTTAGCTTTTCATAAAAAGATAATCCATACAGATGATTTTCTTCTTGAAGATCATGAGCTTATATCGAAATTGCAGCTATGTAAAGATAAAGAAGTAGATGATTTATTAAGAAAAGTTCATCCAAGTATAGAAGTAAAAGAAGATAGAAATGAGTATGATCTACATCAGAAAAATAAAGTGCGTCTTATTGATCCTCCGTTACTTTATGAAGGGGAAGTTGTTCAATCGTCTATTGTGTCAGAAAACATAAGACAGATGAGCGATATCGCTTATGAAAAAGCAGTAAGAGGGATGTATGTGAAAGTGATTTCTGAGTAAAAAAGGTAGAGCATCCAATAGGGATGCTCTATCTTTTTCTCATTAATGATCAAACCAATTCCAAACCTCAATATCTCCAAGAGTCGCATAACGTACGTGCGGGGAGTTTTGTAATTTTAATAATTCTTTCGACGGCCCAGTAATGACAATGCCGTATACTTTTACACCGTTATCTTTTACATATTTATAACGTTTATCTAAGTTCAGCTGCCCCGCAGGTAGCATAGCAACTTTATTTACAGTTTTTTCATGCGTAGAAAGAATACGCATCATTTCAATAACTTTAGCCTCTTGTGTTTTCAGATTTTCTGTTTCATCATCAAGGAATCCTATATGTTCTGGAAATCCTATAAATTCGTCCACAGATAGGATGAAATCTTCTTCGTTTATTCTTTCTTGTCCCGTATCTAAGGCGTACCATACAGGAGTTGGAGGGAGTTCTTGTGCTTCAAATACGCCATATAAAAGTGGTTCTAATTCCTGTAAAGTGTAAGGTTTGTCAAAAGATATTGCTACTTCTGCAACGGTTCCCTCATGTACCTTTGCAAGTGTATCCCAAACCTTTTTAGATGCTTCTTTCAAATAATCACCTTGTTTTATTTTTGGATGAACAAAGTGGATGTTCGGTTGATAGTGCATATTCACCCAAGATTGATTTGTGATATTTAAAGAAGATAAGAAGCTGCTCGTTTCTATTGTACCGAGTGGCATTTCTTTTTTACCAATCGTTTTCACTAAATCAAATTGGCTGTTTGTTCGAAAGAAAGCTTCTACACTTGTTCCACCGCCCATAACGCGGCTGTTTGGGATAGTTGCTTCAAGTGCAAGAGAGGGAACATCTCGTATTTCTTTTAGTCGTTTATCATTATTAGCTTGAAAATAAAAGGCAGATAATACCCCTCCGATCATATATATAAAGATACAAATTGCTAGTATAAAACCAAGTGTTTGTAAACGATGTTTCCATTTAATCCTCCAAAAAGGAACTTTAAGATCTTTTGGTGGTAACCTTTTCTTTATCGGCTCGCTCTTCGCAAGCAATTCATCCAAATGTACTTCACACTCTTCGCAAGTCTCAATATGACTTTCTAACTGCTCTTGTTCATCCTGTGTGAGCGTTCCTTTTTCGTACTTCTCCCACAGTTTTTTAAACTCTGCACAACTCATCTGTATCACTCCTTTAGGCTTTTCGTTTCTTTTCGTCCTCGGTGTAATTCAATTTTTACTTTTGCTAACGAGAGGTTAGTCATTTCTGCTATTTCCTTATAGGAGAATCCGTAGTAATCTCGTAGTAGCAACACATTTCTTCTTTCGAGCGGAAGTGAGGATATACTTTGTAACCAACTAGCAATCTCATGTTTTACGAAATAAGAGTGTTCTGTACTTGGCACGTTTGGTAAGTGGAATTCTTTAATTTGCGTTGTTTTATACTTCTTTTCTTTTCGGTACCAATCGATAAAGGCGTTGTAGGCGATTGTAAATAACCACGGCCTAATTTCTTCTCCTTTATAATAGTCAATATGGACGAGCATTCGGTAAAATGTTTCTTGCATGAGATCTTCAGCACTATGAGAATCTCCGGTTAGGGAGAGAAGATAGCGAAATAAATCTTGCATATGCTCTGAGTAAATTTCTTCTAATGATTGTTTGCGTTTCACTACATTTCCCTCCCTTCATACATAACAACGAAATACATATAAAAAAGTTACAATTTTTATGGAATTATAGTAAAAAACGTCAAGAATTGGATAGGATTCTCTTTTATCATAATACATATAAGGCGGGTGAACAGAGATGGAAAGCTATGAAACACAAATTCAAAGGTCAATTGATTATATTGAGGAAGATGTAATGGAAAAACAAACGCTGCGTAATTTAGCATGTGTTGCAGGTTTTTCTGAGTCGCATTTTCATCGTGTATTCCAGGCGTTAGTAGGCGATACAGTAATGGAGTATGTTCGAAAGAGGAGGTTAGCCCGGGCAGCTTATCAACTTTCTCATACGGATGAAAAAGTTATTGATATCGCATTTGAGCATGGCTTTCAATCTCACGAAACGTTCACGAGAGCCTTTAAAAAATTATTTCAAATGACACCAAGTGAATATCGAAAACAAGAAATCGAAACACCAATGTATTATAGAGTGAATGTAAAACAAAGAAAATTAAATCCATATTTAGGGGGCATACAAATGGAATATCGTATTGTAAATAAACCAGAATTTTTAATGGCGGGTTATGAGCTGAAGACGACAAGTAAAGAAGGAAAAAACCACCAAGACATTCCAGCATTTTGGCAAGAATATTTACAAAAAGATCTTGGAACGACGATTCCGAATCGTAAAGATACGAGCCAATGGGTAGAACTTGGATTATGTACTGATTTTAATTTAGAAACAGGGGACTTCACTTATATTATCGGAATGGAAGTTACAGACTTTGAAAATGTACCAAATGCAGTTGCAAAGCGTACATTCCCAGCGGCGACATATGCAGTATTTACAACGCCGAAAGTTCCTCATGAAGAAATGGTATCGTCTATTCACCAAACGTGGAATGCAGTATTCTCAGAATGGTTCCCGCATTCAGGATACGAACATTGCGGCGTTAATGAGTTTGAGCTATACGATGAACGTTCCCATGCAGATAAAAGTGAGTTCGCTCAAATTGAACTTTGGATACCGGTGAAGAAGAAATAATAGAAAGAAAGACCGTTCAAAAGGTATTTTTGGACGGTCTTCTTTTATTAATAGGTTGCTACTATTGTTGTATTTTATAGTTAAGTCGATATAATTTCATTTACTAGCGCGCTGCTCTGAAAAGAGAAAGGTGCTTTATAAAAGCACCTTTTTCTACGAACTAAACGGAAACATAAGTATAATCGTCGTTCCTTTTCCAAGTTCACTATCAATGAAAATCGTTCCGTTATGGGCATGAACGAGCTGTTTTGTAATGGCGAGACCAAGTCCAGTTCCGATGTTGCTTTCTTCTGTATTCGTTCCTCTGTAATATCGCTCGAATAGAAGTTCTTTCGTTTTATCATCCATACCTTTTCCATTATCTGAAATAGATAGTGTAAATGAATTTGCATTTTGCGAAAGTTTTACGATTACGTTTGTCGTTTCATTATTATGTTTTACAGCGTTTGCGAGTAAGTTTTCGATAATACGTTGGAACCATTTTTCTTCAATAAAATATTGGATTTTGCTTGAACTTGGCACGAATTCAATGTTTTGATTTTGTAGTGTCGGGTTATTAATAAATTGTAATAGTACTTTTCGGACGAACTGATTAATTTCAACATTTACGTGTTGCGCAGGCAGAGTATCATTTTTTAATTGATATGTTAAGCTTAAGTCGTCAATTAATGTAGTCATATATTGAGATTTTTCTTTCATTACATGGCCAAATTGTTGAATGTCTTGATCCGTCCAATTATATTGCTTCGATTCTAGTAATAATGCATAGCCGTATATAGAGCTAAGCGGTGTTTTTAGATCATGCGTCAGGCCGGTAATCCACTCTTCACGTGTTTGTTGCAGTACTTTTCTCATTGCATCGTTCTTTTTCAAAGTAATAGAAAGGTGCTCTAGTGAGTTTGTAACATCTTTAAATATGCGGAACGACCATTTTTCTTTACCGGAGCGCCGAAACCGAACAGGTTTGCCTTTTTTACTAACAGGTTCTTCATATTTTCCTCCGGCTATGTTTTTAAGCCAGCGCATCGTGTGTAATAAAGGCTTTCCAAACTTATTTCCATACCAAATTGAAAGAATGACTAAATAAGCAAACACAATAAGGAGGATTAAGCTGCATCCGATTAGAAGTTTCTTGGTAAATATATCATCTAATTCATCATCTGGATAATAATGAGCGTTTGGGGCGGATACAACGACGAGATGACCGCTATTTGAATCGTAAAAACTAGATGTATTTTCTTTATAATTCCACGGTTCTTTTTCATTAAGAGCCGTTTTTATAGCCGAAAATGTTTTTTTCTTCCCAGTTGGATAGGAAAAAACTTCTTCGCCATTGTTATTAAATATTTGCAGTGTTGCTTTTTCTTTAGAAAGTAATTGTTTTTCTTGTTCAGTTAATGCAAATTCATTTAATGATAAAGAAGGGTGTCCTTGTTGTATCGTTTTTAGTAATGCATTACTTTTTAGTTTGGCACCGTAAATAACGATCACTGGTTTCTTTTCTAATTTAATTTCCCAATAGTTAAATTTATAAATATTGTTGTTACTATTCTGTAAATACGTAAGTAAGGATGTCTTTGTGTAAGAGGTCGGAACATCGTTAGGCGTATTAAAGTTGTAAAGGACCTTTCCATCTTCATCTACAATTTGAAGCCAATCACTCTTTTCTGTTATTAAATCTTTTACCTTAGATTTTAAAGTAATGTTATTGTCTTCAGAAGAAATATATTCGGAGATTGTAAAGGTATCATAATCAGAAATATTAGGTTCATATAAAGTACTATTAAGAAGAAAAATTAAATAAGAAAAAGAAGCAATTACTGCGATAAGTAATGTAACTAAGACAAAAACGTGTTGTAAAATAAACTGGATTATAAGTCGTTTATTAAAATTCATATCTTTAACCTACTTTGTAATGAACTTATAGCCAAGTCCACGAACTGTTTTTATGTATTCTGGTTTACTTGGATCTTGTTCAATTTTTTCACGTAGTTTTCGAATGTGAACCATAACAGTATTATCATCTCCATTATAGGCAGGTGCTCCCCAAACTTTTTCATATAATTCTTCCTTCGAAAATACGTAGTTCGGATTCTCACAAAAGAATAGTAGTAGTTGAAAGAGTTGAGCGGAACATTCGACAACGTTTCCATCTACTGTTAGTTCCGCAGAATGTTGATCAATTTCAAATCTCCCAAAAGAAAAGGAGTATATTCTTTGTTCTTGTATGTTTTGTTTCATATGTCTTCGGAGTTGAGCTTTCATACGAGCGACTACTTCTAGTGGATTAAATGGTTTCGTAATGTAATCATCCGCACCGTATGAAAATCCGGAAATTTTATCTACATCAGATGTTTTTGCTGTTAGGAAGAAGATAGGGCAATCCGTTTTTTGGCGAAGGATTGGACAAATGTCAAAACCGGATTGTCCAGGAAGCATTACATCTAAAATAATTAAATCGTAATTGTTTTGCTCGGTGAGAGATAAGGCTATTTCCGCAGATGTTGCAGTTGTAATATGAGAAAAACCTTCTTTTTCAAGAATGGTAGTTAGTAATTGTAAAATTGCTGTTTCATCATCAATGAGTAGAATATTTGCGTGATACATATGAATCCCTCCTAATTTCCTCGAATATCATATCATCTTTTTGTAACTTATGGAATTTTTAAGGAAATTTTAAGGTTTTCTTTCACAAAAAATTAAGATTCAAATGATATGATAAAAGTAACATGGGGAGGAGATGAATGTGAATCCGTTTCAAACGATGCGAGCTAGATATTTTTTAATTGTATTTGCATTACTAATTTTAATAGCACAAAGTAGTAATGAAGTGCTAGAAAATACATTTCATATACAGAATTCATCTTTTATAAATATGCTTATATTTTATATCCTTCCAATAATCTGGCTTTTTTACGGATATAGAAAGCATCGTGTTTCATTTTCATTATTTATTAATAGAAACGAAACATTTAACCTAGTGCAAGTTTTGTACATCGCGATTATGCTTTGTATGTTTAGTTACGGCTATCTTATTTTATATATGTACAGCTTTGCATGGATTACACCAGATTTTATTATGAATGCCTTGCATGAACCGATTATAGATAGTACTGGGGGATATGTATTTCAATTTATTAGGGTTGTATTTATCGCGCCTATTGTCGGAGAGTTTGTTTTTCGAGGGTTTTTACTGCAGCGTTTTGCAGCAAAATGGGGTACTAGTATAGCAATGGTCGTTGTAGCACTTTTATTTGCTTGCTTACATGTTGATTTCCTTGGTGCAGTTGTGTTTAGCATCGTACTATCAATCGTATATATTCGTACGAAAAGCTTGCTCATGCCAATTGCTATTCATATGTTAAACAATGCGCTTGTGCTTAGTTCTTCTTTTTTAGTAAGTAGAGAAAAGATAATGAGTTTTGCCGATTTTTCGAACTATACGACATTCTTTCCAGGATTAATTATTTTTATGACAGGATTAAACTTAGTGCTCATCTTTTTATTTGTGAATCGCAAATATTGGAGTAAAGAAGTGCCTGTTATATATGCGGAGAAGGAAAAGAGCTTTTCGAGTATAGCAGGAGATAAGTAAGGTAGAGAAGATGTTTGAGAAAATATTGAAGGAAATGATAGATTATTGTACTTCTATTAGATATAAGTACTTTTCCATCAATAATGATACAGGAAATATTATTTTTCTTTTTATCGTGTTAGGGACATTAATAATAGTCAGCTTTATTATAGAAGAAATGATGAAGCGCATCTTCAGACAGTATGTAAAAAATGAAGTGAATTATGTTAGGGCTCATAAAATGTTTGAGAAAGTGATGGGGACTTTTATTTTATGAAAACTAAATCATTATTAATTCGAAATTTGAAAGGGATGTATAAAATTATATGAATGAAACAATATCGTCAAATAAGTTTTTTTATTTGATTGTACTGAGTTTAGTATTGATTACGACAGTAAATGTTGTTCTTCGCTGGGAGGAAGCTTACTTTTTTATGTATTTAGCGCTCCATTTATTAGGGATTTTATGCATAACGGGCGGAGTAGTTGCTGAGAAAAAGCATGAAGAAAGTATTAATTATATGTGTGTGATGGGTCTTATTTTACTTCTAACTGTACAAGGTATTATGAAATATAGTTCTTTTTCTTTGCAAGATTTTAGTTTGTTAATAGATGTACTTCCTTAAGGAGAGGCTCTTTATTTTATCTAAAAGGCGGTTTGCCAGTGCATTTCTTATCCCATGAACCGAATAAAGTGTCTAAAGGTAGGTGAAACTCTTCTTATGTAGAAGAGTTTTTTTATGTAAGTAGAAGGCTCTCGAGCAATTCTCATAATAAGCTTGTTCTAATTTAGCATGTACGAACTTACAATAATAATAGACAGGCAGCATAGAGGAGGGAATAGCGTGAGGAAAGTTATTGGGTGGTCGTTTTTTTTGTACGTTGGGTTTGCGTTACTTATATATTGGTATTTATTTGGATGGAATCATGAACTCATTCCGGACATGTATAAAGGAACGAGTGCAGATCCAGAAACTTTTATGAATGCGAGGGAGCTTACGCTAAGCCAAGATTATTCGCGCGTGAAAAACTTACTGTTCTTTTTAGCGACGCCTCTTGAATGGATTATTTTATTATTTGTACTCGTGCTCGGTATTTCAAAAAAGTTTGAGAAATGGTCGAAGGAAACGACCAAAATAAATGTCTTACAAGTTGCGATTTATTTCTTTTATTTATCACTACTAACAACAGTTCTTGCATTACCGATGCAATGGATCGGGCGTAAAGTGTCCGTTGATTACGGAATATCTACGCAAAGCACACAAAGCTGGATAAAAGATCATGTCATCGATTTTTGGGTGAACTATGCGACTATGTTACTCATTGTTACGGTTTTGTTATGGCTCATCCGTAAATTCCCGAAGAGATGGTGGCTAGCAGGATGGGCGCTCTCTGTCCCGTTTACGATTTTCTTAACGTTTGTGCAACCTGTTGTAATTGATCCACTTTATAATGATTTTTCAACGCTGAAAAATAAGGAATTAGAAACGAAAATTTTAGCGATCGCAGATAAAGCTGATATTCCATCTGAACATGTATATGAAGTAAATATGTCGGAAAAAACGAATGCGTTAAATGCATATGTAACAGGAATTGGAAAAAACCTTCGTATTGTAATGTGGGATACAACACTTCAGCAATTAAAAGATAAAGAGATTTTATTTATTATGGCCCATGAAATGGGACATTACGTAATGAAACATATATATTGGGGCGTTGCGAGTTATATTTTCATATCGTTTATAGGTATGTATTTAATTAGTCGTATTTTAAATATGTGTATTCGAAAATGGGGAGATACGCTGCAAATTTCCAAAATGGCATGTTTCTCGATTTTACCTTTATTTTTCTTAATTTCTTCTGTACTATCCTTTGCGTCACAACCAGCAACAAACTACGTCTCTCGTATAGAAGAACGAGCGGCAGATCAATACGCTTTAGATATGACGAAAGATGGAAATTCAGGTGTGAAAACTTTTCAATACTTATCAAAAACAAGTTTAAGCCAAGTAAATCCACCTGCGTTAGTGAAATTTTTCTTATACACACATCCGCCAATTTTCGAAAGAATTCATACGTTTGAACAATATGAAAAACAGAAGAAGCAGTAGTGTACTGCTTCTTTTTATTGTGGATGATTCGAGTTTTGGAAAATTATAGTGTATAATACGTAGAATATTCAGTTAAATATTTAGGAGGTTAATATTTTGTTTCATTCAAAATCAATGCCGGCTATAAAAATGATCCTTTCGATGTCTATTTTCGGATCGATTGGATTTTTTTCTGTCCAAACGGGTTTACCATCTTTTGAATTAGTATTTATTCGTTGTATTTGTGCGACTTTATTTTTAACGCTATGTTGGTTTGCAACAGGACAATATAAAAATGAGAAATGGAATAAAAAAGAAATTGTACAAATATTAGCGTGTGGCGTATTTCTCGTTTTTAACTGGGTGTTTTTATTTAAAGCGTTTGAAGTCATGTCGATTACAATTGCGATTTCTGTATATCATCTTGCACCGATCATCGTATTAATGATTGGTAGTATTGTATTTAAAGAGAGGTTAACAGCATTTGCGGTTCTGTCCATTACCATATGTTTCATCGGTACAGTTTTAGTAGCTGGGGTAGATGGAAGTATGTCGCTTGAGAAACTTATGTCGTCTGGAATGGTGTGGGCGCTTCTTGCAGCTTTATTTTATGCATTTACAACGTTGCTCGGAAAAGGAATTAAGCATACGAGTGCATATGCGATGACATTTTTACAAACTTTTTTGGGTATATTTTTATTGCTACCATTCGTAGACTTCGGGAAGTTTCAAGGATTAACAGAGATGAACTGGATGATGATCACAGTGACAGGACTTATACATACGGGATTTGTATATTACTTGTTTTTTGACAGTTTAAGAGGTTTATCGACGAGATTAATTTCGGTATTAGTGTTTTTAGATCCTGCGGTTGCAATTTTGTTAGATACGGTCTTTACCGGTTTTAGACCGACTAGTATGCAAATTGTAGGGATTATTCTTATATTTGTAGGAATGGCGTTTACTTTTCGAAAAACGAAGGATGAAAAAGTGGTGGTAAAAGAAAATACGTATTATGAAGTGTGAAAAATTACCTCCTAACGTATTGAGAATTTTCTTATTTTTTGTACAATATAAAAGTAGGAAAATAAAGGAAGAGGCGGATGAGAGAGATGAAAAAGTTATTAAAGATAGCGACATCATTAACTTTAATAGGGGGGATATTTGTTAGCGGTAATATTGTTTCAGCAAATACAGATGGAATTCAACAATCTCCACCTCCACCTGATATTATGCTAGAATTTGATGATTTAGCAAATGATCATTGGGCTTATAATGAAATTATGAATTTAGTATATCACCGTATTATGTATGGATATGGAAACGGTAAGTTTGGGGTAGAAGATAATATAACACGTGAACAAGCAGCAGCAGTACTACATCGCGCACTCAATTTAAAAAGAAGTCCATTTGAAGAGAATCCATATGGAGATATTAGTGGGAAATCAACAATGTTCCCTTACGAAATTTTACATTTAACAAGCCTTGGTATTTTTAAAGGAGACGAAAATGGGAATTTCCGTCCGAAAGCAACATTGACTCGTGCAGAATTAGCACAAATTTTAACGAAAGCATATACGTTAAAAGCAAAGCATCCGCATACATTTACAGATATACTAGAAAACTATTGGGCAAGAGATGCAATTAGTGCATTGCAGTCTAATAAAGTCGTAGTAGGAACCGGAGATGGTAAGTTCGAGCCTGAAATGCTCGTTACACGTGGGCAATTCGCTAAGTTTCTACAACAAGCAATTTATAATTCACCAGGGAAATGGGAATAAATAAGAGTATAAAAAAGTACAAGTAGATTATACTTGTACTTTTTTGTCTGAAAGGTGAAGTTTTTAGAACTAAAGGTTTTCTAAGTGAAAGAAAAACATACATTTACTGACATACCAGAAGACCATTGGGCTAAAGATGCGATAAGCACCTTACAATCTAATAAAGCTATAGTTGGAACTGGTAATGGTTTATCCCGCTATTTGTGGGCAATAAAACTCCCACCTCAAAATTTAGATGGAGCAAAGAAGTTAGGTGGAAGCCCTGCTGCCCGTAAACGCCCGATTGGTGAGAGCTAATAATCAGTGGGGGATGAACAAAACCCCAACTGATTAAAGTTTCACTTTATTCGAACCAGAAAAACTTGTAACCCGTGAACAGTATGCGAAGTTCTTAAATAATGCACTTCATAGATTCTACGTAAACGATTAATCTATGAAGCTCGAAAAAAGCGCAAATATGATATTTGCGCTTTTTTTGTCTATAAAGTGAAATTTTTATAAGTGAAGGACTTGATTAGTAGATAGTAGAATATTGTATATATAACATCTTTGCAAAAGCTTTTGTTTATCCTTTTTGAAAATTAAATAGAGAAACTAGAGCGCAAAGATAAGAATATTTCTTCAAATGATTTGCATGCAATTCAGAATACCAATTGGAATTGAGAGCGAATTGGCTCACCTAGTAATCTTCAAAATAATAGATGTTAAAAATGCAATATATTACATACGGTTTGCAAATGCAGCATATGTAATATGGGAAAAGAATTTAGTCTATTATTTTCCACTTTTAATAAAGTGGAAATGAAGGAGAGAGGACAATGAAGAAAAAAATGTTCCGTATAATGGCGGCAGCGACTATTATGAGTGGAGTATTGGTAAGCGCAAATGTTCCTAATATAAAAGCAGAAGAATATCCAGAAATGATTGTATTTGATGATGTTCCAGTAGACCATTGGGCATATGAATATATTATAGAAGTGGCGTATCATAAAGTTATGCTAGGTTATGGAAATGGAAAGTTTGGTGTAGGTGATAATGTAACCCGTGAACAAGTGGCGGCAATACTGTATCGCGCACTTAATATAAAACATGAAGGCCCATTAAAAAATCCTTATAAGGATATTTCTGAAAGATCAACAATGTTTCCAAATGAAATTTTAGCATTAACAGAGCGCGGTATTTTTAAAGGTGATGAGAAGGGGAACTTTAGACCTAGAGAAACAATAACACGTGCAGAAGTAGCGCAAGTTCTTACACAGACATATTCCTTTGAAGCGAAGCAACAGCATACATTTAAAGATGTACCAAATAATTACTGGGCAAAAAATGCAATTAGTGCTCTGCAAGCTAATAATGTCATAGTAGGAACAGGGAATGGAAAGTTTGAACCAAATAAAGTTGTAACACGTGAGCAATATGCAACATTTTTAAATAAAGCTATTATTAATTTTAATTTGAAAGATGAATAACATGAAACGGAAGTTTTTAAAGATATAGTACAAGAAAAATAAAATTATATTAATATATCATATTTCTTTTAAAAAAAGCGCGGGAATTACGCGCTTTTTTCTTATTTTAAATTGTTTATCTGTATATTTATTCTGCTGTTCATAGTTCTGCGGTTAGTGTTTATGGAAAAAACAGGTTAATTATAGTTACTTTTTATGGGGGAAAAGTACGGTTTAGTAACTTTATTGTTAATTAAGTATAAAGATAAGTATGTGAAATACAGTTCACAAATTAGACAAACATTATATAGATAAGTGTATTGTTACTTTTCCATAAATTCTTTATATTAGAAAAAAATATGTTTTTTTTAGGGAGAGAATACAGTGAAGAAAAAGATTTTAAAAGTAGCAACAGCTTTAACAATTATGGGTGGAATTGGATTAAGTGGACAAGGTACTACAGCAAATGCTGAAGTAGCTGTGAAACAACAACAAGCTGCTCCTGTTACATTTAAAGATGTACCAGCAGGACATTGGTCTTATGAAGCAATTCAAACTTTAGCAGAACATGAAATTATGCTTGGTTACGGAAATGGTGTGTTCGGTTTTGGACATAACGTAAATCGTGAACAAGTAGCCGCTTTAATTTATCGCGCACTAGATCTTGATGAACAATTTGGTGAAGATGAGGTATTAGAAAGCCCGTATAATGATATTGTTGATGACAACTCAACGATGTTTCCTTTTGAAGTTTTAGCAGTAACAGAATTAGGTATCTTTACAGGTGACGAGAATGGAAACTTCAGACCAAAAGCTACGTTAACACGTGCAGAAATGGCGCAAGTTCTTACGAGAGCATTTGGGTTACAGGTACAAGGACCAGCAGGATTTAAAGATGTACCAAAGGGACATTGGGCAGAAAATGCTATTAATGCAGTAGGTTCAAATGGTATTTCAGTAGGAGATGGAAAGGGTAACTTCGCTCCGAACATGAAAGTAACACGTGAACAATATGCACAGTTCTTATTTAACTCAATGTTTGAATAAATAATAAAAAAGGAGCCGGTGTTGTATAACACTGGCTTCTTTTTTATGTGTAATGCCGGTGGAAGAATACAGTTTTGTAAAAAAAGTGATTAAATTTTCAAAAAAAACTTCCTTTTCCAAAGATTTGTTATATAATATAAAACATAAAATCAAATCTGTTATAAGACAGTTTAAGAAGGGGATGCTAATATGTCGACGCAAACTTCACGGGTTACACTGGCCGGAGAAATGTTACCAGCGTACAACGAAATATTGACACCTGAGGCGCTTAGTTTTTTAAAGGAACTGCATGAAAATTTCAATGAACGCCGCACGGAACTTTTACAAAAGCGTGTGGAGAAACAAAAAAGAATTGATGCAGGGGAGTTTCCTACGTTTTTAGAAGAAACAAAGCATATACGTGAAGGGGATTGGACAATCGCCCAGCTTCCGAAAAATTTAGAGGATCGCCGCGTGGAGATTACTGGTCCGGTGGATAGAAAGATGGTCATTAACGCTTTAAATTCAGGAGCACATCTTTTTATGGCAGACTTTGAAGATTCGAATGCACCAACTTGGAGAAATGCTGTCGAAGGTCAAATTAACTTACGAGATGCGAATGAGGGAACGATTTCACATAAAAATGAAAACGGAAAAGAATATCGTTTAAATAGTAAAACAGCTGTATTAATTGTGCGTCCGAGAGGGTGGCATTTAGAAGAAAAACATACGCAAGTTGATGGCAAGAACATGTCTGGCAGTTTAGTAGATTTTGGTTTGTACTTTTTCCATAATGCGAAGACGCTTTTAGCAAAAGGAAGTGGCCCATACTTTTACTTACCGAAAATGGAAAGTTACTTAGAGGCAAGATTATGGAATGACGTTTTCGTATTCGCTCAAAAGTATATCGGTATTCCGAACGGAACGATTAAAGCGACTGTGTTAATAGAAACGATTCACGCTTCATTTGAAATGGATGAAATTTTGTATGAACTAAGAGATCATTCTGCTGGTTTAAACTGCGGACGATGGGATTATATATTTAGTTTCTTAAAGAGCTTCCGTAATCATAATGAATTTTTACTTCCGGATAGAGCGCAAGTCACGATGACAGCGCCGTTTATGCGCGCGTATTCTTTGAAAGTTATTCAAACGTGTCATCGTCGTAACGCGCCAGCAATCGGAGGGATGGCGGCGCAAATCCCAATTAAAAATGACCCAGAAGCAAATGAGGCAGCTTTCGAGAAAGTGCGTGCTGATAAGGAGCGCGAAGCTTTAGACGGTCATGATGGGACTTGGGTTGCCCACCCGGGACTTGTACCGGTTGCAATGGAAGTATTTAATCACATAATGAAAACGCCAAATCAAATTTTTAGAAAGCGTGAAGAAATACGTGTAACAGAAAAGGATTTATTAGAAGTACCGATGGGAACGATTACAGAAGGTGGTCTTCGCACGAATATTAACGTCGGTATTCAATATATTGCATCTTGGTTAAGCGGGCGGGGAGCAGCTCCAATTTATAACTTAATGGAAGATGCAGCAACAGCAGAAATATCAAGAGCACAAGTATGGCAGTGGATTCGTCATGAGGGTGGAAAGCTAAGTGATGGCCGTAATATCACTTTTAAATTAATGGAAGAATTGAAAGAAGAAGAACTAGCAAAAATAGAAAGAGAGATTGGTAAGGAAGCATTTAATAAGGGGAGATTTGAAGAAGCTACAAAACTGTTTACAAACCTTGTTCGTAATAACGAGTTCATGCCGTTTTTAACATTACCGGGTTATGAAATTTTATAAGAAACAAGAAAAGGGGATGGAACATATGAAAAACGAAAGAATTGATAAATTGCAGGAAAGCTGGGAATTAGATACGCGCTGGAAAGGGATAACACGTCCATATACAGCTGAAGATGTAATTCGTCTGCGCGGATCGATTGATATTGAACATACGTTAGCGCGCTGCGGTGCAGAGAAGCTTTGGAAATCACTTCATACAGAAGATTATATTAATGCACTTGGGGCATTAACAGGAAACCAAGCGATGCAACAAGTGAAGGCTGGATTAAAAGCAATTTATTTAAGCGGTTGGCAAGTAGCGGCAGATGCGAACCTTTCTGGACATATGTATCCTGACCAAAGCTTATACCCAGCGAACAGTGTGCCAGCTGTTGTAAAACGAATTAACCAAACACTTCAACGTGCTGATCAAATTCAGCATATGGAAGGTAGCGGTGATACGGATTATTTCGTTCCAATTGTGGCGGATGCTGAAGCTGGGTTTGGTGGACAGTTAAACGTATTTGAATTAATGAAAGGGATGATTGAAGCGGGTGCATCTGGCGTGCACTTTGAAGACCAATTATCTTCAGAGAAAAAATGCGGGCATTTAGGCGGAAAAGTATTATTACCGACGCAAACAGCGGTGCGTAATTTAATTTCAGCACGTCTTGCTGCGGATGTAATGGGTGTACCAACAATTATCGTCGCAAGAACAGATGCAGATGCGGCAGATTTAATTACGAGCGATATCGATCCAGTTGATCAAGAGTTTATTACAGGTGAAAGAACGCCAGAAGGGTTTTATCATACGAAAGCAGGTCTTGATCAAGCAATTGCACGTGGTTTAGCGTATGCGCCGTATGCAGATCTCGTTTGGTGTGAAACGTCGGAGCCAAATTTAGAAGATGCAAAACGCTTTGCGGACGCAATTCATAAGAAATATCCAGGGAAGCTACTTGCTTACAACTGTTCCCCTTCTTTTAACTGGAAACAAAAATTAGATGAAAAAACGATTGCAAGCTTCCAAAAAGAAATTGCATCGTACGGTTATAAATTCCAGTTCGTAACGCTTGCTGGATTCCATTCATTAAATTACGGCATGTTTGAATTAGCGCGTGGTTATAAAGAGCGCGGCATGGCAGCGTACTCTGAATTACAACAAGCAGAGTTCGCAGCAGAGAAATACGGTTACTCTGCAACGCGCCATCAACGCGAAGTAGGAACAGGATACTTTGATGAAGTAGCACAAGTGATTACAGGCGGTACTTCATCAACGACTGCTCTAAAGGGATCCACAGAAGAAGAACAGTTTACGAAATAAAGGTATAAGTAGGTGCCCCAAAAAATATTTTTGGGGCACTTTTCTTATTTATTATTACGTCGCTGACATTGTTAAACTTTGTCGGAAAGTTGATGTAATTTTATTTGTCGTCGTATTGTGGGACGTTCACTTCTATTTAAAATATCCAATCCAATATAGTGAATATACCAACGATAGCAGTAAAAAGAAGGAATGCGAATAATGATAGACAGCCCCATGTAAATAGTTTGTCTTTCCATGTTTCTTCATAATCATCAATTAGTTCCTCTATCACTTTTTTCTGCAATGGCTGTAAGGGACGTTCGGTGTGTAGTCCTGTAATAATGTTACGATCTCCTTTGAATTTTAAAGCACGTACAATATGATAAGAGTCGTTTCCCATCGATTTTTCAAATTGTAGACATGCCGCGTGCATAACATCTGTTTTCTCTTTTTCAAGATACCAATACCGTCCAGCCATTTCTGGGTATTGTAATGTAAAGTAAATGTCACCGAGTTTTTTCCTAAGTGCTAATTCATTCGGATAAGTAGTGATTAATCCGTGTAATCTATCTCTTGCTTTTCCAAGGTTGTTATTTTCAATATCTTTTTCAATTCTCTTTAATGTTTTTTTAGGGATTATTTCTGTCATACACGCCTCCTTATTAGAATAGGTGTGGTTATATTTTATAAGAAATAATAAAATTTAGAAATTTTATTTTTAAAAAGGATTGTACATTCTATTTTAAGTATGTTATGATAATACCAGTTGAATAATTAAATTAAGCAATCCATATATTATCAAATGCCGAAAACAAACGGGAAAAAGTATGTGAGAACTAGTTTATTTTTCGAATTTGATAATGTGTGGATTCTTTTTTTATACATGAAGACTAAATAAAATGTATTTTCGTAGGAGGAAATAATTATGACAGTTACAGGACAAGTAAAATGGTTTAACAACGAAAAAGGCTTCGGTTTCATCGAAGTTCCAGGCGAAAACGATGTATTCGTACATTTCTCTGCAATCGAAACTGATGGTTTCAAATCTTTAGAAGAAGGCCAAAAAGTTAGCTTCGAAATCGAAGATGGCAACCGTGGACCTCAAGCTAAAAACGTAATCAAACTATAATTTTATAGTTTATTATAGAAAAAAGGATGGCTTATGCCATCCTTTTTTTGTTGTTGAGATATACGATATTTATATTAGTAATAAAGACAGCCTAAAAAGTATGATTGAAGAAATAAAGGCGTACTCGAAAACTTATGAAAATGATAAAGTGACGGTAATTGATTTGAGGAAGTCTCATTCTCGGTATTTAGATCAAGAACCATATTACAGGTTGAAAGAGATACAGAGAATCTTGGAAGAAAAAATAGTAGGTTTTTTGAGGATGAAGAAGAATGAAGGAAATGGCAATCAGTATGTAAAAGGGCTTTCCGTAAAGGAAGGCCTTTTAGTGTTCTTTCACAGCTTTTTTCTTTTCACGTTTCTTGCATTCTGGACATTTAGATTTACGAAAAGGCTTCGCGAAGAACAGTAAAATAAAAAATAAACCGAATATAATACTCGCTGAATTTTTTACGATAACAATGCTACTATTTTTCATTTGAATTGTTGGATGATCTTGCTTTTCTTCCATGAGAGACCTCCGTATATTTGATTTATATTTTAATTATAGCAAAATTAATTGCTGTAATTATATGAAAAGGGGAATGTGTTAAACATATTACAAATGATATAAATTCTTTTTTCGTATATAGAATCCTTTTTTTATACAGATTATTCCTTTAATATTCATATATCATTATTAACAAATTTATATTATATTTGATTTATTATAAGTATTTGTAAAGAATCGTGGAATGTAAACCATTTCCTTTTCGTAGGTGCTACTATAAAAGGGAAATGAAGAAGGGAAATTAAATAGCAATCGAAAATTAAAAAAGAGAGGTGAAAAATCTGTTACTAACAAAAGAGCGAGTATAGATAAAAGTATTCTTAGCGTGCAAAAACTACATACTCTAAGGATATACATTTTCCTATATTTGTAGTAGCAGACAGTAGACTATGGAAAGTAAAGTAGAACGTTATGTCGAAAACTATGTTGTAAGCAAAAATACAATGGCCTTACTTCCTGTTGTTCTAGGAGAAAAGAAAGTTGTTACGCGAATTGTAGAAATGGAAGATTCTTTTTTCGTATTTCAAAAGCCTCTTGATATTATAGAGAGAAGTTGCCGGAAGCATGGTTCTAGTTTCTTTGGAAGAAAAGAAGGAACGAAGGAGTTAACGCGTATTACACATAAAGCTCCTATCGCAATTAGCCCGACAGATCAACTTTATTTTTTCCCTACGTATTCTTATTCTCGAAAAGAGTGTGCGTGGTTATCTCATTTTCATATTGAAGATAATAAAGAATTAAAAGATGGAAATCTTATTATTAGATTTATAAATGGTTTCGCTGTGAAACTAGAAATGTCAAAAAGTAGCTTTGAAAATCAGCAAAATCGTACAGCGAAATTACGGACAGAGTATGAAGATCGTAAGAAAAAACAAGGAAATCCTTGCTTTAAAGAGATTGATAAAAATGAAGAATCTAAATTAACACCAGCATATGAGAAAGTGTATTTTGTGAAGGAAGGCGAAGTGTGAGAGGGAAAGGATGGGGAGACTCATCCTTTTTATTTGTCTGTTTTTGTCGGAAAGTCGATAAAAATCAAATTGTGGTCGATGTATTCAGAAAATCACCGGTGTAATTTCATTTACCGAAAAAATCATCAAAAAATATTGTTCCTCAAACAACCAAACGTACAACAAACCTTGTCGAATATTGAAAGATTATCATAGCATAATAATGAAGGAATTCTAGCGAATGATATGGAAACTTTAATAAATACATCTCCATATGTCGTATCTACCATTTCCTCTTTCATTTAAGCAATGATACAGTAGAGGTAGTAATTAGAGTAAAGGGGTAAAGTGTAGAATGGATTTTCAAACGATCAAAGAGTATTTTTCACCAGAAAATATGGATCATATTGTTGAAAGTTATCGTGCGTTCGGACCGCTTCTCGGTATTGGCTTACCGATGATAGAGGCGCTTATTCCGGCATTGCCACTCATTGTGTTTGTGTTGGCGAATGCTGTTGCATTTGGTTTTTGGTTCGGTTTTCTTTATTCATGGATTGGGTCAGTAATTGGTGCAATGCTTGTATTTTTCATTATTCGTAGCTTTGGAAGAAGTCGTTTCTTTTCTTTTGTAAATAAGCATGAGAGAGTGCGAAAAGCGATGGGATGGATTGAAAGAAAAGGGTTCGCGCCAATCTTTGTTATATTTTGTTTTCCGTTCACACCATCTGCGCTTATAAACGTTGTAGCTGGTTTATCTCGCATTAGCGTAAAACAGTTTGGACTAGCATTAGCATTTGGAAAGCTTGTTATGATCTTTATTTTAACGTATATCGGTCATGATTTAGTGTCATTTATTCATAAGCCGGTGAAATCGGTTATTGTGGGCGTTGTTATTTTTATTTTATGGTATGTCGGTAAAAAAATTGAAGTAAAGTTAGAACTACATTAGGAAAAGTCTTCTTTGTCCCGCTATTTGAGGGCAGTAAAACTCCCACCAAAAAATTCGACTGAAGCAAAGAAGTTAGGTGGGAGATCAAACTGCCCGTAAATGCCCGATTGGTGCGGGCTAATAATCGGTGGGGGATGAACAAAACCCCCACCGATTAAGTTTCACTTTATAAATGCAAGCTTCATCATTAAAGGGCGAGGGGAGAAGCGAATGAAGAAAACTTTGAAAAAAGAAGGGCTAGAGTGGGTAAGAACAATTTTAATTGGTGTACTATTAGCTGTATTTTTTCGAACGTTTTTCTTTTCAACGTACGTTGTAGAGGGGAAGTCAATGATGCCGACATTGCAAGATGGAAATATGCTCGTTGTGAATAAGGTGAGTTATCAAGTAGGGGACTTGAATCGATTTGATGTCGTCGTTTTTCATGCGAATAAAAAAGAGGACTATGTAAAGCGAATTATCGGTTTACCTGGGGATCATATCGAATATAAGCATGATAAATTATATATAAACGGACAATTCGTGGATGAACCTTATTTAGAGACGTATAAGAAAGAGACAAATGGACGGCAATTAACAGGCGATTTTAAACTAGAAGAGTTAACGAAAGAAAAGTTTGTACCACCCGGTTCTATTTTTGTAGTTGGTGACAACCGCCTTGGTAGCTGGGATAGTAGGCACTTCGGCTTTGTGAAAGCTGATACAGTTGTCGGTAAAGTTGATTTACGATATTGGCCGATTCAAGAGGTACAAACGAATTTCTCAAAAGGCTGATATAATAAAATGAAGTATAAGGAAAAGACAAACGAGTATGTTTGTCTTTTTTATCGTCCTATAATACAATTGTGGTAGCAAACTAACGTTCGTTATGTAAGTGAAAGGTGGGGTTTCATGTCACTTCGATTTGTGATTGGTAGAGCTGGAAGTGGAAAAAGTACACTTTGTTTACACGAAGTGCAAGAAGAGTTAAAACAGCGCCCAAGAGGGAAAACAATATTATATCTTGTGCCAGAACAGATGACATTCCAAACGCAGCAGGCGTTAATTGGGAGCGAAGATGTAAGAGGTTCTATTCGGGCACAAGTTTTTAGTTTTTCGCGATTAGCGTGGAAGGTGCTGCAAGAAGTTGGTGGAGCGAGTCGTCTTCATATTGATGAAGCTGGTGTACATATGTTGCTTCGTAAAATTGTAGAATCTCGTAAAGATGGACTATCTGTGTTTCAAAAAGCAGCGGAGCAAAACGGTTTCTTTGAACATCTTGGTAGTATGATTGCTGAGTTTAAACGTTACAATGTGACGCCGTCTAACGTATATGAAATGTGGCAACAATTAGACACGCATAGCAGTAGTGCAGAGCAAAAGCTACTAGCGAATAAAGTGTATGATTTACAGTTATTATATGATGATTTTGAACGTGCTTTAATCGGAAAGTATTTAGATTCAGAAGACTACTTACAATTATTAATTGAGAAGCTTTCAGACTCTGAGTATGTAAAAGGCGCGGAAATTTATATAGATGGATTCCATTCATTTTCTCCTCAAGAGCTAGAAATCGTTAGAGGGCTAATGAGATTAGGAACAAGAGTAACAATAACATTAACGATAGATGAAAAAACGTTAGCGCAGCCAGTGAATGAACTAGATTTATTTTATGAAACGACGTTAACGTATGAAAAAATAAAACAAGTAGCGCGTGAAGAGAAAATAGAAATTGAAAAAACAATTCCACTTATGGAACAACCGCGTTTTCATTCTCCAGCATTAGCTCATTTAGAAACGTATTATGAAGCGCGTCCGAATGAAAAGTATCATGGTGAAGCGAGTGTAACAATTAGTACAGCAGCTAATTTACGAGCTGAAGTAGAAGGTGTAGCTCGTGAAATTAGAAGACTTGTGGCGGATGAAGACTATCGTTACCGAGATATCGCAGTCCTTCTTCGTAACGGAGAAAGTTATTACGACGTAATGCGAACGTTATTTACGGATTATAATATCCCGCATTTCATCGATGAAAAACGCCCAATGTCACATCATCCGCTAGTAGAATGTATTCGTTCTGCACTCGAGATTATTAGCGGGAATTGGCGTTATGATGCAGTATTCCGCTGCGTGAAAACAGAGCTTTTATATCCATTAGATGTAAGAAAAGAAGCGATGCGCGAAGAGATGGATGAGTTTGAAAACTACTGTTTAGCGTACGGTGTACAAGGGAAGAGATGGACTTCTGAAGATCCGTGGATGTATCGTCGTTATCGTTCTCTTGATGATGCGAGCGAAATGATAACAGACAGTGAGCGTGAAATGGAAGAGAAAATAAATCGACTTCGCGACGTTGTAAGAACGCCAGTTATTCGTATGCAAAAAAGACTGAAGCGTGCTGGAACAGTTATGCAAATGTGCGAAGCGGTATATTTATTTTTAGAGGAGCTTGACGTTCCGAAAAAACTAGAAGAATTACGTGTTCGTGCAGAAGAAAATGGAGATTTCTTATTTGCGACAGACCATGAGCAAGTATGGGAAGAAGTGATGAATCTTCTTGATACGTTCGTTGAGATGCTTGGCGAAGAGAAGATGTCCCTTTCAATGTTTACGGAGGTTATGTCGACAGGTCTTGAGGCACTTCAATTTGCGAACATTCCGCCGTCACTAGATCAAGTGTTAGTTGCTAATATTGATCATTCTAGATTATCAGATATTAAAGCGACGTTCATTATTGGAGTAAACGAAGGTGTGATTCCAGCAGCGCCTATGGATGAAGGTATGCTTTCTGATGAGGAAAGAAATGTTCTCACCGCTGCAGGTATCGAATTAGCACCAACGACGAGACAAACTTTATTAGAAGAACAGTTCGTTATGTATCAAATGGTGACGAGAGCATCTGAGAAGTTATACATTTCTTGTCCGCTTGCGGATGAAGAAGGAAAGACGTTACTTGCGTCTAGCTTTATTAAGAAAATAAAAAGAATGTTCCCTGATGTGAAAGAATCGTTTATTACGAATGATGTAAATGACTTATCGCGTTCGGAACAAATTTCATACGTAGCAACGCCAGAAGTAACTTTGTCTTATGTCATGCAGCAACTGCAAACGTGGAAGCGATACGGATTTGAAGGGAATTTAGACTTTTGGTGGGACGTATATAACTTCTACGTTACTTCAGATGAATGGAAGCAAAAAAGTAGCCGTGTGTTATCAAGTTTATTCTACCGAAATCGTGCACAGAAACTAAGTACAGATGTAAGTAGGGATTTATATGGAGATACAATTAAGGGAAGCGTTTCTCGTATGGAACTATTTAATCGCTGTGCGTACGCTCATTTTGCTCAGCACGGTTTATCACTAAGAGAGCGTGATATTTTCAAACTTGATGCGCCAGATATCGGTGAACTATTCCATGCAGCGCTGAAGAGAATTGCAGACAAGCTATTACGTGAAAATCGGACTTGGGCGGATTTATCAATAAAAGAGTGTGAACACCTTTCTGCTTTAGTAATAGAAGAAATTGCACCGTTATTACAAAGACAAATTTTATTAAGTTCGAACCGTCATTTCTATTTAAAGCAAAAACTACAACAAATCATTTTCCGTACGTCACTTATTCTTCGTGAACATGCGAAGTCGAGTGGATTTGTACCAGTTGATTTAGAAGTACCGTTCGGTATGGGCGGGACTGGATCTCTTCCGCCAATGGAATTTGCGTTGCCAAATGGTGTGAAGATGGAAGTAGTTGGCCGTATTGACCGTGTTGATAAGGCGGAAGATGAGAGTGGTACGTTCCTTCGTATTATTGATTATAAATCAAGTTCGAAAGCGTTAGATTTAACAGAAGTGTATTACGGACTCGCACTTCAAATGTTAACGTATTTAGATGTTGTTACTTCAAATGCACATACGTGGATGAAAAAGGGCAGTACTGCATCACCGGCGGGTGTATTGTATTTCCATATTCATAACCCGATTGTTGAGATGAAAGGCGATGCATCTGAAGAAGAAATTGAGAAAGAAATTTTAAAGAAATTTAAAATGAAAGGTCTCGTACTAGGAGATGCTGACGTTGTGCGTTTAATGGATAATAAACTTTCAACAGGAAGCTCTGATATTATTTCTGCTGGTCTGAAAAAAGATGGTAGTTTTAGTGCGCGTTCTAGCATTGCAAGTGAACAAGAGTTTAACGTACTTCAAAAATATGTACACCACTCGTTTGAAAATATCGGAAAAGACATTACAGAAGGTGTTATCGATATTGCTCCTTACAAAAAGGGGAATAAAGCGGCATGTACGTTCTGTAACTTCAAATCTGTTTGTCAATTTGATGAATCACTTGAAGATAACCAATTCCGTACGTTAAAAGATATGAAAGATAGCGAAGCGATGGAGAAAATTAGAGAGGAGGTTGGCGGAGAATGATAGAAAATTGGCCTCAGAAACCAGAAGGTAGTCAATGGACAGATGACCAGTGGAAAGCGGTTGTAGCGAACGGACGTGATATTTTAGTCGCAGCGGCAGCTGGATCAGGGAAAACAGCGGTATTAGTTGAACGTATTATTAAAAAGATTATAAGTGAGGAAAATCCAGTCGATGTCGACCGCCTGCTCGTTGTAACATTTACGAATGCAGCAGCGCAAGAAATGAAAAATCGAATTGGGGAAGCGTTAGAAAAAGTATTAATTGATGGGCCAGGTTCACAGCATATAAGAAAGCAGCTTAGCTTATTAAATAAAGCTTCCATTTCTACAATTCATTCATTTTGTTTACAAGTTATTAGAGGATATTATTACATGCTTGATGTCGATCCTCGTTTTCGTATTGCGAACCAAACAGAAAATGAGTTATTAAAAGAAGAAGTGCTAGATGACATATTAGAAGAAGAATATGGAATCGAAGATAATAGTATTTTCTTTGAACTAGTTGATCGTTATACGAGTGACCGTAGTGACGATGACTTACAACGAATGATTTTAGCGCTT
The DNA here is from genome assembly GCF_008042285.1 of Bacillus sp. AR13-1. Taxonomy (NCBI): domain Bacteria; kingdom Bacillati; phylum Bacillota; class Bacilli; order Caryophanales; family Bacillaceae; genus Bacillus; species Bacillus sp. AR13-1. The sequence goes on from NZ_QNUA01000006.1 coordinate 222,006, forward strand.
CATACAGAATCAAGAGCGCATCCAAACCCGGAGAAGTGGCTTGATAAATTAGTAGAAGCATACGACGTTGAAGGAAAGACGATTGAAGATTTAGTGTACGCTTCTTACTTATTAGAAGATGTGAAGTTTCAGCTTGAAACAGCGGAAAAGCATATTCGTAAGGCGACTGAACTCGCAATGCTTCCTGATGGTCCAGCGCCTCGCGTTGAAACTTTACAAGCGGATTTAGCTTTACTTGGAACGTTATCCTCAGCAGCTCGTGGATCGTGGACAAGCGTTTATGAAGCGATGCAAAATGTATCGTGGCAAACGTTAAAGCGTATTAAAAAAAGTGATTACAACGAAGATGTTGTAAAACAAGTAGATTCTCTTCGTAATAAAGCGAAAGATGAAGTGAAGAAATTACAAGAAGAGCTATTTAGCCGCAGACCCGAAAGTTTCTTACGAGATTTTCAAGATATGCATCCTGTATTAGAAAAACTCGTGAAGCTTGTAAAAGTATTTACAGAGCGTTTCCAAGCGATTAAGCGAGATAAAGGAATGGTCGATTTCACAGATTTAGAGCATTTCTGTTTGCAAATTTTAAGCGAGCAAAGTGAAGGCGGTGAAATGAAGCCGTCAGCAGTAGCACTTCAATATCGTAATAAATTTGCTGAAGTACTAGTTGATGAATATCAAGATACGAACTTCGTACAGGAATCAATTATTAAATTCGTAACGAAAGATTCTGAGAGTGAAGGAAACTTGTTCATGGTTGGTGACGTAAAACAGTCAATCTATCGTTTCCGACTAGCAGAGCCTGGTTTATTCTTAGGAAAATATAAACGTTTCACACAAGAAGGATCGGGCGGCGGAATGAAGATTGACTTAGCGAAAAACTTCCGTAGCCGTCATGAAGTGCTAGCAGGTACGAACTTTATTTTCAAACAAATTATGGGCGAAGAAGTCGGCGAAATCGATTATGATGCTGACGCTGAATTAAAGCTAGGTGCTAGCTATCCAGAAGGTGAAGATGTAGCGGCAGAGCTATTATGTATTCAGCAAACTGAGGAAGAAGTGCAAGACGGTGAAGAAGGTGCCGAAGTAGAAAAAGCGCAGCTTGAAGCTCGTCTTATGGCGCAGCGTATTAAAGCAATGGTCGATTCAGGCTATGAAGTGTATGATCGTAAAACTGATAGTATGCGCCCAGTGCAATATCGTGATTTCGTTATTTTACTTCGCTCGATGCCATGGGCGCCGCAAATTATGGAAGAATTAAAACTACAAGGAATTCCGGTATATGCTGACCTTGCGACTGGTTACTTTGAAGCGACAGAAGTAAATATTATGATGAACGTATTCCGCGTCATTGATAACCCGATGCAAGATATTCCGCTTGCAGCTGTACTTCGTTCACCGATCGTTGGACTAAATGACGAAGAACTTGCGACGCTTCGTGCTCATGGAAAGAAAGGCTCGTTTTATGAAGTGATGAGCTCATTCTTAAAGGGAGCGCCGCTTGAAGAAGAACAAGAACTGCATGATAAATTAGAGTGGTTTTATAACTTACTGCAAGGGTGGCGTGAATTTGCGCGTCAACAATCTCTTTCTGATTTAATTTGGAAAGTGTACGGTGAGACAGGCTATTACGACTTTGTCGGCGGTTTACCAGCCGGAAAGCAAAGGCAGGCAAACTTACGCGTACTATATGACCGTGCAAGACAATATGAAGCAACATCGTTTAGAGGATTATTCCGCTTCTTGCGCTTTATTGAGCGTATTTTAGAACGCGGAGATGATATGGGAACGGCGAGAGCCCTCGGAGAACAAGAAGATGTTGTTCGCATTATGACGATTCATAAAAGTAAAGGGCTAGAGTTCCCAGTCGTATTTGTAGCTGGACTTGGTCGCCGTTTTAATACACAAGATTTAATGAAGCGTTTCTTACTTCATAAAGATTTCGGTTTCGGTTCACAATTTATCGATCCTCGTAAACGAATTAAATATACGACATTATCGCAACTAGCGATTAAGCGTAAAATGAAGATGGAATTAATTGCGGAAGAAATGCGCGTACTATACGTAGCGTTAACACGTGCAAAAGAGAAGTTAATTTTAATTGGAACAGTTAAAGATGCCAATAAAGAAATGGAAAAATGGCTCGATGCAAGAGAGCATAGTGAATGGTTATTACCAGACCATATTCGTGCCGGAGCGTCTTGCTACTTAGACTGGATTGCACCTGCCTTATATAGACACCGTGATAGTGAAATGCTTCTTGAATTAGGACAAGGAAATATTCCAGGCGAAATTTATGAATATAGTGCTAGCTGGAAAGTAGAAGTTGTTGAAGGGAAAGATTTACTTGCACCAGAACCAGTTCAAGAAGAGAAACAAGAGTTATTAGAAGCGCTTCGCGATAAAAAAGCTGTTCCGTTAGAAAGTGAACGGAAAGAAGAAGTGTACGACAGATTGATGTGGGAATACGGGTATGCGGAAGCGACATCTCACCGTGCGAAACAGTCTGTTACAGAAATAAAGAGAAATTATCAATCTGAAGAAGGTAGCGATAACGCCTTTATTAAAAAACTTCGTGCACCAATTAAAACACGTCCGCGCTTTATGGAGAAAAAAGGGCTAACATACGCAGAGCGAGGGACAGCAGTCCATGCCGTTATGCAGCATGTAGATTTGAAGAAACCAATTACGATTGAAGTTCTTCAAGAACAAATTGCAAGAATGGTAAATAAAGAACTATTAACATTTGAACAAGCTGAAGAAATAGCGATTGAAAAGGTAATTTCATTCTTTGACAGTGACTTAGGTAAAAGGGTATTAGCAGCAAAAAGTGTTGAGCGCGAAGTACCATTTACGATGATGCTTTCAGCAGAAGAAGCGTATCAAGATTGGCAAGGGAAGAAAGGCGAATCAATACTTGTCCAAGGGGTTATCGACTGCATGATCGAAGAGGAAGACGGAATTACTTTAATCGACTTTAAAACAGATACGATTGAAGGAAAGTTCCTAGGCGGATTTGATCAAGCGAAACCAATTTTAGAAGACCGATACAAAGTACAGCTTTCACTATATGCAAAAGCACTCGAGAAAAGCTTAAAACATCCTGTGAAAGAGAAATCTTTATATTTCTTTGATGGAAATCATGTTGTAAATATTGACGAATAGAGCTTAGAAAGGGGTTATGGATTATGGCGACGTTAAGAACTTGTGATCAAGGACACGAGTACTACAAAAGTAGCGATTGTCCAACTTGCCCAACCTGTGAGAAAGAGAGAAAGCCAAAAGAAGGCTTTCTTTCTCTTCTTTCAGCACCAGCAAGGCGAGCGTTAGAGCACCATGGAATAACGACTGAAGCAGAACTTTCAAAGTATAGTGAAAAAGAAATTTTGAAACTGCACGGTATAGGACCAGCATCTTTACCTAAATTGAGAGCGGCTTTAGAAGATAAGGGATTATCATTTAAATAAAAAAACTAATCATTAGCGGGGAGTAGCATCTTCATTAATGATTAGTTTTTATAATCGGTATTAATTAGCTAGATAAACGCGTATAACGAAATCCCATTTTGAAAATCGTAAATCGATGGACAAAACGATTTAAAAGATGGATCAAGAATATAAGCGGATTGATTATAATATTAAGGAAGGAAGTGCAACACGATGGATTTTGAAACAGTAATGCAAGAGCTTGAAACTCTCGGCAAGGAACGAACTAAAAAAATATACATATCCAATGGTGCAAAGGAGCCACTTTTTGGCGTAGCTACAGGTGCTATGAAACCAATCGCGAAGAAAATAAAAATCAATCAAAGTTTAGCTGAAGAGCTTTATGCTACAGGTAACTATGATGCGATGTACTTTGCAGGCATTATTGCAGATCCAAAAACTATGAACGAATCGGATTTTGATCGTTGGATGGATGGGGCGTACTTTTATATGCTGTCCGATTATGTGGTAGCAGTAACTTTATCAGAGTCAGATTTTGCACAAGACGTTGCTGATAAATGAATTGCAAGTGGTGACGAACTAAGAATGTCAGCGGGATGGAGTTGCTACTGCTGGCTTTTAGGGAATCGAAAAGACCATGAATTTTCCGAAAGTAAGATTGCCAATATGCTAGAAGTTGTAAAAAATACAATTTATGATGCGCCAGAACGTACGAAATCCGCTATGAATAATTTTCTAAACACTGTGGGGATTTCATATGTGCCGCTACATGAAAAGGCAGTTGAAACCGCAAAGGAAGTAGGCATAGTAGAACTAAAACGGGATAACAAGAAAAGTAGTTTTCTAAATGCTTACGAAAGTATTCATAAAGAACTTGATAGAGGAAGACTCGGATTCAAACGTAAATATGTAAGATGTTAAAATTAAAAGAAACAGCCCTAGCTCTACACAAAATAGAGCTAAAGCTGTTTCTTTTTTACGCTGTTCCAATTTGATCTTGGTCTGCAACGTCCGAATCAAATGTATTTGTTGCGCTAACGCCGCTAAAAGTGTTGACGACAAATCCGACATTGGAAGCCCCAGAGCCGTTATAAGCTTTCGTATTTTCTTTCGGAGACACGTTATAAAAATCTCCTAAGTTGAAAGAGCCGTTACTGTTTTGAACGACAAGATTTCCTACAACCGAAGGCATACCATCCACCTACTTTACTAAGCTTTTTAATTACTATATGAATTATTTAGAGGAAGGTTCATCAGTAATAAATTGGCGGATTTGTAGCGTGCGAGAATTATTAAAAACATAGTCAACATTGCCGATTTGGAAGCACGCGGAATTTAAAAGGGTTCGCAAGTGAACATCATTTACTTCAATAAAAGGGCACTCATTTACAATATTTAGTTTTACATCTGTCGTTCGCTTTGGAATTGTAATGTACTCATCTGTAAAGATTTCAAACGCATCAAAACGACCTTCACCTTTTATATAACAAGGGATTTCTCGATGAACGATAAGTGCTCTATTTTTTAATTCTATTTGATTAGAATCCCCGGCCTGGAAGACAGCTGCAACCCCCATAGAAACGATAGAAACATTTTGTACAATTGAAGTATGACGGAGCATAATTTTTCCTCTCCTCAACCTGGAGTCGGAGGGACATCTGTTACTAATGGTACAAATGGTCCCTCTGTAACAGATTCGAATGGCGTATCAAGAATAGAAGAAAGGATGAGAAGGTTTGCATCTCCAATTAAAAATAATGCGGAAGAAGAAACCCCGTTCATTTTAATCTGGCCTACTTTTAACTCGCGGTTTACAACATTTAAATTCATGCATACTCACTCCTTTCGGAAATTGCCCGGTATGTGTTGAATAAAGGAAAGGAACGCCTTGTCAATATCTTGTTTCATCGCTTGAATAATGATGTCTCGTAAATAATCGGGATCTGTGGAAATACCCTCATACGATTGAACTTGTGATAAATAATATGGAAGTCTATGTTCCATCTGTTTTTTTATGTCATCCACCATCATTTGTCGATACATCTCATCAAGCGGCGTTCTCTCTTCTTGTTCAAAATGGAGAATTCGACTATATGCTTCTTCATCTAAATAGCGATGCATTTCTTGGAGGATACCTTGATAAAAGTCTGGATTTGTTTCTGTTTCAGGATTTACTTTTAATGTTTCTGTATCCACTTGAAAATCTTCAATTTGTTGCCCTTTTGTTGAAAATGGATTCAAGCCAATATTTAAAGTGCCGTTTAAATTTTCTACTTTTAATTGATCGAATTTATATTCCACTTTTCCTATAGAAGAGGAGGGACGACTTTTTAACTCATTAAGCTCTTCTTGTAGTAGGCGAACTTGCTCTTCAAGGTTTAGAATAGTTTGCTGCTGTATTTGGAGAGCTTGTTGAAGTTGGTGTAGGTAAGTATATATATCTTGATTCATTTGTGAAACCTCCTTTTCAATAGGGAGGGGAAATATATTCCTGCTATATATTTATGACAAGGATACCTTAAGAAGAACTAGTTGATGGTTTGATGGAAATAATTTGTCCTTTCGCATGTAAAGGGCGAAGCGGTTCTGTAAATCCGCCAGAATTTGAGAATTTAGAAAGAGCCTTAATACTACCTGCAGTTCCAATTTGAAAAACGGAAGAGGTCGTAATGCTATCGATTTTAATGCTGTTAATGATGATACTTTGGTTCACATAAAAATTCAATGCAATCGCCCCCTTTAGTTCGAACCAATTATTGCTTGATCAATTACATCTGAATCATTGACGGTCGTTGAGCTTTGATAATTGTAAACAGAGACGTTATCCCCAACATTAAATGAACCGGCTCCGGCAAAAGCGCGTGAATAACTAATAGGCCTAATCGCAAATACATCTCCAATATGAAAAATACCACTTGATCCAATGTTAACGATACGAATATGTCCGACCATAGCTGGCATACAAAACACCTTTCGTTTTTAAAATTTTCTTTTCTACTATTGTATGGGCGTTTTCAATAAAATGTGTATTTTTTCGAAATAAAAGAAACACATACGTTATTGCGTATGTGTTTCGAACATTTGAGTATGTGTGCAATCTGTATGTATAGGCCAAACAACATTTAAGAGCCTGTCCAATTCCTGGCTACAATCTACTGTTTTTTGAGAAGTCATTCCGTAGCGTTCAGCAAAATAGATCATTTTTTCGCGTTTTTTTTCGATAGCTTGCTCAAACATTGAAATCGGCTCCATCTCTCAATAAATTTTATGTATATATGTAGTACATATTATACAAAAATCCCATAAAAAAGAAACATCTTCGCTAAAAAAAGTATAATTTCTACATTTTATGTCAAATAACGGATGAGGAACAAATGTAAGAATGGTTGAATATTGTAAAAATTAGCGTGTGTAAGAAGGTTTTTTTCTTAAGGATGCGAATACAATTATAGGGTATGAGTTTTAGGATGGAGAGTGGAAATGTTGCGTTTTGTAACGGCGAAGAAAGAAGAAAAAGTATTTGTAGGTATTGTGGATGAAGAGGAAGAAAAGGTATTACATTTAAGAGAAGCGCAAAGACAAAAAGGGGAAAAGGTTACTATCCCAATTACCATGTTAGAGTGTATTGAAAGAGGAAGCGAATGTCTTGAGAAAGTGTACGATATTGTAAATTGGGCGAAGGAAAATGCGGGATCGGCGTATTATCCGTTAGCAGAGGTGAAAATATTAGCACCGATTCCAAGGCCGAGAAAAAATATTCTTTGTGTTGGAAAGAACTATCGTGAGCATGCGGTAGAAATGGGCGGAGTAGAGTCTATCCCTGAAAATATAATGATTTTTACAAAGGCGCCAACAACAGTGATTGGAATTGATGAGCAAATTAATGGTCACCCTCACGCGACGAATGAACTTGATTATGAAGGTGAACTAGCAATCGTTATCGGTAAGCGAGGGAAACAAATAAAAATAGAAAAAGCTCTTGATCATGTTTTTGGATATACAGTTATAAATGATGTAACTGCTCGGGATATTCAAAGAAAACATAAACAATTTTTCCTAGGGAAAAGTTTCGATACATTTTGTCCGATGGGACCGTATTTAATTCATAAATCGATGGTTAGAACGCCGAATGCATTACACATTGAAACAGTGGTAAATGGAGAAGTAAGGCAAACTTCAAATACGAGAGAAATGATTTTTTCAGTAGAAGAAATTATTTCAACTATAAGTAAAGGCATGACATTAGAGCCAGGAGATATCATTGCAACAGGGACACCAGCTGGTGTTGGTAAAGGTTTTACACCACCGAAGTTTTTACATGCTGGTGATGAAGTTGTTATTACAGTAGAGGGAATTGGTACGTTAAGAAATATAGTGAAATGAAAAAAGAGCTATCTTGTGAAAAGATAGCTCTTTTCTATGGGCGTGGATTAACGGAGTAATCTATGATGGCGAAAATATACAATCCGATTAATGCTAAAGTACAAATTCCAATTAGCATAACTGCAAGTGCGCTTCTCTCACGGCCAAAACCGATAATTGTAAGGAAAACAGCAGCCCAAAATGATGTTTTGAGTAGTGTGAATGTATTAGGAGTTGAATAATGACTGAGTAAAGTTGTAGATAATATGAAGCCGATGAATGTCATAGAAATAAAAATTGTAGCTAAATTGTTAATGTGTTTACCGTATTTCAATAGCATACAGTTACCCCCTTTTTAACAAAAACAGAATATTCAATTTTATTTTACGATAAACTACTAAAAAAAGAAAGAGGTTGTCCTATATTTAGGACAACCTCACTATGATTAAGATAGTACAGCTTTAATTTTTTGGAACGCCCACTCTAAATCTTCTTCAGAGATTACTAGAGGTGGTGCAATACGAATTACGTTTTCGTGTGTTTCTTTACATAATAGCCCAGCTGCTTTTAGTTGTTCACAGTAAGGACGAGCTGGCTCGTTTAATTCGATACCGATGAATAAACCTTTACCGCGAATGTCAGTAATCATTGGGTTATCAATTTCTTTTAATTGCCCAACTAGTTTTTCTCCTAATTGAAGAGAACGCTCTGTTAATTTTTCTTCTTCTAATACTTCAAGAGCTGCAATAGAAACAGCACATGCAAGTGGGTTACCACCGAATGTAGAACCGTGAGAACCTGGCTCGAATACACCTAAAATGTCGCTGTTTGCTGCAACACAAGAGATTGGGAATACGCCGCCGCCAAGTGCTTTACCAAGTATGTACATGTCAGGAGTTACATTGTCCCAGTCGCAAGCAAATACTTTACCCGTACGGCCTAAGCCTGTTTGGATTTCATCTGCTACGAATAAAACGTTTTCTTTTTTACATACTTCAAAAGCTTCTTGTAAGAAACCAGCTGGTGGAATGTTAATTCCTGCTTCACCTTGGATTGGCTCTAAAATGAATGCAGCTGTATTTGGTGTAATCGCAGCTTTTAACGCTTCTAAATCACCATAAGGAATTACAATAATGCCAGGAAGCATTGGACCGAAGCCGCGCTTGTACTCTTCGTTTGATGACATAGAAACAGCACCCATTGTACGTCCGTGGAAGTTATCTTCACAAACGATGATTTCTGCACGGTTTGCTTCTACCTTTTTCACATCATAAGCCCAGCGACGAGCTGTTTTAATTGCAGTTTCAACAGCCTCTGCGCCTGTATTCATAGGAAGTACCATATTTTTATTTGTTAGTTTCGCAACTTTTTCGTACCAAGGACCTAATTGATCGCTATGGAAAGCACGAGAAGTTAACGTCACTCGATTAGCTTGGTCAATTAAAGCGTTAATGATTTTTGGATGACGATGACCTTGGTTTACTGCAGAATATGCACTTAATAAGTCCATATAGCGGTTTCCTTCAGGATCTTCTACCCAAACGCCTTCTGCTTTAGAAATAACGATTGGAAGTGGATGGTAGTTATTTGCCCCGTATGTGTCTGTAAGTTCGATAATATCCTTAGTTTGAATCATGATTGTTCCCCCTTTTGTTATTACAAGAAGTTTGTAAATACTCTAAATATTATAGCATTTAAATATAAAAAAGCGAAACATTTCCTGAAAATATATGAACATGTTATCATATAGAGTGAAAAAGTGTGAAAAAGAGGAGGCAGGGATACGATGGTACATATGCATATTACAGCATGGGCGTTAGGATTAATTTTATTCTTCGTTGCGTATTCACTTTATTCAGCAGGAAGAAAAGGTAAAGGTGTACATATGGGGCTTCGCCTTATGTATATCATCATTATTGTGACAGGTTTCATGTTGTACATGAGTATTGTGAAGACGGCAACAGGTAGCATGCACATGTGGTACGGCATGAAAATGCTAGCTGGTATATTAGTAATCGCTGGAATGGAAATGGTTCTTGTGAAAATGAGCAAAAACAAACCAACAGGGGCGGTTTGGGGCTTATTTATTGTCGCGCTAGTAGCGGTATTATACTTAGGACTAAAATTACCGCTTGGCTGGTACGTATTCAAATAAAAATAAAACCACCTTATGATCTCAAATACTTGGGAGATAAGGTGGTTTTTATTTTATGTCGCATCAATATGCAACTCTTCTCCGTTTACTTTCGTAAATCGCAAAATATTTTTATTAGAGGAAGAGTGGCGTACAAAATGATGCTGCAATGTACAAATCATCTCTTCATTATCAAATAAAAGAATATTTACTCCTTCGCATGCTTCCTCTTTTGGCAAGAAGGATAAATAATTATGACAATACATGCAATCATATAAAGAGTAATGAAGCGATTGTAATGCCTCAGTTAATAATGTAAAGACAGAGTCAGGTAATTCCTCAAGCCATTCATTATAGCTAAGAAGTAATTTTTTACGAATTCGTATCATTTCTCCGTTTTGGAGAGAATGTTGTTCATTTGCAATTTGTAATATGTCTTGTTCATAAAAACGAGCTGGTAGCCAATTGTTGTTATATAAAATTTCAAAACCATCTTCAGCAATATCTTCTAATAGAAAAGCCTCATCATTTTCATCATCAAAGAATACCCATTCTTTGTTTATATATTCTACATTACCGACTGTATGAGCGCGCGGTTGGTTATACAAAATATGTTTGCGTTGTATCATAGTTCATTTCTCCTTTTATAGAAATAGTTATTCTTGTTATGGACAGTTCGTACGTTCTTTATAACTAGACACACCTAAAGATAGATGGGCATACAATAAAACACGCTTTACACTGTGAAACTGCTATTCCATATATGGATAGTTAGTTATCGTCAAGTTTGTTGTTTTTATGTATCCGCACTCATAGGGTGGGGATTACTGCACGTTCAGAAACAGATATTAGATTAGGAAGGATGATTCTTATGTGCGGGATTACAGGATGGGTGGATTATAAACGCTCATTAGAAGGGGAAAGGGACATCGTGACGAAGATGGCGGAAACGCTAGCGAAACGCGGTCCAGATGATAATAAAGTTTGGATTAAAGGGAACGTCGCATTTGGGCATAAACGGTTAATCGTTGTAGATCCTGAAGGTGGTAAACAACCCATGACTTGTTTAAAAAACGAAACGAGTTATGCGATTTGCTATAACGGAGAGCTCTACAATACAGAAGATATTCGCAAAGAGTTATTAAGAAGAGGTTATACATTTAAAGGGCATTCCGATACAGAAGTACTATTGGCATCTTATATTGAATGGAAAGAAGAATGTGTCGATCATTTAAACGGTATATATGCGTTTGCAGTATGGGATGAGAAAAATGAACGAGTCTTTATTGCCAGAGATCGATTAGGTGTAAAACCGCTTTTTTATAAATATGATAGCGGACGATTATTATTTGGTTCAGAGTTAAAAGCGATACTAGCGCATCCAGATGTGAAGGCGGAAGTAACGTTAGAAGGGTTGTCAGAAATATTTGGCCTCGGACCATCTAGAACGCCTGGTCACGGTGTATATGCTGGTATTCAAGAACTGCGTCCGGGTCATGCAATGACGTTCTCAAAAGACGGTTTATGCATATGGAGATATTGGAATGTAGAAAGTAAAAAACATGAAGATTCATTTGAAGAAACAGTAGAGAAAACTCGTTTTTTATTACAAGATGCGATTACGAGACAATTAGTTTCTGACGTACCACTATGCACTTTTTTATCAGGAGGTGTAGATTCAAGTGCTATCACAGCAATTGCCGCGAAAGAGTATGAAAGATCAGGGAAAGGTCAATTGCACACGTATTCTGTTGACTATGAAGATAACGACAAATATTTTAAAGCGAATGCGTTTCAGCCGAATTCAGATGCACCATTTATTAATTTAATGACAGAGACATTTCAAACAATTCATCATCGCTGCGTCATTTCTAATGAACAACTAGCACAGTATTTAACAGAAGCAGTACTCGTTCGCGATTTGCCTGGTATGGCAGATATTGATTCTTCATTATTATGGTTTTGCCGTGAAATAAAACAAGATTTTGTCGTCGGTTTATCTGGAGAATGTGCAGATGAAATATTCGGCGGTTATCCGTGGTTTTATAGAGAAGATGATTTACAATCAAGTGCATTTCCGTGGATGCGTTCTACAGAAGCGCGTGAACAACTTCTGAAGAAAGAATGGAGAAATAAATTAAATTTACAACAATATGTACAACAACGCTATGAAGAATCCATTCAAGAAGTTCCTATTTTAGAGGGAGAAAGCCCATTAGAAGCGAAGAGACGACAATTATTTTATTTAAACATGGTATGGTTTATGACAACATTATTAGACAGAAAAGACCGTATGAGTATGGGGGCAAGCTTAGAAGTACGCGTTCCATTTGCGGACCACCGACTTGTCGAATATGCGTGGAATATTCCTTGGGAAATGAAAATGTATAAAAACCGCGAAAAAGGTCTATTGCGTAAGGCTTTAGAAGGATTACTTCCAAATGATATATTGTATAGAAAGAAAAGTCCGTATCCGAAAACGCATAACCCGCACTATACGAAAGCAGTCACAGTATGGCTCCAAGATTTATTAACGGATAAAGGCTCAATTTTGCATGAATTGTTCGATAAGGAGCAATTGAGCGGATTGATCCAGTCTGGCGGCAGTGCATTTCAAAAACCGTGGTTTGGTCAATTAATGACTGGGCCGCAGCTTTTAGCTCATTTAGCGCAAATTCATGTTTGGTTTAAAGAGTATGGGGTGAATATTAAGGAATAGGGAAAGAGCGGCTTATATTTATGTGAGCCGCTCTTTTTCTTAAATAAATTGTCATATAAAATTCGAAATCATATTAGAAATAATACTTATTTAGAATTATTATTTTGACGTACTTATTATTGCTTGTTATAATTGGAAACAAATGTTCTTGAAAAAGATTCTCATTTCCAAAATTGAGGTGCTATATAGATGACGAAGAAGAAAATAGGTTTGCTTGTAATGGCATATGGAACACCGGAGTCATTAGATGATGTAGAAGCTTATTATACTCACATTCGTCATGGGCGTAAGCAATCTCTGAAGAAGCGCTCCAAAATTTAATCGGACGGTATAAAGCAATTAGTGGAATTTCACCGCTTGGGAAAATAATGAAAGAGCAGGCGCATAAATTAACAGATTCAATGAATAAAATGTTTACAGAGTATGAATTTGTTTGTTACTTAGGTTTAAAACAAATTGATCGATTTAGAAGTTTTATATGACACCGATTATGAATGTAAAGTTGTAACTGATGAATTAAATGCCGCATATTTTAGACTAAATATGCCCAATTCACAATCTGTATTTATTGATTGTTTAGCTGAAATTGCTTCCAAAAAAATGAAGGAAACAGTTGACAATGATTTAATTTTGAATAATAATTAGTTTATAATGATTTTAAATAAATAATAATTACTATGAGAGAAAGAGGAGGATCCCCTTGATGAATCCAAATAATCGCTTAACAACAAACCAAGGTGCTCCAGTTGGAGATAACCAAAATTCTCGTACAGCTGGTCGCCGTGGACCGGTATTGTTAGAAGACTATCATTTAGTAGAAAAACTTGCGCACTTTGATCGTGAACGTATTCCAGAGCGCGTTGTGCATGCACGTGGTGCAGGTGCTCACGGTGTATTCGTAACGAAAAACAGCATGAAACAATATACGAAAGCAGCGTTTTTACAAAATGAAGGAACTGAAACACCTGTATTCGTTCGTTTCTCAACGGTTATTCATGGTCAAGGCTCCCCAGAGACAGCTCGTGATCCGCGTGGGTTCGCTGTTAAATTTTATACAGAAGAAGGAAACTACGATATCGTAGGTAACCATTTACCAGTTTTCTTCATTCGTGATGCAATTAAATTCCCTGACATGGTGCATTCATTAAAGCCAGCACCTGATACAAATGTTCAAACACCAGATCGTTACTGGGATTTCATGACGTTAACTCCAGAATCTACACATATGATGACGTGGGTATTTTCTGATTATGGTACACCGGCAAACTACCGTGAAATGGAAGGATTCGGCGTACATTCATTTAAATGGATTAATGCAGAAGGTAAAATTGTTTACATTAAATATCATTGGAAGCCACAGCAAGGTGTGCGTAACTTAAGTGCAAAAGAAGTCGAGCAAGTGCAAGGAAAAGACTTCAATCATGCAACTCGTGATTTATTCGATGCAATCGAAAAAGGAAATTATCCGAAGTGGGATTTACACGTACAAGTGATGCAACTAGAAGAAACGGATTCTTTAGATTTCGATCCATTAGATCCGACGAAAGTATGGCCAGAAGATCGTTTCCCATTAATTGAAGTAGGGACGATGACGTTAAATCGTAACCCGAAAAACTTCTTTGCGGAAGTAGAACAAGTGGCGTTCTCTCCAAGTGCAACTGTAAATGGTATTGAACCATCTGAAGATAAATTATTGCAAGGTCGTTTATTCTCTTACCCAGATACACAGCGTTACCGCCTTGGTGCAAACTATTTACAAATTCCTGTAAACTGCCCATACGCAGCTGTTCGTAATCAACAACGTGATGGTGCGATGCAAGTGGATCAAAACCCATCTACAATAAACTACGAACCGAGCCGTCATACTGAAAATCCAGTTGAAGACCCAACTTACCGCGATTCAACTATGAAAGTAGAAGGCTACGTATCTCGTGAAAAAATTGACAAACCAAATGATTTCAAGCAAGCGGGTGAGCGTTACCGTTCATTCTCTAAAGAAGAGCAAGATAACTTAATTGCAAACTTAACAAATGACTTAAAAGACGTAAATGAGCGCACGAAATTATTAGCTGTTTGTAATTTCTTCCGTGCAGATCAAGAGTATGGAATACGCTTAGCGCAAGCTTTAAATGTTGATATTACGCAATATGTAGGGAATACTCCGAAATAAATAGGAAAAGACGACTGTTAAACGGTCGTCTTTTTTGTGTAAAATCATGCAGGGTATTTTTCGTTTTAGTTATGTCGGAATTTGTTGGTAAATCGATATATTTGAAAAAACGTTGATATATTTACGAAAATACAAGGCGGGGTATGCTGCCGCCCTGTACAATAAAAAGAGAGGCAATCTACTACCAATAGATTGCCTCTCTTTTTTTAGTTCACTCGCTCAGTATACTCATAAGCTTTCTCCCCATGCATCGAAATATCAAGCCCCATATGTTCCTCATGCTCATCGACTCGAACAGGGAGGAAGAAGTTGATCGCTTTAATAATGGCATACGTCATTATGATTGTGAATGCATATGTTGCTCCTATTGCTACAAGTTGTTTGAAAAGGAGAGCTGCGTTTCCGTAAAATAATCCGTTAGCGCCATCACCGTTTACAGTAGTGGTTGCAAATAGTCCAGTTGCAATACCACCCCAAGTTCCTCCGATGCCGTGGCATCCAAATGCATCGAGTGTATCGTCGTATCCGAACTTCGTTTTTAAGAAGAAGACAGCGCCAAAGCATAATATACCGCCAATTGCTCCGATAAGAAGAGCGGAGAAAGGTGTAACGAATCCGCAAGCCGGCGTAATTGCGACTAAACCAGAAACAACCCCACAAGCAGCTCCCATCGCAGTCGGTTTTGATTGGAAGAACCATTCAGAAAGCATCCAAGTTAGAGCTGAGGCAGCGGCGGCTATATTTGTATTAATAAATGCAGTTAAAGCTACGTCATTTAAAGATAATGCACTACCGACGTTAAAACCGAACCAGCCGAACCAGAGTAAGCCTGCGCCTAACATTGTAAATGGTAAATGATGAGGAGAGGTGCCGCTTATGTTTTTTCGTTTTCCAAGGAAAATAGCTAATACAAGACCGGCAACACCAGATGTGATATGAACGACATTACCGCCAGCGAAGTCTAACGCGCCGAGTTCTCTCAGCCATCCGCCAACGCCCCATACCCAATGAGCGACAGGATTGTAAACGATTGTTGTCCAAAGAAGGATGAAAATAAGAAAGGCAGAAAATCGCATTCTTTCGGCGAATGCACCTGAAATTAAAGCGGGAGTTAAAATAGCGAACATGAGTTGGAACATCATAAATAAATTGTGAGGAATAGTAGATGAGTAGTCTGGATTTGGTGCGTAGGTAACTCCGTTTAGAGCGAACCAATCGAGATTGCCGATAAGTCCGTGCCAATCTGGTCCGAATGATAAAGAATAGCCGATAACAATCCATTGAATCGAAACGATAGCCATTGCGCTATAACTATGCATTGTCGTGCTGAGTACGTTTTTACTGCGAACCATGCCCCCGTAAAAAAGTGCCAATCCTGGTGTCATCAACATGACCATTACTGTCGTTACAAACATAAAAACTGTATCTCCCGTATTCATTCTCTCTCCTCCTATGATGTTAGAAAAAATAACATCTTCTTGTTATGTTTCATATCATATTCGAAATAAAAAGAAAAATCAACTAAAAATTCAGAAAACTTTTTAAGTGATGTTAGAAAATCTAACATTAGGTATTTTGGATGGATAAAATCAACGTATGCGATTTGTTCTAATAATTGGTATAATATTCTTACAATTAGAAGTTTGGGGGATGCGTGTGAAAAAAATATGGACTAAGGAACTATTCATTTGTTTTTGTTTAGCTGTTATTTTGTTTGTACCAGTACATACTTTTGCGGAAGAAAAAAGGGAATGGCGAGATGAAGTTATATATTCCATTATGATTGATCGCTTTAATAACGGAGAACCGAAAAATGACAAACAGTTAGACGTTGGTAATTTAGAAGGGTATCAGGGCGGAGATATAAGAGGGATTATAAAAAGATTGGACTACATAAAAGAAATGGGATTTACTACTATTATGCTTTCGCCGCTTTTTGAAAGTGAAAAGTATGATGGATTAGGCGTTCGAAACTTTCAAAAAGTAAATGAACATTTCGGAACAGAAAATGATGTGAAAGAACTTGTAAAAGTGGCTCATCAAAAAGGAATGAAAGTTGTCTTTCAATTTCCGTATGCAGAAAATGAGCAACAATTAATAGACTCGATGAAATGGTGGATAAAAGAAGTTGATTTAGACGGAAGTTATGTGATACATAGTGAAAAAAAGCCGCGTGCTTTTTGGGATGAAGTGCAAAAGGATTTGCAGAAGGTAAAGAAAGATTTTCGCATTATGACAAAGGAAGATAATGAGTACTATAAAAAAATAGTAGAGTCATTTTCAAAAGCAGATATGTCTGTGAAACCTTTATATGATGTGAGCGGAAAAGAAGAGGAATTCGCTACGTTTTTAGATAATCAAGAAACAAAGAGATTTGCACGTATTGCAAAAGAAAATATGTATTACCCACCGTCTCGTTTAAAACTAGCGATCACTTACTTATTAACATCCCCGGGGATACCGAATATTTATTACGGAACTGAAATCGCATTAGACGGGGGAGATGCTCCAGATAATAGACGATTAATGGATTTCAAATCTGATGAAAAGTTTATGCAGCACATAACGAAGCTAGGTGAACTTAGACAAGCGAGACCATCTTTACGACGTGGTACGTTTGAACTTCTATATGATAAAGATGGAATGAGTGTATTAAAACGAAAGTATAAAGATGAAGTAACACTAGTAGCGATTAATAATACGAAAGAGACGAAAAAGGTTTCCTTACCTGTAAGTGCAATTGGTGAAAAACAAGAGTTAAGAGGATTGTTAGAAGACGAAATTATAAGAGAAGAAAACGGAAAGTTTTATCTTGTTTTAAAGCGCGAAGAGTCGAATGTGTATAAAGTTAGCGAAGAAACAGGTGTGAATTGGTTGTTTATCTCCTTAATAGTCGGTGTGAACGTATTATTTATTGCTTTTTTAATTGCGGTTAAAAAGAAAAGATCCTCTGTATAGATAGAGGATCTTTTTTTCTTAGCGGTAGTTAATGAACTGTACGTCGATTGGTAAGTCGACGCTGCGAACGGCTGCGATTACTGCTTGTAAGTCATCACGGCTTTTCGCTGTTACGCGTACTTGGTCATCTTGTACTTGCGTTTTTACTTTTAATTTCATTTCTTTAATGATGTTGTTAATTTTTTTCGCGTTATCTTTATCGATACCTTGTTGCAGAGTTGCACGTTGGCGAACAGTATTACCAGATGCAGTTTCAACTTTTCCGTAGTCCAAGTTTTTAATTGGAACGTTACGTTTTACAAGCTTAGAAATTAGAACGTCTTTTACTTGGTCTAATTTGAACTCGTCATCAGAAGTTAAAACAAGTACTTCTTTTTCTAATTTAATATCACTTTTACTACCTTTAAAGTCATATCGGTTTTGGATTTCCTTTAATGCGATGTTAATTGCGTTTGTTACTTCAGGTAATTCTACTTTCGAAACGATGTCAAAAGAACTCTCTTTTGCCATAGTTAGCACCTCCAAATAAATTTCTATCTTTTCATGCACCTAAATAGGCTATGTAATATACATATTAAAGTATAGCGGAAAATACATCGATTAGATAGAGTGTTGCAACTTAAGTGTTTTGACGGATCATCCGTAGGGGAATATAGTCCTATAGATACAGTCTTTATTTAATTATAGTGAATTTTGGGCAGTTGGACAAATAAAGGAAAAATCGTGTTATAATTAACTTTTGTTTGGAATGATAAAAAAGATAACTTTATATATAGAGAAGGGAATTAAAAAATATGTATTTGCAATTAGGATCGATTGAACAGGTAACTGTTTTACGCGAAACGGAAATCGGATATATGGTTGGAAACGAAGAGGAAGAAATCTTCCTACATAAAAACGAATTAGCTGGAGAAATTGCAGAAGGCGATACGATTGATGTATTCTTATACCTTGATCACCAAAATCGTATTTCAGCAACAATGAAGGAACCAATTATTACAACACATGATTGGAATTGGGTAAAGGTTGTAGAAGTTATTCCTAGTTTAGGTGTGTTTGTTGATATTGGTGTATCAAAAGATATAC
Organism: Bacillus sp. AR13-1; assembly: GCF_008042285.1. Lineage (NCBI taxonomy): Bacteria > Bacillati > Bacillota > Bacilli > Caryophanales > Bacillaceae > Bacillus > Bacillus sp. AR13-1. The sequence goes on from NZ_QNUA01000006.1 coordinate 240,878, forward strand.
TAATTCCACTTGATGAGTTTCCAATTTATATGCCAGTATGGCCTCAAGAAGGCGACGAATTATATTGTACGTTAAAATTAACGAATCGTGATCGTTTAATTGCTCTTCCGGCAAGAGACAGTGATATGCAAGAAATTATCGTAGATGCAACGCCATCTATGCGTAATAAAAACGTAAATGGACGTGTGTATCGCTCACTTCAAGTTGGTTCATTCATACTAACTGACGAGCATTTCCGTGCTTTCTTACACCATACAGAAAGAAAAGAACAAGTCCGCATCGGTGAGCGCGTAACAGGTCGTATTATTGACGTAAAAGATGACGGTACAATTAACATTTCACTTCTTCCTCGTAAAGAAGAAGGAATGGAAGATGATGCAGCAGTACTTTATGCATATATGGAAGAACGAGGCGGAGCGATGCCGTTTTGGGATAAGAGCAACCCAGAAGACATTAAAGAACGTTTCAATATGAGTAAAGCTGCCTTTAAGCGCGCACTTGGTAAACTGATGAAAGAAGAAAAGATTTACCAAGAAGAAGGCTGGACTTACTTTAAGAAATAAGATAAATGAAAAAGAACTATTTTTTCTCTAAGTTTATTAGGGAGGAGGTAGTTCTTTTTACGTTCGGCACAAAAGGAGAAAGGGAGTAAGAGAATCATTGGAAGAGGAATATTTTTAAAAATATAGAAGGGATAGATAGTTATATCTATATGAGAGAGAGTTTGAATTTAATTTTGATTGAAAAGAAATGAGGTATGTAAATGAAATATTATAGTTCCGGATACCTCATAATTTCCTACGATAGGGAACTTATCTATAAAGAATGCAATATTGAGGGGCTATCACAAAAGATTTTAACAATATGTAATGGGATTCGGCCTACATTTCCGGATTATTGGTTTTTCCCTTGGTGTAATTCAAATAAAAATGATCCTATTGCTCAGATGATAAATGGAAGGTTGAAGATTAGTAAAGAGGAACGTGAAAGTGGACAATCTTTTTTAGATACACTAATGGAAGAAGAAAAGTTCTCGTGGCCGAATGCTTTTAAAAATTTAGAAGATGCGAGATTCTTTAAGCGAAATTATTTAAAAGGGATAGAAAATTTAGAGATTATTAGTTTGCATTTTTCAGAAGAGTATCGGACGGATTTCTTAATGAATGAGCGAGAAGAAAATGATTTTGAAGTTTCTATATATGATTTTATCGAAAGTGCATTACCTGCTGATGTTGAGAACGATGAAATATTAGGATTTGATATATGTGGTTTTAGTAACAATAATTTTTATTCTTTTATTCATAATAATTTACAAGAGGATTTTGGTAAGAAATTAAATGAATTATCACTTGTTGATAAGTATGAAGATGCAAAGCAGATTATCCATTTAATTGATGATGGGGAAATTGAGGCAGAAGAGGTATTGTGGTATCCGTGGTTAATTTTGAAATGCATATAACTTGTTAGAGAAAGAGGTATAAGCATCGAATTAAAATGGAGGTAGAATTAGATCATATCACTTGGCATTATAAAATCTTGAAGAAAAAGTTAAAAATGTTGATAGAAGATTAAAAAAGCACGATCTTATTTTTTCAATAAGATCGTGCTTTATTTTAGTTCTCTTTCCCAAAAAGATGAGAAAATGTATCTTTCAAGTCACTATCGTTTATTTTAATATCCGCCTTTTTTAATTCACCTTGTAATAATTTTTGACCGAAGGAAGGGTCGGCAAGACGTTCTTCTTCTAAGTCTTTACGTATAGAGTCTTTCACTTTATCGTAAGGTTGTAAATCTTTTTTATCAGTTAGTTTAATAATGTGATAGCCGTTTGGTGATTTTACGGGATTGCTAATTTGGCCGGGCTTTAATTTGTAGGCAGCTTTTTCAAATTCAGGTGTCATTTTTCCTGCCCCGAAGTATCCGAGGTCTCCGCCATTATCTTTTGATGCTAAATCTTGAGATTCTTGTTTTGCTAATTCTTCAAATGAAGTGCCGGTATCTAATTTCTTCTTTATCTCTTTCGCTTCATTTTCGTTACTTACTAAAATGTGACTAGCTTTAATTTCTGGTTTATAGTGGTCTTTCACATCTTTTTCTGTAACGCTTTGTTTAATCGCTTCATTCAATGCAAGTTTGAATTTAATTTGATTTTTGAAATCTTCTTCATCTTTTAAACGATTATTTTCTAGTGTTGCTTTGAATTGTTCTCCATATTGATCTTTTGCTTTTTCTACTTCTTTATCTACTGCATCATCAGATACTTTATATTTTTTAGTAATAACATCTTGTGCTACCATTTCGTATAGCGTGTCTTTTCCGTATCGATCTTTCAATTGTTTTTCGAAATCGCTCTTCGTAATGGTTGAGTTTGTTGTTGTAGCGATTGTGGCCGAGTCATTTTTTTGTCCGCAAGCAGATAGCATTAATATACTTATTAGTGCAGTGATAATGAATGTACTTTTTCCTTTCATGCTAACACCTCATCCGAATATGTTATCGCTATTGTAGAATATAGAAGTGAACATGAAGTGAATTTTTAATGTTTTTTTCCTGCAAAATGTAAAAAAAGTACATCAACATTAACGTTGATGTACGATGTAATCAAAGGTGATCGGTTTTCTTAGAATATGCACGTTTTCCTTGCTGAATATTTTTTTGCTCTTGTTCATTTTTTTGAGTGCGCTTTGCATTATTGTCGCGTGCTTTTTTGTCGTTATCGCTAGTATGTGGCATATGTATCAACTCCATTTCTAAACGTTGTATGTTTATCATTTCCTTTTTCGTAAAGACTATGTATAGCGGTGCATTTATGAATACTAAAGGTGGATTAGAAATGGATTTGAAGCTGAATTATACTGAACTTATTAAGAAGTTAGTCGTTGTAATTATTGCGGGTTTATTAAATGCGATTGGGATGAATTTATTTTTAACACCAGCGAAAGTGTATGCGAGTGGTTTTGCTGGATTGTCTCAATTATTGTCACAAATATTAGGTGACTTTTTATCTATTCATATATCTACGGGGGTATTGTTTAGTTTGTTTAATATTCCTGTCGTTATTTTAGCGTGGAAAAAGGTTGGGAAGGCCTTTACATTTTTTAGTTTTCTTTGTGTTGTATTTATGACTTTGTTTTTAGAAATTATCCCAGTTAGAGCGGTTTCGCACGATATTATATTGAATGCGATTTTTGGTGGGATTATTTCAGCGATTGGGGTAGGGGTTGCTTTAAAGTGGGGGGCTTCTACAGGTGGTCTAGATATTATTGCTATGATTTTATCAAAAATAAAAGATAAGCCTGTCGGCACGTATTTTTTCTTCTTTAATGCACTTATCATTATCGCTGCTGGCTACGTGTATGGATGGGAAAAGGCATTATATACTTTAGTCACTTTGTATGTATCAACGAGAATTATTGATGCGATTCATACCCGTCATGTGAAGATTACGGCATTAATTGTTACAAAGAACGGGGCAGATGTGCGAAAAGCGATTCACTCTCGCTTAGTGAGGGGGATTACAACTATACCAGCAACAGGTGCTTATACAAATGAAAATAAAGAAATGTTAATGATTGTTATTACTCGTTACGAGTTGTACGAATTAGAGAGGGTTATTAAACAAGTGGACCCAGGTGCATTTACAAATATACTGCAAACGGTCGGTGTGTTTGGATTGTTTAGAAAAGATTAAGGAGGACCAAAGCTGGTCCTCCTTTTTTAATGCGAATTCGTAATGTTTTGCAATTGCTCCTGCATTTCACGTAGCTGAACTTTTTCAGCAGTTGAAGAGTTTGCATAAGCAGAGTGCAAAGAGTTTTTTGCTCTATAAACGAGTTCCTGTTGTTCAGCGCCACTTGAACAAGAAACGGCACTTGAAACAGCGTCTCTAGCTTGTTGGAATAGTAAGTTCCCCATTTAAACCCCTCCAAATGAAGAGTTACTTCTCGCTTTTTCTGCCTCAGCTAATGTACCTCTGTACGGGAATCTTGCATCATGCTTCATAACAGCATCGGCTCCTTGCTGGATAAAACGCTTTGATTTGTTCTTTTTACCCATTCGAAAAACCCCCTTTATTTAGCTGAAAACAATTGACGCGCTTTCTCTTGCGTCTAATAATAGTATGAGCGTTTGGCGAGAAACTATAAGCAGGGAATTTTTAGATTACAATCCAAGAACCTCTTCTAAATATAGAGCGATACCATCTTCTTCATTCGTTAATGTCGTATGATTTGCGAGTGATTTTAATTCAGGAATCGCATTACCCATTGCGATTCCATGACCAGCAAATTCGATCATTTCAAAGTCGTTATCCTCATCACCAAAAGCGATAATTCGCTCTTTAGGAATATTATAATGGCCTGAAATTTTTTGTAATCCGACAGCTTTATTTAATCCGCTTTTTACAATTTCAATAATTGGCCAAGGCGCACCCCATTTTCTATGGTCGATGACTTCAGCATGCATATCTGTTAAATGTTGGCGAATTGCAGCAGAATGCTCGTCATGTGCATCGATTAATAAGCAAGTTGGATGGTCGTTTAAAATATTTAATAAATCTCCTGTGAAAATCTTTGGAGAACCGAATTCAAAAATATGTTTTTTATCTTCATCAATTTCACGGACATACACATCATCGATGACTTCAGCATAGACATTTTTCACGCCGAAATCAAAGCAAGCTCGGACGATTTCTTGCGCTGTTGAAAGTTCAAGAGGAGAGTGATGTGTTCCCCAACTTGAATCAAGAGGGTGATGCACGTAAGCTCCATTAAAGTTTACGATTGGTGTGTTAAGGCTAAGTTCTTTATAATAATCGTAACTAGCGCGGAATGGACGCCCTGTTGAAATAACGACAATATGTCCTTGTTCTTTTGCTTTTGCAATTGTGTTTTTCGTTCTTGGAGAAATTATTTTGTTGTCTGTTAATAAAGTTCCGTCTAAGTCTAATGCGATTAAATGTTGTTTGTTCATAATTTCACCTCTTATAATAAATTTTTTGATTCTATCTGTATTTCCGTTTTTTATATGCAGAAATAAGAGGTTAGACTGGGTGAAACTACTGTAGATGAAAGTTTCACTATATATCCATCTTACGTCGCGAAGCGCTGTGGTGTCTACTATTTCTCGTTGGAAATTAGGAAAAGTCAATATCTTTTTAGGAAGTTCAAACAATGTTTCTTTCATTATGTACAATTTGTGAAAAGGGTTACATTGTTTGAATGATGCGACTTATAATGAACATGTAATCTTCTCGTATATGTTTGACTCTCCTTTGAAACTGGCCTAAAGTAGGTTGGTTTCTTTTTTTTCAACAAATATGCCAATAATTCCTGCTTAAGCTTGTGTAATTATATATATGTACATGGGTAAACCGTAGTACTTGTTTCCTAAACATGACAGAAAAGCTTTCTTTTAAAATGGATATACTAATGAGGCAAGACGTCATGGAAGGAGAATGGAAATGGGACAAAATCGCAGGTTTCGTTCAGGGCAAAAGGCGCCAAATGATGGCATTTACGTAGAAATTGGTGAAACGGGAAGTATGGTGAAAAATCCGCAAATGGTACAATTAACTGCCGGTGAAAAGTTTCCAGATAACACGAATCATAACCGTCAGTGGACATATAAAAGAAAACCGTAACAGAAGCCGCAATCGTTATTGCGGCTTTTTTGATTAGGAAAATGAATGTTACTTTTTTCTTTTTCCAATAATAAGTTTGAACTACATAAGCAAAATTATTGTATAAAAAAGTCAGTTGGCGTATAATCAAATCAAAGGTCAAAGAAAGTCAAACATTTGGAGGGCTGTAAAGATGGACTTAAATCAAATGACAACGAAAACACAGGAAGCGATTATGAGTGCTCAATCTTTAGCGGTATCTCATCATCATCAAGAAGTAGATACTGTTCATCTATTGCTTACGTTATTAGAGCAGCAAGACGGATTAACAGTACGTATTTTTCAAAAAATGAATGTCGATATAGAAGCGTTAAAGCAAGGTGTAGAAAGTTTAATTAAGAAGAAGCCTTCTGTAACTGGAAGCGGGGCAGAGGCAGGGAAATTATATGTAACAGGTGCTTTGCAACAACTGCTTGTAAGAGCAGGAAAAGAAGCGGAGAAATTGCGAGATGACTACATTTCAATCGAACATGTATTACTTGCTTTTTCTGAAGAAAAAGGCGATATAAATCAATTATTCGCAAAATTTTATATTACGAAAGATAACTTATTACAGTCTTTAATGACAGTTCGGGGGAATCAAAGAGTGACTAGTCAAAATCCAGAAGCAACTTATGAAGCGTTAGAAAAATATGGCCGTGATTTAGTGGCTGAAGTAAGAGCGGGGAAAATTGATCCTGTAATTGGCAGAGATAGTGAAATTCGCCGCGTGATCCGCATTCTTTCACGCAAAACGAAAAATAACCCCGTTTTAATCGGAGAGCCAGGTGTTGGTAAAACAGCAATCGTTGAAGGATTAGCGCAGCGTATTGTGAAAAAAGATGTCCCAGAAGGATTAAAAGATAGAACAATTTTCGCTTTAGATATGAGTGCACTTGTGGCCGGAGCAAAATTCCGCGGTGAGTTTGAAGAACGTCTGCAAGCTGTATTAAATGAAATTAAAAAGAGTGAAGGTCGCATTTTATTATTCATTGATGAACTTCATACAATCGTCGGCGCTGGTAAAACAGAAGGAGCGATGGATGCGGGAAATATGTTAAAACCAATGCTAGCGCGTGGTGAACTGCATTGTATCGGGGCAACGACATTAGATGAATACCGTAAATATATTGAGAAAGATCCAGCGTTAGAAAGACGTTTCCAACAAGTGTTAGCAGAAGAGCCAACTGTTGAGGATACAATTTCCATTTTACGTGGTTTAAAAGAGCGTTTTGAAATTTATCACGGTGTAAATATTCATGATCGCGCGATTGTAGCGGCATCTGTTTTATCAGATCGATATATTTCGGATCGTTTCTTGCCCGATAAAGCAATTGATCTTGTTGATGAAGCTTGTGCAACAATTCGAACAGAAATTGATTCTATGCCAACAGAACTAGATGAAGTAACGCGCCGCATTATGCAGCTGGAAATTGAAGAAGCTGCTCTTGGGAAAGAAAAGGACTTAGGTAGTCAAGAGCGCCTAAAAACATTGCAACGTGAATTATCGGATTTAAAAGAAGTTGCAAGTAGTATGAGAGCGAAATGGGAGAAAGAAAAAGAAGACATTCATAAAGTGCGTGACTTACGTGAACATTTAGAGCGCTTGCGCCGTGAGTTAGAAGAAGCAGAAGGAAATTACGATTTAAATAAAGCAGCTGAGCTTCGCCACGGGAAAATTCCAGCTATCGAAAAAGAGTTAAAAGAAGCGGAAGAGATGGGTGCACATAATAAACAAGAGAATCGTTTATTACGCGAGGAAGTAAGTGAAGAAGAAATTGCAGACATTGTTTCAAGGTGGACTGGTATTCCTGTCGCAAAACTCGTTGAAGGTGAACGTGAGAAATTATTACGTCTTGAACAAATTTTATCAGAGCGTGTTATCGGTCAAGAGGAAGCGGTAAGCCTTGTATCAGACGCAGTACTTCGTGCTCGCGCTGGTATTAAAGATCCGAATCGTCCAATTGGTTCATTTATTTTCTTAGGCCCTACAGGTGTTGGTAAAACTGAGCTTGCAAAAACGTTAGCGCAAACATTATTTGACAGTGAAGAGCAAATGATTCGTATCGATATGTCTGAGTATATGGAGAAACACGCAGTGTCACGCTTAATTGGAGCGCCTCCTGGATATGTTGGATATGAAGAAGGTGGTCAATTAACAGAAGCAGTAAGACGTAAACCATATTCTGTTATTTTGTTAGATGAAATCGAAAAAGCACATCCAGAAGTATTCAACATTTTATTACAAATGTTAGACGATGGACGCATTACAGATTCACAAGGACGTACAGTAGACTTTAAAAATACGGTTATTATTATGACTTCAAATATTGGATCTGCTCACTTATTAGAAGGGCTAGAAGAAGATGGTTCTATTAAAGAAGAGTCAAGAGAACTTGTAATGGGACAATTAAGAGGACATTTCCGACCAGAATTCTTAAACCGTGTCGATGAAATTATTTTATTCAAACCTCTTACAAGGAATGAAATTAAAGGTATTGTTGATAAGATTGTACAAGAATTACAAGGGCGTTTAGCAGATCGCCACATATCATTAGAATTGACGGAATCTGCAAAAGAATTTGTTGTAGAAGCTGGATTCGATCCGCTGTACGGAGCTCGTCCGTTAAAACGATACGTACAGCGTCAAGTTGAGACGAAATTAGCGAGAGAATTAATTGCAGGAGTGATTACTGACAATAGTCACGTAGTGGTTGATGTAGAAAATAACGAATTAGTCGTGCGCGTGAAGTAAAAAAAGAGTTCGGATAAAATCCGGACTCTTTTTTTAGTGTTGTTCTACTGGCTCGTTTGGAATCGCAGCTGCAATCGCTAATACTAATACCGCAAGAACAACTGAGAAAATAGACGCTTGGTTAAAATCGTATGTACCGCCAGTCATAGAGCCGATTACATAGCTCATCATATGTACAAGTGCGAACGACCAAATTAATGCCCAAATGAAACGCATATTTTACACCTCTATTCGTTCAATCTGTCCTTATTGTAACACAATTGAAAAAAGAATATAGAAAAATATTTGTAGATTTTTCAACGCAAATTTGCATTCTGTTCATACATTATAAAAGAGTACTTTTATACGTTTAGAAAATAAGGCGGGGGAAAAATGAGTATTACGGAACGTTTTTTTTACTTAGAAAAAGAACCATGTGTAATTTATTTACCGGAAAAGCCAAATGGATTTTCTGTTATGCTCCTAGGAGATTATAACTATTTTATTGAGAATGGTACAAGTTTATGGACACAGCATGCAGGGAGAGCTTATTTTTTACAGGGCCTTATTGAAAAAGGCTATACGGTCTTTTCATCTAACTTATACGGAAGGCATTGGGGAAACGATCGAGCTGTTCGTCTTGCAAAACGTTTGTATGATGTCGTTCTAAGAAAAGAGACGTTGAATGCGAAAATGCACATTATGGCAGATGGTATGGGAGCGCTTGTAGCACTGGAGATGATGAACAAATACCCTGAATGTATACGTTCTGTCGTTATGTTAAATCCGTGTTTAGATTTACCAGAATATGTGGATTTTGAGAAAGAGCATAAGTTTTTTTACAAAAGATTAGTGAAGGAATTAAGTTTGGCGTATGATTCCAAAGAAGAAGAATTAGAATCAAAAATAAATAAGAAATCATTTGCGCTTCTGCCGTCTTGTGTACCTGTTAAAGTTTTTGTCTCAACACAGGAAAAAAGAGGAAGAAAACAATTGTTACGTAAATACGAGAAAATGAGGCAATTCAATCAATGCGATACTTCTGTTTTATTCCATCTGCAAGATGTGAAATATAAAATGGTTAGACAAACGACTGATTTCTTTAAAAAATATGAAGAAGAATTGTGAAGCTCCCATATACATAAATGAGGAGCTATTTGTTTCAAGGGGAAAGGGTTGGTGGTATGAAACGCGTGCTGATTATAGGTGCACTTACGTTTGTAGGTTATCACCTTGTGAATAAAATGATTGCAGAAGAAGTAGAAGTATATGGTCTTGATTTTGATGAATTTGATAGTATGACAAAAATTAATGAAGAGAAATTATTGTTGATTGGGCGGAATGCGTTATTTACGTACTATTCTATAAGGGATGAAGATGGATGGCGATCGGTAGAGGAAGAGAGTTTCGATACAGTTTATTTTTGCTTGTATGAGCCGAATCAGCAAAGTGGATTTCGGAATGAAAGGGTCATATTACAATATTTAAAACGAATCGTAAGGATGTGTGAAAAAAATAAAGTAAAGTTAAATCTAATTTCTTCTATTGAAATAGGAAGCACTGAAGAATCCGAAAACAAACATCTATTTTCGAAAGTGGAAGAAGGGTTGAAAAAAGGCGAATTACAATATAGTGCATATCGAGTTCCTACATTATATGGGCCATGGCAACCGTCGTTTATGATGTATCATCAGCTTATTTTATCAGAACTTGATGAAAAAGAGTGCCGTTGTATAAATGGAGAAAAAGGAAGTGATTTACTTTACGTTGAAGATGTATGTGAATATTTATGGGAAAATGGAATGAATGTAAAACACCTCGGTATATATAATTTACTTAGTGGAAAAGAAGAGTTATGGGAAAAAGGTATGAGTCTTTTACATGCAGATGATAAAGTAAATAACAAAAATGTGGAAGTAAGGGATGAAGCTGTAGAGGTTATTTCTATTCAAAAAAATACACCAGTAGAATTCGGTTTAAATAAACAATTGGCACATATGAAAAAATATAAAGAGTTATACGAAGGGTAGCATGCGTGTTACACTATTGTATGGATAATTGATTGAAAAGCTTTAATGGAGAGGAAGAGATTACATGAACGAAAAAAGTATGCAATTTTTACAAATCGCAATGAAGCATTTACCAGAAGCAAAGGCAATTTTAGATTCTAATGGAATTGCACTTGATATGGAGAAAGCACAGCCGGTGTTAGAGCTATTGATGAAAGTAATGGGCGAAGCATATGAGCTTGGGAAAGCAGATAAAGAATAAAACCAAACCCTTCTTTTTTGATGGAAGAGAGGCTCGAACCGTGGATAGAAGCGGTAAGGGCCTTTTTTTATTTCGAGCGAGGTAAGACCAGAGAGATGATGAGGTTAAAGGGAAAGGTTATGAGGAGAACGTCTTAGTTTTGAAGGAAAGCAGATAAAGAATAAAAAAACCCTTCTTTTTTGATGGAAGAGAGGCTCGAGCCGTGGATAGAAGCGGTTGGGGTCTTTTTTTGTTGCGAGTGGAGTGAAAACCAGAGGGATGATGAGGCTAAAGTGGAAGGTTATGAGGAGAAGGTCTTAGTTTTGAAGGGAAAGCAGATAAAGAATAAAACCAAATCCTTCTTTTTGATGGGAGAGAGGCTCGAGCTGTGGATAGAAGCGGTAAGGGCTTTTTTTGTTGCGAGCGGAGTAAGGTCAAAAGTATTGGGAAGTTTATCTTTTGAAAGGATAGGGATTTTTCTGTTTCTTTTAATGAAAAATAAAGTTAGTAATACGCTGTCTTATTTTTTTAGCTGAAATATATTCTAGACAAAAGTACATTTATGTTTTAAAATTAGTACCAAGTCATAATAATTGATATAAAACGGAGGGCTGCGATGTGAACGTGGGCATTTTAGGGATCGGAAGATATGTGCCAGAAAAAGTAGTCACAAATCACGATTTAGAGAAAATCGTAGATACATCTGATGAATGGATTCGTACGAGAACGGGAATTGCAGAAAGACGCATTGCCGATGATACAATAGATACTTCATATATGGCGGTAGAGGCTTCTAAAAAAGCACTTGAAGATGCCGGGATTAGCGGAGAGGATATCGATCTTATTTTAGTGGCAACAGTAACGCCAGATCGCGCATTCCCAGCAGTAGCTTGTGTAATCCAAGAAGCAATTGGCGCAAAACACGCAGCAGCAATGGATTTAAGTGCAGCATGTGCTGGCTTTATGTACGGAATGATTACAGCGCAGCAATTTATTCAAACGGGAACTTATAAAAATGTATTAGTCGTTGGTAGTGACAAACTATCTAAAATTGTAGACTGGAACGATCGAAATACAGCAGTACTATTTGGGGACGGAGCAGGTGCTATCGTAATGGGAGCTGTTTCGGAAGGAAAAGGTGTACTTTCTTTTGAATTAGGAGCGGACGGAAGTGGCGGTAAGCATCTTTATCAAGACGAGTATGTTATGATGAACGGCAGAGAAGTCTTTAAATTTGCTGTTCGCCAACTTGGTGATTCCTGTCTTCGCGTGTTAGAAAAAGCGGGACTTACGAAAGAGGATGTGGACTTCTTAGTACCACATCAAGCGAATATTCGTATTATGGAATCTGCAAGAGAAAGATTAAATTTACCGAAAGAAAAAATGAGTATGACAATTGAAAAGTTCGGTAATACATCGGCTTCTTCAATTCCAATTGCAATGGTAGAGGAATTGCAAAATGGACGTATTCAAGATGGTGATTTAATTATACTAGTCGGTTTTGGCGGCGGGTTAACATGGGGAGCAGTAGCTCTTCGTTGGGGTAAATAAGGACTGAGAGAAAAAAAGGAGTGTATTTTGTATGGAAAAAAAGAGGGTCGTAATTACAGGGCTAGGAGCTGTTACACCGATCGGAACAGATGTTGAAACAGCTTGGGAAAACATTAAAAACGGTGTATCCGGAATCGGACGACTTACAAGAATAGATTCAGAACAAATTCCTGCAAAAGTAGCAGCAGAAATTAACGACTTTGAAGTCGAAAAATATATAGATAAAAAAGAAGCGCGCCGTATGGACCGCTTTACGCAATATGCAGTAGCAGCAGCGAAAATGGCAGTTGCGGATGCGAAGCTTGAAATTACAGAAGAAAATGCACCACGCATTGGTGTATGGGTTGGTTCTGGTATTGGTGGTATGGAAACATACGAAGAACAATTTAAGATTTTTACTGAAAAAGGTCCGCGCCGCGTGAGCCCATTCTTCGTACCAATGATGATTCCAGATATGGCAGCAGGTCAAGTGTCAATCGCTACAGGAGCGAAAGGAATTAATACTTGCTCTGTAACAGCTTGTGCATCTGGAGCAAACTCAATTGGTGATGCGTTTAAAGTAATCCAGCGCGGTGATGCTGATGCGATGATAACAGGCGGAGCAGAAGCGCCATTAACAAGTATGGCATTCGCTGGGTTTAGCTCAGCGAAAGCATTAACATTCAATGAAGATCCAGCAACGGCTTGCCGCCCATTCGATAAAAATCGTAGCGGTTTCGTAATGGGTGAAGGATCAGGAATTCTTATTCTTGAAGAATTAGAGCACGCATTAGCACGTGGTGCTCACATTTATGCGGAAATTGCTGGTTACGGTGCAACTGGTGATGCGTTCCATATTACAATGCCTGCTCCTGGCGGTGAAGGCGGAGTTCGTGCGATGCGTCAAGCTTTAGCTGATGCAGGTCTAGAGCCAAAAGATATTGATTACATTAATGCACATGGTACAAGTACAGATGCAAATGAAAAGTATGAAACGATGGCAATTAAAGAAACTTTCGGTGAGCATGCATATAAAGTAGCGATTAGCTCAACGAAATCAATGACAGGTCATTTATTAGGAGCAGCTGGTGCTGTTGAAGCGATCTTCTCTATTAAATCAATTACAGACGGAGTAATTCCTCCGACGATTAACTATGAAACACCAGATCCAGAATGTGATTTAGATTACGTACCAAATACAGCGAGGCATCAAGAAGTGCGAGCTGTATTAAGTAATTCATTAGGATTCGGTGGTCATAACGCAGTATTAGTATTTAAAGCATATAAATAATATGTACAATAAGGTGTCTTTTCGTAAAGTATTACGAAAAGACACCTTATTTATTTTTAATCACCTTTACGTTCCTTTCTTTTTTGCATATACATAAGAAAAGGAGGGATGAAGGTTGGGGGTTGTTGAAACGGCAGAATGGTTACATCTGTATTATGGACGTCCAGAGAAGCTTTGTGAGAAATTTACAAAGTATATTCCATTGCCAAAAGAGAGGCTGTATCGCTTTTTAATCTCTAAAGGTATGTATCGCCCAGTAATGCGGGGGGAACAGGAAATTAAAGAGTTAGAGAAGAAAGAAATTTGGAAAGAACTTAGCATGGAGTATGAAAAATTGAAAGGTTGGCTAAAAGGTCCAGATGTCCCTATCTTTATTTTATTATCAGATTCATACAATCGAACTGTACAAGAGGAATATAACGGGAAGGCTGGCTTATCTATGCGTCACGTTATTTTCTTATTCGTATGTGGACGTAATTCAGTAGAGGAACTAAAAGCTTTATTAACGCATGAATACCATCATATATGTAGGTTACATCAAATTGAGACGAAAGAAACAGAGTATACATTACTTGATACGATGATTATGGAAGGGTTAGCTGAGCAAGCTGTGTATGAAAGGTATACAGAAAAAAGATGCGCACCGTGGACTACTTACATTTCAAAAGAAGATGCTATTTATTATTGGAGGAATTCAATACAAGAACGAATAGGCGTAAAGAGAGGTACGAGGGAGCATGATGTTTTATTAAATGGACTGCACTCGTATCCGAAAATGCTTGGCTATGCACTTGGATTTCATATTGTGAAAGATTGTGTAGCATTTGAAGGAGAAAATACACTTTCTTTATTATCTATAGATGCGAAAGAAATATTGAATAAAGCAAATACATTTCATGTTTCATGAAAAACAGGGGAGCTATCTCCTGTTTTTTTAATATTATAGAAGAAAAAATAATAATTAGAATATATTTCCTCAAGTGGAATAAAGTTAAGCAAAACTGAACATAATGATTGGTACAAACAGTAGTGAAGTGAGGGGTAGTGAATGTTATATCTACATGATGTATGGGTAAATTGGTTTGAAGGTGAAGAGAATGGGTATAACGTTTGTCATTTTTACGAATGGCGGAAAGATGATACGATTGAGCTATTAGATCAAGTGCCATTATTAAAAGTAGATGCCACATTATATCATTACATCGAGAACGAATTATTAGAGCTTCCGCAAAAATTATTGGAAGACGTATATCATAAGGCTTATATTCGTAAAAATCACGAACGTTTGCAACAAGAATATTGTTTTGTAGTTACAGATGGAAAAGGAATTATTGCGATTGATTCAATCGGCTATAATGTGCCAATTAGAAAAAGTAGGCTTATACCGCGTCAAGAACAGATGGTATATGAGATGGTAGAGAATGTGCAAGCAGAAAAGTATGAGTTCCAAGTGGAAGAGATTGAAAAAGAACATCATATTTTATCGCCGTCGCCTTTCATTATGAACGGCCTAACTCGTAAAGAAAGACAGTTAAAACAATTATTATTTATGGCATTAGATCAATTACATACAACGAAAAATCCAGCTGAAATTCGCTATTGGTTCACAGAGTGGGATCCATCAGCGTACGGAATGGTCCAACATATGGAGTTTGAAGATGTTTGGGCTAAACTTTATGATGAAGCGAAAACTGGATGGTCTGAGAAGCACGAGCAATTATGTGAGCGCCTTGTAAAAGGACAGCCGTTTTTTGAAAAGTTATGGGAAATGGAAAATGAGCAGAAGGTAAATTAAAAAAACCGCCAATTGGCGGTTTTTTTTATGGAGGTGACCAAGAATGTTCGGTGGCTTCGCGCCTTCCTGCGAGGCAAAAAACGCCTCTGCGTCAGGAACTCCATCCTCCTCACATTCTGAACGAGCCGCTTCCGCTTTATGTAGTAATCCAGCTCTGGCAGCAAGCTCTTCGTGTCTAAGAACCTTCCGCATAAGAAGACAAAAAGCGTCTTCTATGCGAAAGAACCTTAGCCAGTCAGAGCTGAACGAGCTGCCTCCGCTTTATAAGTTACCTACGTTTTCTACTTAATCCCATTGCGTTTTCTACTTTGCGTAGTTGTTTGAATGCAACGCGGTTTGCTTTTTCTGCACCTTTGTCTAGAATTTCGTCTAGTTCTGGTGAGTTGATTAGTTCGTTATATTTGTCTTGGATTGGACGAATTGCTTCTACGACTACTTGTGCTAGGTCGCCTTTGAAGTCTCCGTATCCTTTTCCCTCGTACATTGCTTCTATTTCTTCAACTGTTTTTCCAGAGAATGAAGAGTAGATTGTTAATAAGTTAGAGATTCCAGGTTTGTTTTCTTTATCAAATTTCACGATACCTTCAGAATCAGTTACAGCACTTTTAATTTTCTTTTCAATTGTTTTTGGTTCATCAAGCATACTGATCATTGCTTTTGGATTCGGATCAGATTTACTCATTTTTTTCGTAGGTTCTGTTAATGACATAACGCGAGCTCCTACTTTTGGAATACGAATTTCAGGAACAGTGAACACTTCACGGAAGCGTTTGTTGAAACGCTCTGCTAGGTCGCGTGTTAATTCCATATGTTGTTTTTGATCATCACCAACAGGTACGATTTCAGTGTTGTAAAGTAAAATATCAGCAGCCATTAATGGTGGATACGTTAGTAATCCAGCTGGAACTGAATCTCTACCAGAAGATTTATCTTTATATTGCGTCATACGCTCTAATTCTCCAACGTAAGCAACTGATTGCATAATCCATCCTAGTTGAGCGTGTGCTGGTACTTCTGATTGTACAAATAAAGTAGCTTTTTCAGGATCGATGCCACATGCTACATAAAGTGCAGCAAGACTGCGAATGTTTTTACGAAGTTGTACGGGATCTTGAGGTACTGTAATCGCATGTTGGTTTACAATACAGAAATAACAGTCGTGTTCATTTTGAAGCTCTGTAAATTGCTTCATAGCTCCTAAATAGTTTCCAAGTGTAATTGTTCCGCTTGGCTGAATACCAGAAAAGATAACTGACATAAGTAATTCCTCCTAAAATTGAATGTGCGATGGGGAAGAGAAGGCATACAAAAAAGCCCATTCATCCCAAATTACATAGGGACGAATGGACCGCGGTACCACCCTAATTATTTCATAGCTGTGAAATCTCTCAAGATCCATAATAACGTCTGGATATAACGCCAAAGCCTACTACTTTCGGTTCGGTTTGGTGCTCAAAAGCCCATTCCATACTGTACAATTACTTGTTCACACCAGCCACAAGCTCTCTGAAATTGCCCCAATATGTACTCTTCTTTATCATCGCATACATATAAATTTATTTATTGTTACCTAAGCTCTTTTAATATGAAAGAACTAAAGTTTTATAACAAAATGTTTTGCTGATTATTATATCATATGGAATAGTGTTTGCAAACTACATCAAAATAGTAAAGCTAATGAGGATCGAGAACAACCCAAGTACGATACCGGTAATACAAATCGGATACGTCCATTTGAATGAATATGTTTTATAAATACGTTCTTTCTTATCGATAGGTTCCTCTGCTTCTTCAATTAAAGAGTCAATTTTTTTATTCGTACCAAATACTCTTTGGAATGCGTAAATTGTTACGTTAAAAAATCCGTTTTGAAATATGAATAAAAAACCACCTATAAGAATAAAAAACAATGCAATATAGAATGAGATGTTGACAAAATTCAACAAAAAATGAGATGAAACGAGGAATGCGCCCACACTAGAAGCGATTATCGCAACCAAAAATAGTATACAAGTATGAAAAAAAACTTTATTCAAAATATTCCCCTCCGTCAAAATATTACTAGAATTATTATACTATAAAAGTTATAATAAGTAATATAAATAATTTTTTGAAAATTATACGCAATTGAGGTTCTAATTTCAAGATGATGGTAGCAATGTTACCGTATCCCTTTACAAAAAATTTAAAATATAAACATTTTATTAAAAATTTTAACAAAAAAACAAAAAACTATATTCACAATCGTCATATTATATGTATAATGAAAATTGTAGAAACTTGGAGATTATTCTTTCAATTCTACTTTTCTACAAGTGAGGGTACAGTAAGTGCAATTAGGGGAGGCAACACAACATGAAGAAAAAGATACCGTTATTACTTGCATCAACTTTAACGGCAAGTATGTTGCTTGGCGCGTGTAGCTACCAGAAAGAGGACGCTAAAGCAAAAGGAAAAGAAAACACTACTAGTAGTAGTAACGGAAAACAGATTCTTAATTTAACAGAGTTATCTGAAATTCCATCAATGGATGCATCGTTAGCATCAGATTCTGCATCTTCAACAGCATTAAATAATACGATGGAAGGTTTATATCGTACTGGCAAAGATCAAAAGAGAATGCCTGGGATTGCTGAAGATGTCCAAAAGCTAGATGATGGGAAGAAATACATATTTAAGTTAAGAAAAGATGCGAAATGGTCGAATGGGGAACCTGTAACAGCGAAAGACTTTGTGTATTCATGGAAAAGAGCAGTAAATCCAGATACAAAAGCGACGTATTCATACATTATGTTCGATATTAAAAATGCAGAAAAAATTCATAAAAAAGAATTACCTGCTGACCAATTAGGTGTAAAGGCGATTGATGATTATACATTAGAAGTGGAATTAGACAATCCCGTTCCTTACTTTATTGATTTAACGGTTTATCCGGTGTTCTACCCACTAAATGAGAACTTTGTGAAATCACAAGGTGATAAGTTTGGTTTAGAGGCAAATACAACATTATATAACGGGCCATTCGTTATGAGTGATTGGAAACATGAACAAAGCTTCCAATTTAAGAAGAACCCATCATATTGGGATAACAAGACGGTTAAAATCGAAGAGATAAATTTCAATATTGTGAAAAATACATCGACTGATGTAAATTTATATGAGACAAATTCGATTGATCGTGCGGCTCTAACATCGGAATTTGTTGATAAATTTAGACAAACTCCAGAGTTCCAAACACGAAAAGAAGCTGGAGTTGCCTACTTAAGATTTAATCAAAATAATAAGTATTTGAGTAATAAAAACTTAAGAAAAGCAATTTCAATGTCCTTTGACCGTGATAACATTGCAAAAGTTATTTTAAACAACGGCGCAATCGGTGCTTACGGATTTGTTGGAAAAGATTTCGCTGAAGGTCCGAATAAAAAAGACTTCCGTGCTGAAAATGGAAATCTAGTTGAAACGGATTCAAAAGAAGCGAAAAAACTTTGGGAAACAGCAAAGAAAGAGCTTGGCACTGATAAAATTGAACTAGAATTCTTAAGCTTCGATAATGAAGATGCGAAAAAAATTGGCGAATTCTTAAAAGGTGAGATGGAAAAGAACTTACCTGGTTTAACGATCAAAATTAAACAGCAGCCATTCGCACAAAAAAATAAGTTAGAAGACTCTCAAGAATATGATATGGCGTTTGGTATTTGGGGTCCAGACTTCCCAGATCCAGTCTCATATTTAGATATGTTTGTTACGAATGGTTCACAAAATAAAACAGGATATTCTAATCCGAAATATGATGAGCTAATTCTAAAAGCAAAAACAGATACAAAAGATTTACAAGCTCGCTGGAACAACCTTTTAGAAGTAGAGAAAATATTAATTAAAGAGGATGTAGTTATTACTCCGATCTTCCAAAAAGGTTCAGCATATGTGGTAAAAGGTGCCGTAAAAGATATTATCCCAATTAACTATGGTGGTAGATTAACTTACAAATGGGCATCTGTTGAACAAAAATAATCTTTTTTCCATCGTTTACAAGGGTATATGCCTATGATGGGCATATGCTCTTATTTTAAAAAATAAAAGTAAGAATATTTTAAACTATCTTATTGCTTTTGAGAAAAACGGGGAGGTGCTTGACTATGGGACGTTATGTATTAAAACGTTTCGTGTACATGGCTTTGACATTATTTTTAATTACTACACTGACTTTCTTTTTGATGAAATTACTACCGGGTTCTCCGCTTAAAAACCAGGAGAAGCTATCACCGGCACAAAAAGAAATCATTCTTGAAAAATATGGATTAAATGATCCAGTACCAGTTCAATATGCACGTTACTTAGGTAACTTAGCAAAAGGTGATTTAGGGGTATCATTCCAATATGATAACCGCCCAGTAACAGATATGATTGTGGATCGTATTGGACCATCAGCACAACTTGGTTTACAAGCGATTATATTAGGAACATTTATCGGTTTAATTTTAGGAATCGTTGCGGCGCTTCGTAACAATACGTGGGTCGATTATGGGGCGACAATTATTTCCGTACTCGGGATGTCGGTACCCTCATTCGTATTCGCCGCATTACTACAATATTTCGTAGGGGTAAAACTTGGTTGGTTCCCAGTAGCATTCTGGAAAGGACCGGAGTTTACAGTAATGCCTACAATTGCCTTATCGATGGCAGTTATCGCAACAATCGCACGTTTCGCTCGTGCAGAGTTAATTGAGGTTATGCAAGCAGACTACATTTTAACAGCGAAAGCGAAAGGAATTAGCCAAGGCGTTATCATTATCAAGCACGCACTGCGTAACGCATTAATTCCAGTTGTAACAATTTTAGGACCAATGGTTGCAGGATTAATTACAGGGACACTAGTTATTGAGCAAATTTACGCTGTACCTGGACTTGGGGAACAATTCGTTAAATCGATTACAGTGAATGACTATACAGTTATTATGGGAACTACAATTTTCTATAGTGCGATCTTCATCTTAGTTATTTTCATTGTCGATATTTTATACGGAATTATTGATCCTCGTATTCGTTTAGCGGGAGGGAAAAAATGATGAAAGATGTACAAAAATTATCTCCAGATTTATTTCAACCAGCCAATCAGAGTAATGTTGATAATGAAGTCATTGCCCGTCCAAGCTTAACGTTTTGGCAAGATGTAAGAAGACGTTTGTTCCAACATAAAGGTGCAATGTTTGGTTTCGTATTATTAATGCTTATTGTACTACTAGCAATTTTAGGACCGATGGTAAGTAAGCATTCTTATAAAGAGCAGGATTTAGGTCGTGCGAAAATGCCACCGAAAATTCCAGTGATTGAAAATGTTCATTGGCTACCATTTGACGGTACAGATCAATATGGTGTTGACCAATATGAAAAACGTGATATTAAAGAGTACTTCTGGTTTGGTACAGATGATCTTGGCCGTGATTTATGGACAAGAACATGGGAAGGTACACGAGTATCATTATATATCGCTCTTTTAGCAGCAGCGATTGACTTAGTAATTGGGGTTGCATATGGAGGTATTTCAGCCTTCTATGGCGGCAGAGTAGATAATATTATGCAACGTATTATGGAGATCATTAACGGTATTCCATACTTAATCATCGTTATTTTAATGGTAATCATTATGGGATCAGGTATTTGGTCAATTACACTTGCGATGGCAATTACAGGTTGGATAGGGATGTCGCGTATCGTTCGTGGACAGATCCTAAAATTAAAAAACCAAGAATATGTATTAGCATCTCGTACATTAGGGGCAACGAATACACAGTTAATTGTGAAGCACTTAATTCCGAACGTAATGGGACCAATTATCGTAATGACAATGTTTACAATTCCAACAGCGGTATTTGGTGAAGCATTCTTAAGCTTCATCGGACTAGGTATTCAGCCACCATTCGCATCACTTGGTTCTCTTGTAAATGATGGTTATAAATCAATTCAAACGTATCCACATATGATGTTCATCCCAGCGGTTGTCATCAGTATGTTAATCTTAGCATTCAACTTAATTGCAGACGGATTACGCGACGCGTTAGATCCAAAAATGCGTAAGTAAAAGAGGGGAGAAGTAAAAATGAAAACATTGCTAGAGGTAAAAGATTTGCAAGTCTCCTTTGATACACATGCAGGTGAAGTACAAGCTGTACGCGGTGTTACTTTTGATTTGAAAAAAGGAGAAACATTAGCGATTGTAGGAGAATCTGGTTCTGGTAAATCAGTTACTTCTAAAGCGTTAATGGGATTAATTCCGAATCCTCCAGGGCGTATTAAAAACGGTGAAATCGTATTTGAAGGTCGTGACTTAACGAAACTAACAGAAAAAGAAATGCAACAAGTACGCGGTAAAGATATTGCGATGATTTTCCAAGATCCAATGACATCATTAAACCCAACGATGACAATTGGAAATCAAATTATGGAAGGCCTTATTAAACACCAAGGGATGAGTAAAGCAGATGCACGTAAAGTTGCGTTAGAATTAATCGACCTTGTAGGTATTCCGAATCCAGAAGCGCGCTTAAAACAATATCCTCACCAATTCTCAGGTGGTATGAGACAGCGTGTAGTTATTGCGATGGCGTTAGCTTGTAACCCGAAATTATTAATTGCCGATGAGCCGACAACAGCGCTAGACGTTACAATTCAGGCGCAAATTTTAGAACTTATGAAGGACATTCAGCAAAAAACAGAAGCAGCAATCATTTTCATTACGCATGACTTAGGTGTAGTGGCAAACGTTGCAGACCGAGTTGCGGTTATGTACGCTGGTAAAGTTGTTGAAATTGGAACTGTTGATGAAATTTTCTACAATCCAAAACATCCATACACATGGGGCTTAATCGCATCTATGCCAAGCTTAGATGGTGCAGAGGACGAGCTATATGCGATTCCAGGAACGCCTCCAGACTTATTAAAACCGCCAAAGGGTGATGCTTTTGCACCACGTAACCCGCAGGCATTGAAAATTGATTTTGAAATGGACCCACCTTTATTTAAAGTAAGTGATACACACTATGCGGCAACTTGGTTACTTCACGAGCAAGCTCCAGAAGTAAAACCACCGGCAGTCGTTGAAAAACGCATTCTTCAAATGAAAGCAGGTGAACAACATGACTAAACAACGTGAGAAATTAATTGAAGTAAAAAATGTAAAGCAGCACTTCGACGTGAGTGGTGGTGTTGTCAAAGCGGTTAATGATATTTCATTTGATATTTACCGCGGAGAAACATTTGGTCTTGTAGGAGAATCAGGTTGTGGTAAATCGACAACTGGAAGAACGATTATTCGTTTATATGATGCAACTGCTGGTGAAGTGTTGTTCGATGGTGAAAATGTACATGGTAAAAAATCACGTGCCGAGCTGAAGAAGTTCAACCGTAAAATGCAAATGATTTTCCAAGATCCATATGCATCATTAAATCCTCGTATGACAGTAGGGGATATTATTGCAGAAGGTATTGATATTCACGGACTAGCAAAAGGCAAAAAAGAGCGTATGGACCGTGTTCATGAATTATTAAATACAGTTGGTTTAAATAAAGAGCACGCAAACCGTTTCCCGCATGAATTCTCAGGCGGACAACGTCAACGTATCGGTATCGCTCGTGCGCTAGCTGTAGAACCTGAATTTATCATTGCTGATGAACCAATCTCAGCACTTGACGTATCGATTCAGGCGCAAGTTGTAAACTTACTGAAACAGTTACAAAGAGAAAAAGGTTTAACATACTTATTCATCGCCCATGATTTATCAATGGTAAAATACATTAGTGATCGCATTGGTGTAATGTACCGTGGTCAAATCGTTGAGTTGACAACAAGTGAAGAGTTATATGCGAATCCAATGCATCCATATACAAAATCACTACTATCTGCAATTCCGCTTCCAGATCCAGATTATGAGCGCAATCGTAAACGTATCGTATACGATCCATCTCAACATCAATATGGTGAGGAAGCACCAACAATGCGTGAAATTCGCCCAGGACATTTTGTATTATGTTCTGAAGCAGAGTATAAGAAATATAAAGAAATCTATCAATAATAAAGTAGAGCCATTCTTCTATTAAAGAAGGATGGCTCTATTTTTTTATACTAATTAAACTTAATTTAGTATAAAGAGATTTTATCCAAGTTCTTTTTCGGTTTAAAGACAGCAAATTAAGAGTTTCCAAGAATGAAGAAAAGGCGACTGAAATCCAGCCGCCTTTTTCTTCATTTAGAAACACTTTTATTTTACTGCGCTTGAACAGAAACGCTCTCATCTTGCTCATTTGGTTTAACAAGTGCATAATTTTCCCACGATCTACTTCTCCAGCGGAAGAACATAATAATTGCTCGCGTCCATTCGTCGATAGCAATCGCTAGCCAAATACCAACGAGCCCCATGTCTAAATGGAAGGCGAAAAAGTAACCGAGTGGTAAGCTCATTAACACCATGGAGAATGCGCCGATTAAAACAGGGTATTTTGCATCGCCAGCTGCACGAAGTGAATTAATGATGACGATGTTCATCGTCCGTCCTGTTTCAAGTAGTACACTTAGTAAAAGAACGCTTGCCCCTAGAGCGATAATATGAGGATTATCCGTAAATAGTCCCATTAATTGTGTGCGGAATGTAACAACGAGCATGACCATAAATAAAGTTACACCAATCGCCCATTGTACACTTTTCCATACGCGTGTGTAAGCTTCATCCTTTTCATTTCCGCCAACTAGGCGTCCAACGATAATAGCTGTTCCCATACCGATAGCAATGGCGAATAAATAAGTGAACATGGAAATGTTAGTAGCGTATTGTCTTGCAGCTAACGATTCCGTACCTAAGTATGTTGCGTAATATAAGAAGACAATTTGACAAGCTTGATACATGACTTGTTCGAATGCAGATGGAATGCCGATCTTTAAAATTTTGCCAACGTATTCTTTTGATAAAGTGAAGTAATATTGTAATTTCACACGGTATTCCATAACGCGGTACAGTAACCAGAAGAAAACGATAAGTGCGATTAACCGGCTGACAGCGGAAGAAATCGCGGCTCCTTGCACACCAAGTTCAGGGAAACCGAATTTCCCGAAAATAAGTACGTAGTTTCCGGCGATATGAATAATATTCATTCCAAGCGAAACAAACATCGCTTGCTTTGTAAAGCCGTGAACGCGGATAATTGCGGCTAATGAGTTAATAATAGCTTGAAGGAAAATAGCTCCTCCGACGATGGATAGATAGCTTTGTGCATACGTTAGTACATCGCCTTGTAAATTCATTGCCATCATCATATGTTTTGAAAATAAAAGAAAACCAGCGCTTATAATGAGTCCGACCACTAAATTTAATGTGACGGCTAATGCTGATATTTTTGATGCTTCCATAAAGCGTTTAGAACCGAGGTATTGGGATACAACGATAGCTGCACCATTTCCTATGACTTCTAGTACTAAAATCGCGATATGAAGGTATTGATTCGCTGCACCAACCCCAGATACAGCATCGTCTGATAATGCACTTAACATGAAAGTATCAGCGATCCCCATCAGCATAAAAAGAAAAACTTCTAGAAAAATAGGCCATGTTAATAAGAATAAACTTAATTTCTCTGTTGGCCCGTTTTTTGAGCGAATTGCTGTCATGTCCGTCCCCTCTTTACCGATATCTATTTTTAGCAAAGTGTATCGTAACACACTTTCATATCCTTTGCACTTATTTTAGCCTACATATTTTCAATATGAATAAACCTTCATTTTATGACAAAAAAGAGGAATAATTATGCACAAGATATTATAGAATATAAAATTTATTTTTCTCTGATAATTTAGAAAAGTATAAAAATGGCCATTTTTAACACTTTAGTTCAATAAAAACGCAGTGTGAAACGTTTACAAATGCACGTGGTGTTAACAGAAAATTTTAATAAAATAGAAATATAAATATACAAAGAATATATTTGTGTGTATAATACGAATTATTAGAACATATATATATTTCTTTCTGTTTGAAAATGAAAGGGCTAACATTTTTTTTGGAGGGTGGAAGTATGAAAAAAAAGATACCAGTTTTTGTAGCATCAACAGTAGCAATGAGCATGATTTTAGGGGCATGTGGCTACCAAAAAGATGAACCGCAAGCGAACGCAAAAGGGGATAGCGGGAAAAGCGGTGCGAAGCAAGTTATTAACTTAATTGAAACACAAGAAATTCCAACGATGGACCCAGCGTTATCAGCTGATGCAGTTTCTTCAAAAGTAATGAACAATACGATGGAAGGCCTATACCGCCTTGGGAAAGACGATAAATTAGTTCCAGGTGTAGCGAAGGAATTCCAAAAGTCAGAAGACGGTAAAAAGTATACATTTAAATTACGTGAAGATGCAAAATGGTCAAATGGTGAACCTGTAACGGCGAAAGATTTCGTGTATGCATGGCAAAGAGCGATTAATCCAGATACAGCTGCGAAATCGGCGTACATTATGTACGATATAAAAAATGCTGAGAAAATTAATAAAAAAGAGATGAGTCCAGACCAATTAGGTGTAAAAGCGATTGATGATCATACACTAGAAGTAGAATTAGATAATTCTATTCCATATCTTGTTGATTTAATGGTCTATCCGATCTTCTATCCTGTTAATGAAAAGTATGTGAAAGAGCAAGGGGCGAAGTTTGGTTTAGAAGCAAATACAACACTTTATAACGGACCATTTACATTAAGTGATTGGCAACATGAACGTAGCTTCAAAATGACAAAGAGCTCATCATATTGGGACAATAAAGAAGTGAAGCTTGAGGAAGTAAACTTTAATATTGTAAAAGATACGTCTACGCCAATTAATTTATATGAAACAAACGCAGTCGATCGAGCGACGTTATTAGCAGAGTTCATCGATAAATATAAAGGAAAACCAGATTTCAAAACGGTAGAAGATACATCTGTATTCTTCCTTCGCTTAAATCAAAAAGACCCAGCTTTAGCAAATAAAAATATTCGTAAAGCAATTTCTCTTGGTTTTGACCGTAAACCATTCGTTGATACATTATTAAATAACGGTTCTAAGCCAGCGACGGGATTAATTCCTGACAATTTCATTAAAGGACCGGATAAAAAAGATTTCCGTGTTGAAAATGGAGATATTGTAAAACCAAATGTAAAAGAAGCGAAAAAGTATTGGGAAGCTGGTAAAAAAGAGCTTGGTAAAAACGAAATTGAATTAGAGCTATTAAATGAAGACGTTGAATTATCGAAGAAAACTGGTGAATATTTAAAAGGTGAGTTAGAAAAGAATTTACCAGGTTTAACAGTGAAAATTAAACAACAACCATTCGCGCAAAAACTAAAATTAGAAGATGCGGGCGACTTTGTAATGTCATTCTCTGGATGGAGTGCAGACTTCCCAGATCCAGTTACATATCTTGATATGTTCGTAACTGATGGGGCACAAAATAAAATGAAGTATTCTAATCCGAAGTACGATGAGATTATTATGAAAGCGAAGAAAGATGGAAGCGACGTAAATGCTCGTTGGAAAAACTTACTTGAAGCAGAAAAAATGTTACTTGATGACGCTGCGATTGTTCCAGTATATCAACGTGGTAGAGCATATTTACAAAGAGAAACAATTAAAGATATGTACAACCATAAGTATGGTGGCGAAGTAAGCTTCAAATGGGCATCAGTAGGAAAATAACAAAAAAAGCAGGTAATTACCTGCTTTTTTTAGTACGTACGTTTTTTATAAATGCCTTTTCCGCCAACTTGGTTCCAGCCAGATTGTACATCTAAACTTTTGTTAACAAACTTCATTTTTTCTTTCCCACCAAAGAGTTTTTCACCGATGCTATTTGTAATGACACCAATCAATGCTGTTATTCCGATGATGAGGGTAGCAACAATGATAAAATCAGTAAAAAAAGCGATCATATGCAAATTCCCCCTTTGTCTGTCTGTATTTTTATTGTATGAGATAAATGGTAAAAAAGAAAGAAATGTCAGAAAAATATTCAATTTACTTTAGAAAGCATATAGACATGAGCGGGGAGATTTGTTAAAATAAGAACAAATGTTCCTTTTCGTTTCTAACCTTTAGAGTCTTACATTTCTCAATTGTTTTGTTGGGAAAAGGTAAGAAAACGCTCTCTTTTTAATGGGGAAGATTATGAAACTGTAATTGTATATCAAGTGAAGATTATTGTAGAAAGCAAGTATCAAAAGGGTTAAAGACCGTTGTTAAAGGACAGTTTTACTGAGTATAATCATGTTGCATAGCAGTGGAGTACACGGAGAAATTTTCTCAACTAGCAGTAAATTCACTGTATATTTCTTGCAAAAACTATTGTATAATGATTATAGAAGTTACTTATTAAAAGTAATTATTGTTGCTTACATGAATTGCGATTTTTTACTTTGCTATAAGACAAGTTATCGCGAAAAATTGCGGAAGTTAGAAATTTAAACTGTAATTAGTACAGAATTTGTACTCTTTAAGGAGAGTGAGCTTTGTATGGTAACATTATATAGTTCTCCAAGCTGTACGTCTTGTAGAAAGGCGAAATTATGGCTAGAGGAAAATCATATTCCTTATACAGAACGTAATATTTTCTCAGATCCATTAACGATTGATGAGATTAAAGAGATTTTACGTATGACAGAAAGCGGAACGGATGAGATTATTTCTACTCGTTCAAAAGTTTTCCAAGAATTGAATGTGAACTTAGAGTCTTTACCACTTCAAGATTTATATAAGATGATTCGTGACTATCCAGGTATTTTACGTCGTCCAATTATGATTGACGAAAAACGCCTTCAAGTAGGTTACAACGAAGATGAAATCCGTCGTTTCTTACCACGTACAGTAAGAACGTTCCAATTACGTGAAGCACAGCGTCTTGTAAATTAATTATAATAATATGAAAACCTTCTACCTATTATAGAGTAGAAGGTTTTTTTTTACTGTTTAACATTACGTAATCGCACTTGTTGAACGATAAAGCCTATGCATAAAATGGTGAAAATGAACAAATAAGGGATACTTGTGGCAAAACTAGGATTATGATGAAAAAACGTTGCAAGTCTGTCTTCATGTGTAATCATTTTTCCTGCTGTATAGGCGAGAACTGCTGCTCCGCAATAAATGAGAAATGGAAAGCGTTCCATGAGTATTAAAATAAGTTTGCTTCCCCAAATGATAATCGGGATAGAAATGAATAAACCGATAATTACGAGTGAAAGTCTTCCGTGAGCTGCTCCTGCAATGGCAATAACATTGTCAAACCCCATAACGAGATCCGCGAATACAATTGTACGCACAGCTTGGAATAAAGTCGTTTTTCCTTTGATAGAAGAAAGATCGTTGTTATTATCAGTGAGTAAATTGACCGCAATTAATGTAAGTAAAATTCCGCCGGTGAGTTGTAAAAATGGGATATCAAGTAAATAGACAGCTAGTATCGTGAGGAGAATTCGTAGCACAATTGCTAACATAGTACCAATCAAAATGGCTTTATTTCGTTTTGCTTCAGGTAAATTTCGGCTAGCTAGTGCGATGACAATTGCGTTATCGCCACCTAGTACAACATCGATACCGACAATCAGTAGTACAGATGTTAAAAACTCTAAGTCCATTCGTCTGCCTCCATTTATGATGTTTTAATAAGCGAAATATATGTATGTGGTGAAGAAAGTTTGTCTAGTTTTGATCCCGCGCTCCCAGGGACAAAATAATCACCTCTAATAGAAGTTTCACTTTATTACAGTGTACGAGGGAATATGGGAATGTATGTCCAAATTTTTTGCGAGCAGTGAATTAGTATAATGGTATATTTATTCCGATTGGTGCGAGCTAATAATCAGTGGAGGATGAAAAAAAATACTGATTATTGTTTCACTTTATGTAAAAAGTCGAATACAGATAGGTATATAACTATTTTTGTAAAATAAATCGATTTTATTTCCCTTCTGGAGAATCTTATCATAAAATGAGAGTACAAGAATCTATTGTTTTGTCATATGAGTGGGGAATCCCTTCATAACAATTCTAAGCAGGAAGGGAGCGTTGTATTTTGGATATTGAAAGAATTAATGACCATACGATGAAATTTTTTATTACGTACATTGATATAGAGGATAGAGGGTTTAATCGTGAAGAAATTTGGTATGATCGCGAACGAAGTGAAGAGCTCTTTTGGGAGATGATGGACGAAGCTCGTGATCATGATGATTTCTTTATCGATGGGCCGTTATGGATCCAAGTGCAAGCAGTCGATAAAGGGATTGAAGTACTTGTAACGAAAGCGGAGCTTTCAAAGGATGGACAAAAGCTGGAACTACCAATAGGTGTAGACAAAATTATAGACATTCCTCTAGATGAAGGCATCGAATCATTATTCCAGCAAGAATTAGTGGAAGAGGTAGAAGAACAAGTAGGAACAAACTTTAATGAAGATGGTACGTTTGGCTTTTTAATTAAGTTTAATGATTTTGAAGATGTTATTTCATTAAGTCATCGTCTTATCTTTGAAGATATAAAAGATGAATTACATTCATTTGAGGACCGATATTATGTATATGTGGAATTCGATGAAGTGCTACATGATGAAGAAGAAATTGATCGTATTTTAAGTATTGTTTTAGAATATGGAGAAGAATCTACTTTAACGATTCACCGTGTAAGTGAGTATGGGAAACAGGTTGTGAAAGAGCGTGCGCTTGAGACAATTCGCAACAATTTCCCTCCTAAAATGTAGGCCGATTTCTATAGTATGAAATCGGCTTTTTTTATGAAGAATAGGAAGGCTTTCTTAGTAAGGAGGTAAGAGATGAAAAACACGTTAAAACTACTTTTCTTTTTTCTACTATTGTTCGCATTATTTGTTTCATTACGCATGTTTATTGATGTAGCATTTTATTCGGATGTCATTGGGATAAAGGATGTTTCTATTTTAGGTATTATTAGTATTTTATTTACGGTTTCCGCATTTTTAATTGGATGTGTTATTTTCTTAGAAAACCGCCATCCGTCTAAAACACTTACGTGGTTAATCGTACTAGGTATTTTTCCGGTGTTCGGTTTCTTTGCTTATCTTTTATTTGGACAAAATTTTCGTAGAAAAAGAATGTTCCAAAAGAAGGCATTACTCGATGAACAGGCGTTTTTACAATATAAGGGACACGAAGATTACGAAGAACGGATTTTACGAAATCATAAGCATCAAGAATTGTTATTTCGTTTAGCAGATCGACTAGGTGCTTTAAATATTTCATTTCAAACTGAAACGAGGACATTAACAAATGGAGACGAAACGTTTCAGGCAATTTTAGATGGGTTAAATCGAGCGAAACACCACATTCATATGGAGTATTACATTGTGCGTGATGACAAGCTCGGTACAGAAATTAAAGATATTTTAATAAAAAAATCAAAAGAAGGCGTTGTCGTTCGTTTTTTATACGACGCGGTTGGAAGCTTTAAATTATCAAATTCGTATATTGAAGAATTGAATGATGCAGGAGTAGAAATGATTCCATTTTTCCCTGTGCGCTTTCCAATTTTAAACGATAAAATTAATTATCGAAACCACCGAAAAATCGTTATTATAGATGGAAATGAAGGGTTTGTAGGTGGATTAAATATTGGTGATGAGTATTTAGGGAAGGATAAATATTTCGGTTTTTGGCGAGACACGCATTTATATTTACGCGGTGAAGCAGTTCAAAGTTTACAGCTAATTTTCCTTCAAGACTGGTTTTATATGACTGGTGAGGCGGTATTAGCACCTGAATATTTACAAGCGGAAGCAGTTGAGGGTGATCATTGGGGCGGAGTCCAACTTGTTGGAGGTGGACCGGATAATAAATGGGAAACAATTAAACATTTATATTTTGCAATGATTGCTTCAGCTAGGAAATCGATTTGGATTGCAACACCATACTTTATCCCAGATGATGATATTTTATCTGCATTAAAAGTAGCTGCACTTGCTGGTATTGATGTTCGTTTGTTAATGCCAAGTAAGCCAGATAAGCGGACTGTCTTTTATGCATCAAGATCGTACTTTCCGGAGTTATTAGATGCAGGAGTAAAAATATATGAATATGAAAAAGGTTTTCTTCATAGTAAAGTTGTCATCGTGGATTCTGATCTCGCATCAATTGGGACAGCTAATATGGATATGAGAAGTTTTCATTTAAACTTTGAAGTAAATGCCTTTTTATATGATACAGGTAGCATTCGAAAGCTCGTTCAAGATTTTAAAGACGATTTAGAAGAATCCAGTGAAATTCATGTTGACCGATTTCATAAGAGACGTCTTCATAGGCGGATTGTTGAATCGACGTATCGGTTATTATCACCTTTATTATAGAAAGAGATGTCCTAATTTAGGACATCTCTTTTTTTGAGAGGAATTTGTAGTAAATTGTAGAATACAAGAAGTTGAAAGGGTGTGATGGTGGATGTTTATTGCAAGGAGAGAAAACGGAGAGAAAATTCATCTATTATATAACCGGGATGAAGAACGTTTACGCGAAATGCGTAAACGAGAAAAATTCTTTTGTACAGCTTGCGGAAAAGAAGTGCAAATGAAATTAGGAACACAAAAGAGCTGGCATTTTGCTCATAAGAAAGTGGATTCATGTCTTACCTTTTATGAAGCAGAATCTATGTATCATATGCACGGTAAAGAATTGTTATATAGATGGTTAAAACATCAAGATTTTCATGTCGATATAGAGCATTATCTGCCAGTAATCAAGCAACGGCCAGATATTTACGTAGAGAGAGCGGATCGAAAAATTGCGATTGAATATCAATGTGCAAATCTCTCCGTAGAGCAGCTTTCTAAACGAACATACTCGTATTGGCAAGCTGGTATACAGGTCATCTGGATCATTGGTGGAAATCAATTAAAAAAGCAATCTGCATATTGGATGAAATTTTCCTCACTTCTGGCTTTCTCCTTACAATCTTATCCTCAGCCATTTCTTATTTTCTTCTGTCCGAAACAAAAATCGTTTATGAAATGCGCATTTATCACTCCGTTTTCTACAAATGTCTCTTTCTCACATACTATTTATTTACCAACTGATAAGACTACTGTTGACATGCTCTTTTCCTCTGTGCCTTTCCAAAAAGAGGTATTAGGACAAGAATGGAAGAGAAAAAAGAACCATTTTCGGCAAAACGCTCTATCTATCTGGAATTATAATCATAAGTCACTACTCCGCCTCTTATATCAATATAAATGTACCCCAGCGAGCTTTCCTTCTGAAATCGGTGTTCCGCTCCCATCCGCGTTTGCTTTTCAAACAAATCCATTTACATGGCAAGCTTCTCTATACATGAAGTGTATAGGTGAGCTTGCGGTAGGGAATTGTATTTCCCTTCAATATGTGTGTAGTTATGTAAAAAAAATACGGAAATGCGCTTACTTCCGTACTTTTCACAACATATATGGAAAGTAGCGGTTACTGAATATATGACTTTTTTATGTTTTGTAGGCGTGTTGCATAAAGTAGGGACTTATACGTACCGAAAAATGAGGAATATAGTTATGTTACAGGCGGAGGAGGAAGTTAGGAAATATGATGAGATTTGCCTAACTTATGCGCTATCTCTATTTGAGACAAAGTTCAACATGAGAGAAGAAAAAGGGGATATAATAAAGAATGAACGTGAAGGAATTACATAAGAAAAACAGAATTGTACTTAAGTAGAGATATTTAAAGGAGGGCTTACAGAATGTCTGAACAAAATAAAGCAAAAACATTACCAGATCGCAATGAGATTGAAGAAGCAAGCACATGGCGATTAGAAGATATTTTCCAAACAGATGCAGAATGGGAAAAAGAATTCCAAGCTATTAAAGAGCTATTGCCAAAGTTAACTGAATTTAAAGGGAAGCTTGGCGACTCTGCAGACAATTTGCTTGAGGCATTGCAATATGAAGATGAAATTTCAATGCGATTAGGTAAGCTATATACATATGCACATATGCGTTACGATCAAGATACAACAAACTCTGTGTATCAAGCACTGAATGATCGCGCAACAAATTTATACTCACAAGTATCTAGTAGCACAGCGTATATCGTACCTGAAATTTTATCTATTTCAGAAGATACATTGCAAACATTTTTACAAGAAAATCGAGAACTAAGTGTATATGAGCATGCATTAGAAGAAATTACACGTCAACGCCCGCACGTATTATCTGAGGCAGAGGAAGCGTTATTAGCAGAAGCATCTGAAGTGATGAGTGCATCAAGTAATACATTCGGTATGTTGAATAATGCGGATTTGAAATTCCCATCTATTAAAGGTGAGGATGGAGAAGAGGTAGAAATAACACATGGCCGTTACATTCAGTTTTTAGAAAGTGATGATCGTCGTGTTCGCGAAGATGCATTCAAAGCTGTATTTGAAACGTATGGGAAATTTAAGAACACATTTGCAAGTACGTTAAGCGGGGCAGTGAAACGTAATAATTTCAATGCACGTATTCGTAAATATGACTCTGCTCGCCAAGCAGCATTAAGCAATAATAATATTCCTGAAGCAGTATACGATCAACTCGTTGAAACGGTAAATGACAACTTACATTTATTACACCGTTACATTGATATTCGTAAGCGTGCACTAGGACTTGATGAGCTTCATATGTACGATTTATATACACCACTTGTACAAGAAGTGAAAATGAATGTGAAGTATGAAGAAGCGCAAGACCTGTTATTAAAATCTTTAAACGTACTTGGTGATGAATATGTTGAAATTTTAAAAGAAGCATATGAAAATCGCTGGGTAGATGTGTACGAGAATAAAGGCAAACGAAGCGGAGCATATTCATCTGGTGCATACGGAACAAATCCGTATATTTTAATGAACTGGCATGATAATGTAAATAATTTATATACACTTGCTCATGAGTTTGGTCATTCGGTGCATAGTTATTACACAAGAAAGACACAGCCACACGTATACGGTGATTATTCAATCTTCGTTGCAGAGGTAGCATCAACTTGTAATGAAGCGCTTCTAAATGATTATTTATTAAAAACGACAGAAGATAAAAAAGAGCGTCTATATTTATTAAATCATTATTTAGAAGGATTCCGTGGTACTGTATTCCGTCAAACAATGTTTGCAGAGTTCGAGCATATCATTCATAAAAAAGTACAAGAAGGACATGCGGTTACGCCAGATATGTTAACGGAGATCTACTACGATTTAAATAAGAAATATTTCGGGGATGCTTTAGTAATCGATAAAGAAATCGGTTTAGAATGGTCTCGTATTCCGCACTTCTATTACAACTATTACGTATATCAATACGCAACAGGATTTAGTGCAGCGACTGCGTTATCTAAACAAATTTTAGAAGAAGGGCAACCAGCAGTAGAACGTTACATTAACGAATTCTTAAAAGCGGGAAGCTCCGATTATCCAATTGAAGTGTTGAAAAAAGCAGGAGTTGATATGGCATCTCCTGAACCAGTGAAAGAGGCACTTCAAGTATTTGAAGAGAAATTAAATGAATTAGAAGCGTTATTATTTGAAGAAAAGTAATGAGAAAAGACGAGGGATTTTATCCTCGTCTTTTTTGTTTGAAAATGTTTTTGTCGATATTTGTCGATAAAATAAGGAGGATTTCCTTACTTTTTCTAAATTAGAAGGCAGTTTTACAGTTGATTTTTGTAATTAAAATCCTTAAAATCGTTTTCTATAGTTGAAATAAGAGACAGCGATGACGATAACTCCGAATAAAAGAGGAAAGGCAATAATTTTAGGGAAAGCTTGTAATAGAGAGAGGATATACAAGAAAAAAGAAACAATAACACATAGAAAGATAAGAAAAATATGAGATTTTTTCATAAGGAAACCTCCTAAATTGCTTTTTTTATAGCTTATTCAAGAATGAAAACGTTTAGAATGTGACAAAAATGTGAAATTCGACAAAAGGGGTTGTCATCTGACGTCGAATCTTGTAATATAATAAGCGTGAACGAATTCACATACAAACATATACCCCTTTGTTTGAACGTGAAAATTTCTCCCATCCCCTTTAATATTTTTATAAGCCGTAAAGAAAAAGACCTGGTGTTTACACCAGGTCTTTTTCTGTTGCTATCCATTTCCAATAACGCTCGCACTTCACTTCAATCATTTGTACTTTTCGTTTTAGTTGTAATTTTTTTAGTTCACGCTCTATTTCTTGCTGAGGGCAGTCATATATAAAAGAGATTTCCTTTGAAGAAATAAATTGTGTTGCTTCTAGTAATGCTTCTAAAGGAGGTAATGGTTCTGGCTCAATTTCGCATTTTACCAGTTCTTTTAATAGCTGTACGTATACATCATAGGAATAAATCCCTGTGATTTTAATACCTTCCTCATCTGAATTTGCATGAAAAAATAGGAGGGAAGGTATTTCTGTAATATGCATCTCATTTGTGAATTTTAGGTCGCATTGGAAAGCTTTTTTTGCGCTAACTGAGTGTAGGTCTTTTTTAAATTCCTCTACATCAATGCCACTATCTTTAGCACATGTAAGCAATAATTCACAGTCAGGGTTTGATACATTTTCAAGAAAAATGTATTCTTGGAGTTTTCGCAAAAACTTCGAACCTGCTTTTCGGCCTTGCAACTCCGCCGCCTTAATTGCCATCGAAACTAAATACGGTGTTGACGACGCCTCTTGCATATGTACTTTTCCATCACATGAAAAACCTTGTAAACTTGTTGTCTTTTCCCACACAAATCGAATATTAGCAGGTTTATTCCATTTGTGTGAGGAAGCGTTTGCCCCGTCCACTTTTCCTGTTACTATATGACGAATAGAGAAGTATTTCCCATACTCAAGCCATAGTTTAATAATAAATGGCTCGATATCCCAGCAATCTTTACAAAGTGGATCAATAAATAAATATGCTTCTACAGATTTATGCTCGCATGTGGAAGGAGAAGGCATATTTATATGCTTTGCTTCCTGCTTATCCATTACACTTCACCTGTTTCATTTGGAGTATTGACCATATGTTGAGCAGTTAATGCTAAACGTTCAAAAACAAACTCTCTTATATGACCGTGCACTCCTGTATCATCCATTGCTTGCTCCATACATGACAGCCAAGCTTCTGCGCGTTTTGGAGTAATCTCAAACGGAAGATGGCGTGCTCTTAGCATAGGATGCCCATGTTCTTCAGTGTATAAATTAGGACCACCTAAATATTGTGTTAAAAATTGTTTCTGCTTCCTAGCAGTTTCTGTTAAATCATCCGGGAAGATCGGAGATAAGTCAGGGTGTTCACTGACATAGGAATAAAATGTATCCACTAATGTTGCAATGCATTGTTCACCGCCGATTGCTTCAAATGGTGTCATCGGTTGCTTGCTCATCCTTTATAAACCCCTTTTTCCATGAAATGTATATCTATTGTAGCAATGGAATGTTATGAAGAGCAACTAAACAGCCTTCATAACATTCTTTACTTATTCTATATGTTGCTAATAAATCTTTTGCTTTTCAAAAAGGTGAAATGTAGCCGTAAGTACAGCTCTTCTTCACTGATGGAAATTTTACTTTAGCGCTCTTCGTTTTGTTTGGCAAGGAAAAAGCGTTTTACTTTGTTGTTTGTATGACGAACTGGTACGTTATGTTGCTTTAATAACCTTATAAATGCTGCTTTACCGGTCTTTTCATCTTGCACTTCGTATTCAATTTCATAATCATCGTGATTGTAATAGAAACTATGATCAAAGACAAGCGTTCCGCCTTCAAATAATATTTCAGCTCTTTCTGTTGTTAAACTACCCATATAAGTTAAAGAGGAAACGGGAATTTGTAATTGGTGTAGCTGACCCATTACAGTTCCTTGAATGATTGTGTTTGTTTCCATCATAAGTTGTGCTTCTTTTTCTGTTATAGACTGATGAGTTTCTAATAAACCAATTTCAGCAGGTTGTTTTAATGTTAATGTATAAGTTCCATCTTTATGACGAATACGAAGTGCAGAGCCTGCATCTTTTAAAGAGAAGTGAGGCGTTTCAAAGTAGTGATTTACTTGTTTTGTAAATGCTTCAATAGAAAAAGATTTGCATAATGTTTGGAATTCTTCCTCTGTAACCATATTTTTAAATTCAATTTCAATTTCTTGTGTCATTGTATGCGCTCCTTTTGAAAAATAATTCTTTCCACATTATCGCTTTTTCGCAAATTTGGTTCAATGTTTTATTTGTTTGCGTCCATGTTATGATACAATAATACTGTTAAGTAAGACAGGAAGTTGAGATGGAGGAGTTCGAGTATGCAAAATAAAATTCAAGTTAAGAGCGTAGAAACGAGAGAGAATGCGCTTATTTTTTGTGCGGAAAATACTGAAATAGAGGTAAAGGAGTTAAGTGCGCGTAATCACGTACTTGTAGACTCAGACAATTTATCATTTTTATATATCTTAGAAAATGAATCATCTTTCATTTATGTAAGTATTCCGCATACATGCTGGGAAGCAATGCATGAAGCGATGAATAAAGATACAGCGATGTTTATTCGCGTGAATGATGTTGAAATAGAATTAGAAGGATTAAAAGAAGAAGTAGAATATTTAGTTGAAAATATTGAAGGTAATGCAAATTACGGAGAAGAACTAGTAACTGCTGTAGAAAAAGTGTTTCTATAAGCAAATGGATTGATTTTGGTGGTGGTTGAAATGAATCGTAATTGGGAAGAATTTTTAGCACCGTATCACCAAGCGGTGGCGGAGCTGAAAGTGAAACTAAAAGGAATGCGTACTCAATTTGCAATGTTAACGGAGCATTCTCCAATTGAGTTTGTAACAGGAAGGGTAAAGTCGGTTGCAAGTATTATTGATAAAGCGGAGAAGAGAAATGTACCGCTAGACCGAATTAGAGAAGATATGCAGGACATCGCGGGCCTTCGAATGATGTGTCAATTCGTAGATGAGATTAAGCCTGTTGTAGAATATCTTCGAAAACGAAATGATTTTGACATTGTAGAAGAACGTGATTATGTAACGCAAAAGAAAGATAGCGGCTATCGCTCTTACCACGTTGTCATTAGTTATCCTGTTCAAACGATACAGGGGGAGAAAAAAGTGTTAGTTGAAATTCAAATTCGCACGTTAGCAATGAATTTTTGGGCAACGATTGAGCATTCTTTAAATTACAAATATAGTGGACGTTTTCCTGAAGATATTAAAATACGCTTACAACGTGCAGCGGAAGCGGCATTTTTATTAGATGAAGAAATGTCTTCCATTCGTCTTGAAATTCAAGAAGCGCAAAAGGTCTTTTCACGAAAGCAGGAAACGAAAGATTCTGAATCATAAACTAAAGGGTGTTGGGCGATGAAATTTACAATTATGTCAAAGGGAGATCAATCATCAGATACACTAGCAAGTACGATGAAAGAATACTTGTTAGATTTTGGGTTTACAATGGATGAAAAGGAACCTGATATTGTAATTTCTGTTGGGGGAGATGGAACGCTTTTATATGCATTCCATCGTTACTATAATCGATTAGATGAAACCGCATTTGTTGGTGTACATACAGGGCATTTAGGTTTCTATGCAGATTGGTTACCGACGGAAGTAGAGAAGTTGGTGATTGCAATCGCTAAAACACCGTTCCAAGTGGTGGAATATCCACTTTTAGAAGTGATTATTCGCTATGTGAATGGTAGTAAAGAGTCGCAGTATTTGGCGATGAATGAAGCGACTGTAAAAAGTGCAGAAGGTACATTAGTAACAGAAGTGGAAATACGCGGAGAGTATTTCGAAACGTTTCGCGGAGATGGTCTTTGTATTTCTACTCCTTCAGGAAGTACCGCGTATAATAAGGCGCTTGGCGGAGCAATTATTCACCCTTCTATTGAAGCGATTCAAATTGCAGAAATGGCATCTATCAACAATCGTGTATTTCGTACGGTAGGTTCGCCGCTCGTACTGCCGAAGCATCATACATGCGTTTTAAAGCCGGCTGCAGGAATGAACATGCAAATTACCGTGGATCATTTGACGATGGTTCATCAAGATGTGAAATCAATTCAGTATCGCGTTGCAAACGAGAAAGTACGATTTGTTCGTTTCCGTCCGTTCCCATTCTGGAAACGTGTTCGTGACTCGTTTGTTGCAGATAAATAGAGAGGGTTTATATATTTGAACAGATTTACATTGAAATGGGATATAGGGCTGGCTGAAGAGGGAACTTTAGTTAGAGAATTTTTGAAAACAAAAGGGATTTCGAAAGCTGCTTTAACGGATATAAAGTTCCGCGGGGGAGCAATTGAAGTAAACGGTCAACACACAAGTGTTCGTCACAAGTTACAAGCTGGTGAAGAGTTACAAATCTTTTTTCCAGTGGAGGAAAGAAGTGAAGGGATGGAAGTGGAAGATATCCCTTTATGTATCGTATATGAAGATGATGCGGTTCTTGTTATAAATAAAGAAGCAAATATGTCGACGATTCCGTCTAGGGAGCACCCGTCAGGAAGTATTGCAAACGCTCTTTTATATCATTATGATAAACAAAATCTTGCAAGTACGGTGCACATTGTGACGAGGTTAGACCGTGATACTTCAGGGCTTATGTTAATTGCGAAAAATAGATTCGTTCACCACCTTTTATCGAAGCAGCATCAACAAAAAGGGGTGAAACGAACGTATGAGGCAATCGTTCATGGGACTATTTTAGAAGAAGTAGGAACGATTGACGCGCCAATCGGACGAAAAGCGGATAGTATTATCGAGCGAACTGTCTGTGAAGATGGTCAAAGAGCTGTTACTCATTTTAGAGTGATGGAGAGTTCTTCCGATAAGACGCATGTAGCGCTTGAGCTCGAGACAGGAAGAACACATCAAATTCGTGTACATATGGCATATATAGGAAATCCGCTACTTGGGGATGATCTATACGGTGGCCAAAGAGATGTGATAAAACGTCAAGCGCTGCATAGTACATCTTTGACGTTTTATCATCCTATTTTAGAAAAGGGAATGACTTTTACCGTAAGTATCCCAGAGGATATGCAATACGCTTTACATAACAATTAAAAGGGAACAAAATTCTTATCATAAAAAGAATTTTGTTCCCTTTTTTTAGCGAAATAATATTAAAATTTGATTTTCACCAGTACGTTTTATAACGAAAAAGCCACTTTCAGCTTTCGTGGCAATGCCGTCATCATTCGGACGACAATATTCGTGTGTTTCGCAAGTGCCGTCATCACGTACTAACATTTGTCCAATTAATCCGACAGGAAGCCACTCAGTACGGTCTCTTCTTGATATATACTTACAAGCTGGATCCCATTCTGTATTTAAAAGAGGTCGTATTTCTTGCGTATCCGTACGCGTATATTGACGTTTTCCGAAGCTATCTGTTTTATAGCGTTTTTGCCAACTTAAAGCACCGCTATTTCCTATGAGAGCAGGAGTAGCGCTGGATATGCCTAATATGAATGTATCATTTGAAGTAGCTTTTCGAATTTTTTCTTCGCTACTAAATGTAATGAAATAGCCGATATCAATAGGGCTATGATCTGCTGCCTCAAACATTTGTGCAAAATCAGTACCACCTGCATTGTAAGAAGCACCATCGATATACATTTCTCCGTTATGGGCAAGCCATTTGGCACCTATATTATAATCAGTGTCATTTGTCCCATTTGCGATAAACCAGGAATAAGCTTCTTCTGCTGTACCAAATTTCCCCATAATATGGCTGCCTGCAAAATTAGCTGTTGATGTATGATTTCCTTCCGCATGAGATGAGAATCCGTTAGCGATAGTTGCGGTTCCTTCTGCATGTGCTGCTTCGCCCAAAGCAATTGCATGTTTTCCTTCTGCATGAGAATAAGAGCCGCCTGCTGTCGTTTCACTTCCTTCGCTATGCGAACTATGTCCAGTTGCCTTTGTTTTTGTGCCTTCTGCATGAGAAAAGGGACCCGTTGCATGTGTAAGAAGCCCTTCTGCATGTGAAGCGATTCCATCAGCTTTAGATTGAAGTCCTTCTTTATATGCGTGACGAGCTCCTTTGTTATTTTCTTTTTTTATAGGTGTAGGTACAGGAGCCTGAATAGGGGCGGATCTTTCTATTTGTACATCGTTGCCCGAGATTAATGCTTCTTTTATTTTTTTTACTTGATTTATAATAGTAGCTGGAATTTCTGGTTGTACTTTTTCCTTTATTGCTGCAGGAATGTTTTCTTCTATATTTTCTTGTATCTTTTCCGAATTAAGCACAGGTTCATCATTATTAGAAGCGAGCTTCTTTTTTTGTTTTGCTTTTATTTTCCTGCTATCTATAATTCGCCTCATAACAGCATTTTCTAAAGAGATATATTTTTCTCTCGGTTTGCTTTTTTTTGATGACTCTTGTTCTTCTATTTCTTCTATAGCTGCCGCTCGAATACTGCACCAGTTGTTAATTCCATACATGGGATGGTATAAAGGGTGGAATTTTCTTTTTTGTTTAGAAGATTTTTTCTTCATTCCGTCACCTCCTGCGACAGTATATGCCGTGCAATTAAAAAAAGATGCACTTTATTGCATCTTTTTTTAATTGCTTTATCTAGTTTTAGTGTGGAATATGTCTAGAAAACACCATGATCCTCTGCAAATCGTGAATTGTATTAAGTAGAGGTATTTATCCCGATTGGTGCGGGCTAATAATCAGTGGGGGATGAACAAAACCCCCACTGATTAAAGTTTCACTTTATGAAATTGGGCGGAACTTTTCAGGGACAAAAGGTAGGGAAGAAGGGACAGAAACGGTCTCCAACTCAGGGTAACGTAGTCCAGTTAGTTTACCACCAAATACAGCACCAGTATCAATATTGACTGTATGATTCACAAAGCGAGGTTCATTGACAGGTGTATGTCCATAAACAATCCATGTTTCACCCTTATACTCTTTCGCCCAATCTTGGCGGACAGGTGAGCCGTCAGGGTGTTTTTCGCCTGTAATATCACCATATAATACAAAGGTTTGTACTTTTTTATCTTGTCTTCCTATGTAATCTTGCCGAATACCAGCGTGACAGACGGTTAATTTTTTTTCATCCAGTATGTGATATAGCGGTGATTGTTCGTAAAGAGTAATGAATTTTTCTTTTATTATTTGTTGCTTATTAGAAGGCAATGCTTCATATTCTGCAACAGTTGTTTCGAGCCCATGAGCGATTGTAACATTACGTCCAAGGAAGAAACGATACAGTTTATTGCAGTGATTCCCTGGAGCATAATAAGCATCTTTTCTATTTATTACGAGCTCCCATACAATTTCAATCATCCGTAACGAATGAGGACCTCGGTCTGTAATATCACCAACGAATGCAAGCCTTCGTTTTGCGGTATGAATTGGGATACCACTATCCCAGCTATACCCTAGTTTCGTTGTTAAATCTTGAAACTCTTGGAAGCATCCGTGAATATCACCTATAATGTCATATTTCATATTTAAACCTCCAGCTCATTTTTTCATTAGTATATCTAAAATGGACATAGAAAAAAACCATACCGTTTTTCGATATGGTTCATTTAAACATAAAGATTTTAGTTCTTGAGCGTACGTTTAAAATAAATCCAATAGCAACCATATATGTGAGCAGTGAACTCCCGCCGTAGCTCATAAGCGGTAACGTTATTCCTGTAATAGGGAGTAAACCAATTGTCATCCCAATATTTTGGAATACTTGGAACGTAAACATTCCAATTGTACCAGCGCAAATATAACTACCGAAAGGTTCATTGCTTTCTAAAGCGATATGGATCATTCGGTAAATGAGTAAGAAAAAAAATGAAATAATAACACTTGCTCCTAAAAAACCGAATTGTTCAGCGATATTTGTAAAAATAAAATCTGTATGTGGCTCTGGAAAATATACTTGTCTATTTTCCCATCCTTTTCCTTGCATCTCTCCTGATCCAGTAGCTAAAAATGCTTGTCTTAATTGATATCCTTGTGCGTCATATTCATAAGGTGCAAGCCAACCATAGAAGCGATTTAATTGATATTCTTTTAGAATGTGCTCTTTAAAGAACTCTGTATGCGTGAAATAAATATATGTTAAGGTAGAGCCTATGGCGAAAATACCGGAGGTTAATCCGAGGATAAAGCGCCAACGTATACCAGAAACTAAAACCATTGTTGCAAGCATCGCTGAAATGACCATTGT
Organism: Bacillus sp. AR13-1; assembly: GCF_008042285.1. Lineage (NCBI taxonomy): Bacteria > Bacillati > Bacillota > Bacilli > Caryophanales > Bacillaceae > Bacillus > Bacillus sp. AR13-1. The sequence goes on from NZ_QNUA01000006.1 coordinate 284,344, forward strand.
GTTTCCTAAATCAGGTTCTTTTGCGATTAGAAGTAGTGGAGGTAAACTAGCTGCAAATATTTTTAAAAGTAAAATGAAATCTTCACGAGTTGTCCGAAAAAGGTATTTTTCATTATGATTCGCTATAATTCGTCCAACGACGATAATCAAAAATAATTTCATGATTTCAGAAGGCTGAAAGTTTCCGATGCCTGGAAGTCTGTACCATGCGGTAGCCCCTTTAATTGTAACGGCGCCAGGAACTTGAAGTTCTAGGCCAATTAGAAGTATGAGTGCAAAGCTATATAAATACCAAGCAATTTGTTTATATCGATCGAAATCAATAACCATAATAACACCAATGGCGATAAATCCAATGGCATACCATTGGATTTGTTTTAATACAAAATTTACGTTTTGTAAAAATGGTGGTAAAGAAGCTTGTGCACTTGCGATAGCAAAGCAGCTAACAATCCCAATGGCAAATAAAATGAATATTAATATGTAGTCTATTTGATATTGAGTGTTCGGATCTTTCACTGTATGAATTCCTTTCTACTGCTCTCTATATTAGTGGGTTTTAGTTGGTGCATCACATAGTTTAAAAAGAATGTATGAACTATACGCATTATTCACGTAAAGCTCACACATTTTATTTTCGCAGAATAGACTAATGATGTAGCTCTTTTATAATTATGTCCAAACAATGGGAAAGACGTACATGTGCATCTGGAATGAGGTTTGGTAGCTGGCTATAATATTCTAAGGAATTTTTACACCATTTATAAGCGCTAATTAGACCTAGTCTATAATCTGTATTATCTTGTAAAAATCCGTATTCTTTTGAAGTTATAACGAGGTGCGTAAAATCCTCAGATCCTTCAAGGAGCTTGCTGTGTATTTGTTGCCCAGTATGGTAGCGAAATTGGCTTAAAGGTTCGGATATGTATACTGCGTCTCCTTTAGAAAGTAAGGAAATCCATGATGCCATATCGACACTACAAGAATAGTGCCTTCCTTTTAGCGTGCCGAAAGGTTCAGTGAGTAACTGTTTTCTAAACAGAATAGTTGTAGGCTCACCGATAATGTTATGTCCACCTTTTAACATCCAGTCGCCTAAAAATATTCCGTTTAATTGAATGTCTTCGCTATATAATCTTTGTGTTGGATGAGCATCTCCAATTAAATTCCCGTGATCATCAATACGTACTCGATAAGAAGTTATAAGAGCGAGATTTTTATTTGTGTCTTGCTCAAAATAAGCCATCATTTTTTGTATTTTATGATTATAAAACACATCATCGTCCATTAAAAAATTTATATACTCCCCATTAGATTTCTCTAAGAGCATAAGATCGTTATGAAATTGTCCTAAAGTAGTGGTATTTCGAATGTATGTTATGTTTTTATAATTAGGTAAATACTGTTCATTTATTAAGATTTCTGTTTCATCATTTGTACTATCGTCTCCTATAATAATTTCAATGTTTGGATAAGTTTGTGCTAATGCACTTTCTAGAGCAATTTTGAAATAATGTGGTCGATTATAAGTGGGAATAAGGATGGAAACGAGAGGTGACTTTTTTTTATTATTCATACGAAACTACCTTTCAGAAGCTTTTTTTGTAAGAACGATATCTTGATAACTTGTATATTCATTTCTGCCGCACCATAAACCATAATGCGGTTTATTAATTACCTCTAAGCCATGTTTATTTAATAAGGTGCGGATATCTTCTTCAGGATAGGCAACTGCGAAATTAGGAATATCTTTATTCACAACATAACAATTTTCAATTTGATGATAAAAACCTAATGTACTTAGCCCAGAATTTAAGTAATAGGATGATTCAGGGTTAATGAGAAAGAAGGTAATAAAACATCTCCCATCTTTTTTTAGAACACGTACAATCTCAGATACGTAATGTTCTAATTCTTTCGGAAGGAGATGGGTAAATACAGAAGTTAAAAAAATAAAATCGAATGAATCGTCTTCATATGGAAATTTGTATTGAGAAGCATCTTCTTTTCCTTCTGGGTTGTAGAATTGATTATATATATCAACGTGTTCAAAATGGAAATTGCTACGGGCAGTTGAAATATTATTTTTGCACCATGTAATGCCATCTTTAAATAAATCAAATCCATAATAAGCTCCATCATCACCTAAGTAATTCATTAATGGAACCGCCATTCGACCGACACCACAACCTACATCTAACACTGTTTCATTGGATTTTAAACTACCAATTTGAATAAAATGCTTTATGAATTCTTTTCCAACCTTTTGAAAGTCGCCACCTACATATTGGACGAGTTCGGGAGGTGGGATTAATGCGATTTTTTTTTCAAGCTCGCTCATAATTTCACTCCTTCCTTGTAGTAAATAGGGAACCAACATTTTTAACATGCAGCTAACATTTTATAGTGGGAGGGGAAACGATATTAGAACTGTTGCGATATGTAAAAAGCTCCCTAGAACAACTGGAAATAGTAATGGGAGCCTTTGTTTTTATTTATCATGCTATTGGCGAAGGCCAATAATTAGTGTGAGATGGAGAAACCTTAACTGAATAAAGTTTCGCCCTATTCTTTTCGCCAATAAACACCGAATACATCAATTTTAGTAATAGGAGCTTTTAAGTTTCTTTGATTTCTAAAGTCTGTCACAGCCTCAGCGCATGGTGGTAGTCCGTAATCATCGATAATTATATAGCCGCCCTTAGAAACTTTATCGTATAAGTTTACGAGACCATCCATCGTTGATTCATACATATCACCGTCAAGGCGAGCAATCGCAATTTTTTCTATCGGTGCTGAGGGTAAAGTATCTTTAAACCAACCTTTTAAAAACTTTACCTGGTCATTTAATAAATCGTATTTTCTAAAGTTTTCTTGTACTTGTTCTAAAGAAACACGTAAATAATCAAAGCTGTGTAAGTAATCGCCGAAATCTCTCGGGTATTGTTCTATATTTGGTGTTGGGAGGCCCTCAAATGAATCGGCAACCCATACATTGCGATCAGTAATGTTGTTTGCTTGTAAAAAACCATTCATAAAAATGCACGATCCCCCGCGCCACACACCTGTTTCAATAAAATCACCTTCTATATTTTCACGGACAACTGTTTCTAATGCTTCATGTAATTGATTCATGCGTTCCCGGCCGATCATACTGTGTGCTGCTCTTGGCCAATCCATTCCGTCTTGACGTTCGCTTTTTAAAACGTTAGGTTTAATAATTTTTAAATTATGATTTTCTGCATATTGTTTAATAAATAAAGGGAGTGGAACTGTAACGGGTTCGTATGGAAGTTCCTTAGATATATGTAACGAAGCAGGTAAATATGGCTCATACTCTAGCCATATTTCAAACAGAATTGTTTTCTTTAACAACTCGAGATAAAGCTGGACAGCAGATTTATTTTCCATATAGATGCCTCCTGCGAAATGTCATACAACAATATGATTATGTAGGTAGTGAAGGTTTCATGATTGAATTCATAATTGAAAAAGCAGTAAAACTGATATCAGTTTTACTGCTAAGTAAAAAATTAAGCAATTTTTTCAATAATAATTGATGCACTAGTACCAAGAGCTAGCGATAAGCCAAGTCCTGTAACAACTGCTTCAACCATTGATGGAGTTATTGTAATTTGTGTAATCGCTTGGATAACGAGAGGTGCTCCAAGTGAGATTAAACTTGTTCCAGCACCTGGTACATTGACACCGTTAACTTGAATTGCAAGGCTACCTAATACACTTACTAATGCAGTATATGCGATAACAGTAATTTTGTAGAATCCAGTTTCACTTATGATGAAAGTATCGGCATCTAATTGAGAAATTGCTGTACCAAACTGAGATCCAACAGTATTAAATGGTACTGGCTCATTAATTCCAAGAGCTACGCTAATTGTAGCAGAGTTAAATGCATACAATCCTGCTGGAAGTCCTAATCCAGATGGCCCAGTCGGTCCAGTCGGTCCAGTCGGTCCAGTGGCACCAGTGGCACCAGTGGCACCAGTGTCTCCAGTAGGCCCAGTCGGTCCAGTTGCGCCAGTGTCTCCAGTAGGCCCAGTCGGTCCAGTCGCGCCAGTGTCTCCAGTAGGCCCAGTCGGTCCAGTCGCGCCAGTTGTACCAGTGTCTCCAGTAGGCCCAGTAGGCCCAGTAGGCCCAGTCGGTCCAGTCGGTCCAGTCGGTCCAGTAGGCCCAGTAGGCCCAGTAGGTACGGTAGGTCCAGTCGGTCCAGTAGGCCCAGTCGGCCCAGTTGGCCCGGTTGGAAGTGTAAACGGTGGTATTGGTGGTAAAGTTGGACCTACAAGATTAGGATCAAATGCACTAGCTGATAAGAATTCATCAGGATTTAAGCCATCTGAATAATTATTATTTGACATAAATTCACCTCCATAAAGCTTTCATTATATAGTAGATGCAAAATCGCAAGAAAATGACACGGACATTTGAATTATTAAAAAGAAATCTTAAATAGCTTGAACAAGTTAAAAAAATGGAAAGTTTATTGTATGTATAACATATGATTGAGTTGGAAGAGGGTGATTATGTTGAACAAGCAAGGAATTACAATTAGTCTATGTATGATTGTTCGCGATGAGGAAAATACAATAGATCGATGTTTGGACGCGGTAGAAAAAATTGTTGATGAAATTATTGTAGTTGATACAGGATCCACTGATCGAACGAAGGAAATTGTAGCAAAATACACTTCTAACATACACGATTTTCCGTGGGTTGATGATTTTGCGGCAGCTAGAAATTTTGCGTTTTCAAAAGCAACGCAAGAATATATATTATGGTTAGATGCTGATGATGTGTTATTAGAGGAAGCTCAAGAATCACTGAAAACATTAAAACGAGAGTTAGATGGTAAAGTTGACGCTGTTTCTATGCCTTATTATCTTGTAATGGATTCTAATGGGAAACCTTTATATTGCACAAGAAGATACCGACTTGTGAAGCGTGAAAAACAATTTCAATGGTTTGGAAAGGTGCATGAGTATTTAGCTGTTTCTGGTGAGATTTACAATAGTAATGTCGCCATTACACATAAGAAAGAAAAAGAAATAACGAATCGTAATTTGAAAATTTTTCAAAATGCTGTAGCAGCTGGAGAAGAATTAAGCCCGAGAGATTTATTTTATTACGGTAATGAATCTATGGATAATCAAAAATACGACGATGCGGTTCTTCTGTATGAAACATTTCTTAATCAAGAGGAAGGATGGCATGAAGAGAAAATTTATGCATGTGGTAAGTTAGGAGATTGTTATGCGAAGTTAGGAGACTGGGAGAAGGCAGTTGAAACTTGTACGAAGTCGTTTCGTTATGGTATTCCTAGAGGAGAGAATTGTACAAGAATAGGATATATATATATGGAACAACAAAAGTATAATGAAGCGATATTTTGGTTTAAGCTAGCAACTGAAGTGCCGCTAGCAGAGGATAGTCCTTTTCACAGTCCGGCTAGTTATACGTGGATTCCATATTTACAAATGTGTATTTGTTATAGCAGATTAGGAGATCAAGATAAAGCTTATTATTATAATGAATTGGCAGCTTCTTATGTTCCGAATAATGCTGCGATTGAATATAACCGTAAATATTTTAGAGGCATCTATGATAAACAATATAAAATGTAATTTGTTCTATTTTTAGGAAATGACTTGTCGCTATTCTAATGATAGTAGAATGGCTATATATTAGATTATCGGTAATGCAACCAATAGAGATGGCATCCTTTGTAGAATATCTTTTGTTTATATTTCAAATTCAATTTGCATAAGGAGTGTGTGAAATGAATCGGGAGAAAAGTTCTTTATACGAAGAAAAATCTGAACATTATTATAATGCGATAAACCCTAATTTATTCAAGCATATAAAAAAGGAATGGCAAGAAGTTCTTGATATTGGTTGCTCGAGCGGTGCATTAGGAGCGGCTATAAAAGAAAATGGAGCACGTGTATCAGGAATTGAGGCGTTCCCAGAGGCTGCCGAAAAAGCGAAAGAAAAACTAGATCATGTTATTTTAGGTGATATAGAAACAATGGATCTTCCTTATGAGAAGGAACAATTTGATTGTGTCATATTCGGGGATGTATTAGAGCATTTATTTGATCCGTGGGCTGTTATAAAGAAAGTAAAGCCATATATAAAAGAAAATGGTGTGATTTTAGCTAGCATACCAAACGTTGCGCACATTTCAGTATTAGCTCCCTTACTCGCTGGAAATTGGACGTATACAGAATATGGATTATTAGATAAAACGCATATTCGTTTCTTTACTTTTAATGAAATGCTAAGAATGTTTTTAAAAGCAGGATATTCTATTAGTAAAGTAGATCGTGTATATGTTGATCATAAAATATATGAGCCACTTATTGAAGAGTTATATGGAATTTGTAAAAAGTATCGTCTTGGAAGTGGCTTCATGGCTGAGACAGTTGTATTTCAATATATTATTGAAGCAGAAAAATCACAATTATGAGTGCTGCAGAAAAAACAATACTATTTGTTACATGTATAAATGATCGGAAATTGTATGCACAATGTGCGCGACATATATTGAAATTGGCAGTACCTCCTGGGTATACTATACAATTTATGCCGATTCGAAATGCAAAAAGTATGACGAGCGGATACAATCAAGCCATTTCACATCCAGCGAAGTATAAAGTGTATTTACACCAAGATGTCTTTATTATAAATGGAGCCTTTCTATACGGATTAATTCAATTATTTGAGGAGCATGAACATCTTGGGATGATTGGGATGGTTGGATCCCAATATGTTCCTCCAAATGGTGTATGGAACGAAGGGCGTGGGATTGTCGGGAAAGTCATTGGTTATATGAACGATTTGTTTTATATGGCAAGTTTAGAGCAACCATTTCATGAATCGAAAACATTTATTCCTGTGGAATGTATTGACGGTTTATTGATGGCGACACAATATGATATTCCGTGGCGAGAGGACTTATTTGATGGGTTTGATTTTTATGATGTATCCCAATCTTTTGAATTTAAAAAAGCTGGGTATACAGTCGGTGTCCCTGTGCAGCGTGATGCTTGGTGTATTCATTATCATTTCGATGTAAATATGACGAACTATGAAAAGTATAGAAAAGTATTTGTAGAGAACTATATGTCAGATGTGAATAAGGAAGAATAGAGGGCTACAAAATGAAAGATCATACAATATTAGTTGTTGTTTGTGTAAATAATGAAGAGCTTTTCGAGCAATGCGAAAGGCAAATAAGAAACATTGTTGTTCCCCCTGGCTATGTAGTGCAAATTTTTCCGATACGAGATGCGAAAAGTATGGCAAGTGCGTACAATCGAGCACTTTCATATCCGGCGAAATATAAAGTATATATACATCAAGATACTTACCTTATTAATCGTGATATGTTTTGTACCCTCATTTCTCTTTTTAAAGAAAATGAAAAGCTTGGTTTAATTGGAGTAGCTGGTGCTCAGTTTTTACCGAGTAACGGGATATGGTGGGAAGGGAAAAATTTAGTAGGGAAAGTGATTGAGTACAGAAGACAGAATTATCAATTATTAAATTTGGATCTGGGGTTTTATGGAAATCGATCTTTTATGTCAGTGCAAGCAATCGATGGTTTACTCATGGCAACGCAGTATGATATTCCGTGGCGAGAGGATTTGTTTCAAGGATTTCATTTCTATGATGTGTCACAGTCTTTAGAATTTCAAAAGGCTGGATATTTAATTGGTATCCCTAATCAAGCAAATCTATGGTGTATTCATTACAACGGAGATGAGTTTGATGCGGATACATATGAGAAATACCGGGAAATTTTTGTGGAACATTATAAAGAGGTGCTATCTCCATCATAAGGGAGAGATGAAGGATGAAAGGGATTATTTTAGCAGGCGGGACAGGATCGAGATTATATCCAATAACGAAAGTAACGAATAAACATTTACTTCCCGTTGGGCGGTATCCGATGATTTATCATGCGGTATATAAGCTGAAGCGATGTGAAATTACAGATATTATGATTATTACCGGTAAAGAGCATATGGGAGATGTTGTGAGCTTTCTAGGAAGTGGTCAAGAGTTTGGTGTATCCTTTACGTATCGTGTGCAAGATAAGGCGGGTGGGATTGCGCAGGCACTAGGACTTTGTGAAGATTTCGTAGGAAATGATCGGATGGTAGTTATATTAGGAGATAATATCTTTTCAGATGATATTTGCCCGTATGTTGAAGAGTTTACAAGTCAAAAAGAAGGGGCTAAAGTGCTGCTTCAATCTGTAGAAGATCCCGAGCGATTTGGTGTAGCGCATATTCAAGGCCGAAAAATAATTGGAATTGAAGAAAAGCCGAATGAGCCGAAAAGTTCTTATGCTGTTACGGGAATTTATTTGTATGATTCGAAAGTCTTTTCTTATATAAAAGAATTAAAACCTTCCGCAAGAGGGGAACTTGAAATTACAGATATAAATAATTGGTATTTAAAACGAGGAGTACTTACTTATAATGAAATGAGCGGCTGGTGGACTGATGCGGGAACGCATGCTTCTCTTCAAAGAGCGAATACGTTAGCGCGGGATATAAACTTTGGGAAACAGTTTAATGGAGAATAGGTGAAAATATGAAAGTTGTAGAAACAAATTTTACCGATGCGAAATTGTTAGAACCGAGATTGTTTGAAGACGAGCGAGGTTTTTTTACTGAAAGTTATAATAAGAAGATGCTAGAATCGTTAGGGATTACGCATTCATTTCTGCAAGATAACGTATCTTATTCAGCGCATTCGGGGACGATTCGAGGGCTACACTTTCAAAAAAATCCGAAAGCACAAACGAAACTCATTCAAGTTATGCAAGGTGCAATATATGATGTTATCGTTGATTTGCGAAAAGATTCACCTACATTTAAAAAGTGGAGAGGTTATATTTTAAGTGCGGATAATCATAGGCAATTATTAGTGCCGAAAGGATTTGCTCATGGTTTTTGTACACTTGTACCTCATACAATTGTTATGTATAAAGTAGATGAGTATTATAGTGCTGATCACGATTCCGGTTTGCTTTGGGAAGATAAAGAATTATCAATTCCATGGCCGGTAACAAATCCTATCTTGTCCGATAAGGATCGAATATTACCATTACTTCAGGAATATGAAGATAGTTTTTAAGTAGGAGAGTTGTTTATGAATATATTAGTTACAGGTGGAGCTGGATTTATTGGAAGTAATTTCATTCACTATATGTTAAAAAACTATGAAACATATAAAATCATTAATTACGATGCATTAACATATAGCGGGAATTTAAATAATGTAAAGTCTATTCAAGAAAATCCTAACTACTCATTTGTAAAAGGGAAAATCCAAAATGGAGAGCTGCTGGAACATGTTGTTAAGGAACGTGACGTGCAAGTAATTGTAAATTTCGCAGCTGAATCACATGTGGATCGTAGTATTGAAAACCCAATTCCTTTTTATGATACGAATGTAATAGGTACAGTCACGCTGTTGGAGTTAGTGAAAAAATATTCACATATTAAACTCGTGCAAGTATCAACAGATGAAGTATACGGTTCTTTAGGGAAAACAGGAAAGTTTACCGAGGAAACCCCGCTAGCTCCTAATAGTCCATATTCTTCAAGTAAAGCGAGTAGCGACATGATAGCCTTATCTTATTATGAAACGTATCAATTACCGGTTATTATAACGCGTTGTTCTAATAACTACGGACCGTACCAATATCCTGAGAAATTAATTCCGTTAATGGTTACGAATGCGCTTGAAGGAAAGAAACTACCATTATATGGTGATGGATTGAATGTAAGGGATTGGCTGCATGTAACGGATCATTGTAGTGCAATTGACACCGTTTTGCATAAGGGATGTGTAGGAGAGGTGTATAATATCGGCGGAAATAACGAAAAAACAAATGTAGATGTTGTGGAACAAATTATAAAACTTTTAGGAAAAACGAAAAAAGATATTGAATTTGTAACAGACCGTTTAGGTCACGACCGTCGTTATGCGATTGATGCACAAAAAATGAAGAATGAGTTTGAATGGGAACCGAAGTATACGTTCGAACAAGGATTAAAAGAAACGGTGGAATGGTATAAAAACAATGTGGACTGGTGGAAACCACTAAAAGAAAAGTAAGGGGCATGTAGATGAAAGAACGGATTATCATAACGGGAGCGAACGGTCAGCTAGGGAAGCAACTACAAGAAGAGTTGAATTCTGAGGAATATGACATATATCCATTTGATAAAAAGTTATTAGATGTAACAAATATATCCCGAATTAAGCAAGTGGTACAAGAAATAAAGCCACATACAATTGTTCATTGTGCAGCGTATACGAAGGTAGATGGTGCTGAGAAAGAACAGGATCTTGCTTACTTAATAAATGCGATTGGAGCTCGAAATGTAGCGGTTGCTTCACAATTAGTAGGGGCTAAGTTAGTGTATGTCAGTACCGATTATGTATTTCCAGGTGACAAACCGGATGGCTATCATGAATTTCATAATCCAGCACCGATAAATATATATGGAGCTTCTAAATTTGCAGGAGAGCAGTTCGTAAAAGAGTTACATAATAAATATTTTATAGTTCGTACATCGTGGTTGTATGGTAAGTATGGAAATAATTTTGTGAAAACGATGCTACGATTAGGAAAAGAGAGAGAAAACATATCTGTTGTAGCGGATCAAATTGGCTCTCCTACGTACGTGGCAGATTTAAATATGATGATTAATAAGCTCATTCACACTTCTTTATACGGTACGTATCACGTATCCAATAGAGGATCATGTTCTTGGTTTGAATTTGCCCAAAAAATATTTTCGTATGCAAATATGAAAGTGAATGTATTACCTGTTTCAACTGAAGAATTCGGATCGGCGGCTGCGAGACCAAAATATTCTATCTTTCAACATAACATGCTACGATTAAATGGTTTTTTACAAATGCCTACTTGGGAAGAAGGATTAGAAAGGTTTTTTATAGAAACAAAAAGTCATTAACAAATTTATGTTAGTGACTTTTTTGTTTGCCTTTAAGAGGTTTTATGGTACTATAATTATAGTATCAGGTACTAATAACAAGTATAAGTATTTCTGGGAGGATATATCATGGAACTATTACAAGGGAAAACATTTGTTGTTATGGGCGTTGCGAACCAAAGAAGTATTGCATGGGGAATTGCTCGCTCTTTGCATAATGCAGGTGCAAAATTAATATTCACATATGCAGGAGAGCGTTTAGAAAGAAACGTTCGTGAACTAGCGGAAACATTAGAAGGACAAGAATCACTTGTATTACCTTGTGATGTAACGAATGATGAGGAACTTACAGCTTGCTTTGAAACTATTAAGCAAGAAGTTGGTACAATTCACGGTGTTGCTCACTGTATTGCTTTTGCAAATCGTGATGATTTAAAAGGCGAATTTGTAGATACTTCTCGCGATGGATTTTTACTTGCACAAAATATTAGTGCATTCTCTTTAACAGCTGTAGCAAGAGAAGTGAAGAAAGTGATGACAGAAGGCGGAAATATTTTAACTTTAACATACCTTGGCGGCGAGCGCGTTGTGAAAAACTATAACGTTATGGGTGTTGCGAAAGCTTCATTAGAAGCAAGCGTGAAATATTTAGCGAACGATTTAGGACAACATGGCATTCGCGTTAACGCTATTTCTGCAGGACCAATTCGTACGTTATCTGCGAAAGGTGTAGGCGACTTTAACTCAATCTTAAAAGAAATTGAGGAGCGCGCACCACTTCGTCGTGCGACGACTCCAGAAGAAGTTGGAGATACAGCAGTATTCTTATTCAGTGATTTAGCACGCGGAGTAACAGGTGAAAACATTCATGTTGATTCAGGATATCATATTTTAGGATAAATATAATAGGAATTAAAGTTTAAAAAGGACAGTCTCTAAACGTTGAGACTGTCCTTTTTAATTGTTCCCAGAAAGAACGATTTTTAACGAAAGTTCTAGCCACGTTATGAATATAACTATAATAGTACACGATTTATCCAGCTACGTATGGAAGTGGGAGGGACGAGTGTGAAGAATAAAAATAAAAGTTCAACAGTTGGAAAACCGTTGTTATATATTGCACAAGTAAATTTAGAACTCGCTGCACCGAAAATAAAAAGAATTATTTTAACGAATTTTGAAGATGAGGATCAAAAAGAGCAAAGTAATAGAAATGAAAGTATTGTAAGTAGTGCTGTGGAAGAAGTGGTAGAACAAGAGAAACAAGAACCACGAGAGGAGCCTAAAGTGGAGGTGGAAGAAAAAGTAGAGGAAGAGCAAGTGAGAACGGTCCCTTACAATAAATCCTTTAAGGATATGAATAATGAAGAAAAAATTCATTTTTTATTAAATCGTCCTCATTACATTCCAAAAATAAGATGTAGAATAAGAACGACGACCGTCTCATATATAGGATCGATTATATCTTACCGTAATGGCATTGTATCCATTATGCCACCAAATAGTATGAGAGATATTCGATTATCTATAGAAGACATCAAATCGATTGATATGGCCGGCTTTTAAATATGTAAAGGTGGTAGAAAGCTTCTACCACCCCAATAGTTTTTTAGTTTACTTAACTATAGAAACGTCGCGTAAGCACTGAATAGCACAGAAGCAGCTTAAATCAACAGTAATGCAAGTAGATGTCGAGATTAATCTTGCATTTGGTATAGCTAAAAACGTACAAATTGGATCGTCGCCAGGTGGTACAGGAGACCCATCACCTAATACTACAGTTAACACACGTAGGACAGCACAGCTATCGTCATCTACGCTTTCTACACGGAAAATTGGAGATTGGCAGCTAGTAAGGCTTGAAGATGGTGCAAATGCTTCAAATGGCGTTCCAGCTTTTGTGTATAAAATAAAAGGGCGTGTATTTGCTACTGCTGCTGTATTGTGTGCTCCTAAAAATGGAATTTCACAACCAGAACCACATGTTGAACTAGAGCAATCTTGTAGTTCATTGATGAATTTTACGACGTCAACTACGCAGTGAGAAGAGCTATGGTGTTTATTTTCGTTACAACTCATTAATGTCACTCCTTATCTTCTTGTTTGTATTTACATTAATAAGATATTGGAGTGGGGTAGATTTGGTCACAATCTTAAGACCTTTTTTTTTAAATAGGCTAAAGAGGATAGGGAAGGTGGAATTATGTTATTTACAAGCTGGCTTTTATTTTTTATTTTTGCGCTAGCTGCATTTAGGTTAACTCGTCTTATTGTTTATGATAAAATTACAGCTTTTTTGCGAAGACCGTTTATTGATGAGTTAGAGATTACAGAGCCTGATGGAAGTGTATCGACTTTTACAAAGGTGAAAGGGAAAGGATTAAGAAAGTGGATTGGAGAATTATTAAGCTGCTATTGGTGTACAGGTGTGTGGGTTAGTGCTTTTTTATTAGTTTTATATAAATGGATTCCTATTGTTGCAGAGCCTGTACTAGCATTATTAGCCATTGCAGGTGCAGCAGCGATCATTGAAACAATTACAGGATATTTTATGGGAGAATAATAAAGTGAAAATTTAATCAGTGTGGGGCATCCCCCGCTAATTATCAGCCCGCACCAATCGGGATAAATCTTCATGATGTTAGAAAAAGCGGAGTTTAAGAGGATGCGGGAACGGAAATAAAGAGTTGTTCATATAGTAAATAGACAGAATTGACAGTAGAGGAGATGTTTGCTGTGAGCAATAATCCAAGGCAAAATTCATATGATCTACAGCAGTGGTATAACATACAGCAACAGCAACAAGCACACCAACAGGCATATCAAGAACAGTTACAGCAACAAGGGTTTGTGAAAAAAAAGGGATGCAACTGTGGGAAAAAGAAGAATACAATAAAACAATATGAAGAATGAAACACTCATGTTACGGTGAGTGTTTTTTATTGTAAAAATAAAAAGCGGTATTTCAATTAAGAAATACCGCTTTTTACTAGCTAATTTGTGCAACTGTTAATGCTGCAGCACGGATGTCTACAGTTCCAAGCAGTTCAACTGGTACAATTTGAATTAAGTCACCAGGGTTTAAGTTAATAAGAATAACACCACTGGATACGTCTACTTCACCAGTACCAATAACGTTAGAGCGAACCGCTGTACCTGATCCAGGAATAATGTTAGCTGGTGTACCTAATGATAAGAAGAAACGACCAGCTTCTGGTGCAGTAGGAACGTTATCAAGACTGATCGTTAATGTATAACTGATTTGATAAATACCAGCTACTTGAATTCGAATACCGTCTCCGACACTTACTGTATTATTTATTACAGGAACAGTAATATTTGGGTTTGGACTTACGCTAGGTAATAGTAGTGGTGTGAATAGTGAAGCGAACTGAGGTGCAGAAGCGTTGAAAGCAAAACCGAAGGCAGGTAGTGTACTAGCTGGTTTCGCCTCACAATCAATGTTATTAAATTCGCAATCAGAAGAGAACATGTTTTTCACTCCTTTATCTGTTTCTACTTTTAGTTAATGAAAAGGACAGGTTCTATGTTCTAGACAAGTTCCCAATTTTATAAAAAATACATAATAATACCTTTTAAGCATGGATTGGGTGG
>NZ_QNUA01000060.1:0-17167 GCF_008042285.1 Bacillus sp. AR13-1
TTTCTGTATATTTCTACAAAAAGAATAGCGTTTTTTGATTATATGGATACAAATTTATCTTAGCTTGATTGCAATACCGAAAGTTCCGAAGAACCAGATTTGAGAATTAATGCAATCTTCCATTCCAAGCCATCCACATAAGAATCTATAATACTTTGAAACCTTTTATTTCAGGCTAATATTTAGTTTTATCCTACAAAATTAGCCTTTTACTATATCAACCGCACTATTCCACATACCGCTAAAGAAAGATCCTATTTCGCGCATAAAACGTGTAAACCAATTTGCTTGTTCTACTTCAGATTTTGTTACAAGGTCTACTTGTAATGATTTACCTGATAAGAACCCAGGATCTGTAATATCTTTAGGCGATATAATCATTTGACTAATTGTTACACCTTTTTTAATAGGCGCTTCTTGTTCTTTATTCGATACTTTAAATTCTTTTTTATAAACATCTTTGTTGCCCTTTGGCATTGGAAGTAAAACAGCTCGCTTCGTTTGAACAACTATATCTTTGTCCTTTGCATTTGCTACTCGCACTGTTTCATGACCTTTTACTACTGAATCTTTTCCATAGACCTTCTTCACTTCAAAATTCGCAAATCCATAATCATATAATTTCTTTGTTTCATCAAAACGTGCTGTATGAGAGTTTGCTTTTATAACTACAGAGATTAGACGCATACCGTTTTTTTCTACTGTACCAGTAAAACAATCTCCGGCTTCTGGAGTAGTTCCTGTTTTTAACCCATCTACACCTTCGTATTGCTTAATTAAGCCTTTTAACATCCAGTTAAAGTTCGTCATATCAATCGGATACTTGCCACCCTTTTGGAATGTTTTTTTAGGGATTTTTGCTGTATCTAATATTTTCGGGAAATCTTGAATAAGACGATGTGCTAAAATCGCACAATCTCTTGCGGACATTTTATTTTTCTCGTCTGGAGTTGTCCCTTCTGGGTGATGTCCTTTTAAATCATGGTTTGTTAAACCTGTAGAGTTTACAAATTTATAATTTTTCATTCCAAACTCTTTTGATTTATCGTTCATCATTTTCACGAAATTGACTTCTTTTCCAGCAATCTCTTCAGCTAAAGCAATTGTTGCACCGTTTGCAGAGTAAATTACCATTGCCTCATATAACTCTTTGACCGTATAAGAGCCACCATTTTCTAATGGAACGTTTGATAATGAGCGATCTTGCGAAATCTTATATGCATATTCAGAAATTTTAACTTTTTGATCCCATTTAAGTTTTCCTTTATCCACCGCTTCATGAACTAAGTATTCACTCATCATTTTTGTCATACTAGCAATTGCTAATGATTCATCTGCATTTTTTTGATATAAAATTTTCCCGGAATTTGCTTCTACTAAAATTGCTGATCCTGCTTCTACGTCTATAGCAGGAACTGTTTCCGCTGATGCTCTTCCAAATGTAACGGCCATGCTACAAAATAGTGTAAGCACTGTTACTATTGTAATAAATCTCTTGCAAAACATACTTTTCACTTCTGTTACCTCCAATATCTTTGTACTCAAAAAAACGTTATTTTAACATAATCCTCCAAAAAATAGACAGCGTTATCAAATTCTATATACATATAAGACATTAGAACCACTTTCATATAGACCATCTCATCCCACCCTTTTAGGCACACTGACACTTAGTGTTCCCACACATATCCCTCTTTTTAATACCTTTGTATTTTTCGAAATGATCTGTACTTTCATATCTTTTAGGATTACACTTAATAGACAATCTAAGTAATACATTTGTTCCACATTTATAAAAAAATAAAACCAGTGTGCCCCGGTTGAATACCGAAACACACTGGTTGCTAAATTTACTATCGTCTTTTCCATTGTTCATATCAATGAACTTTCCCTCTATTCTGTTAATTACTTTATAATAATAAACAAATTAATTTGTCAGTATCATGTCTACTATGAATGGCTTACTTGAATTATTAACTTAAGAAGTTTCTTAAGTTTTAAAAAAGCTTATGGAACCTTTCATTCCATAAGCCATTCTATATGATCGGATGTTCAACAATAAAGGCTATCCAACCTTCTTTATATTCTGCATGTATATTACCATTGTGAAGTTCAACAATTCTTTTTGAGATAGCAAGTCCCAGTCCATTTCCTTGATCACCTTTTCTGGCCTTATCACCCCTGAAAAATCTCTCAAACAATTTATTTGGATCGCTAACAGGTGGTTTCTCAGCTTTATTTGATACTTTCAAAATTGCTTTATTATCTATTACTTCAAGACATATTGATAATTCGGATGGCTTCATGCTGTACTTTATCGCATTTATAAACAGATTTTCATAAACACGTACCATTTTTTCTACATCCATAAGAATAGGTATTGTTTCTTCCGTTATTGATTTTTGAACAATTAAACTTTCCTATTCAAATATAGGAGTGTATTCTCCAACTATTTGCTCCAACAAACCTGATACATCAACTTCATTAAGGTTTAATCTGGCATCGATGTCTGATAAACGGGTGTACTCAAATAGTTCATCAATTAGATATTTCAATCTCTGTGATTTTAAATAAGTGGTTTCGAGATACTCCTGTAATTGTGCTTTACTGTCGTATTGCCCTCTTTTTAATAAATCTACATAGCCGATAATAGATGTCAATGGTGTGCGTAAGTCATGAGATACATTGGTTATGAGTTCATTTTTTGTACGTTCCAATCGTCTTTCCTGTTCAAATGTATTCTCCAATTCCTTGGACATATAATTAATATTTTGAGCAAGTTGGGTCAATTCGTCTTTTCCCTCAATCTCAATTGTCAAACCCAGTTTTCCATTGGCAATATCATTCACATTATCAGAAATGAGCTTCAAATATACTATTTTCTTTCGAACCAATATTAAAAAAATGATTATAAAAGTAAAGATCGCTAACGCAAATATAAGAAATGTAAGTATATTATTTTCAAATGTACTAAGATCATCAAGATAGTGATTTAGATTTAATGGTATTATAATATATATAAAAGTGAGGATTGTTAAACCAAACGAAACAAAAAAACTAACTGCAACAGCACCAAGAAGTTTTATTATTATCTTATTTCTAAAACTAACCTTCTTCATATTTTGTACCCAATTCCCCAAACAGTTTTAATATAAATGGGATGTTTAGAATCCTCTTCAATTTTGTCTCTTATTTTTGTAATATGCACCATGACGGTATTATCCGATTTATAAAAAGCATCTTTCCAAACTGCTTCATATATTTTTGCAACACTCAGAACAATCCCTTTGTTACGAGCAAGTAGTTCGAGTATATCAAACTCTTTTGGAGTTATCCTTACTTCCGTGCCTCTTATCCATACTTGACGTGTATCTGTATTTACGGTCAAATCACCAATTTCTAGGACACTTTTATCATTATCTGTATTTGTATTATATTTTTTAAACCTTCTTAATTGGGATTTTACTCTAGCGATTAACTCCAACGGATTAAACCGTTTTGATAAATAATCATCGGCACCAGAGGCTAAACCCTGAATTTTGTCTATATCCTCTGATTTTGCAGAAAGCATAATGATAGGCATATTTCGTTCTTCCCTAATCTTCATACACGCTTCAATGCCATCCATATTAGGCATCATAACATCCAAAATAATAAGATCGAATCGCTTTTCTTCTAACAGTTCTAACGCTTCAATAGCATCTTCTGCCTTTTAATTTTTCAGACCTTCATTTTCCAAATATACAGAGATAAGATTTCTAATCTCTTTATCATCATCAACAATAAGAATTTTTGACTCCATATGATTCCTCCACATTTTTCTCATATTGAACAACTAAAAGCATAAGCAGACGGTACATTTCTATCCTCTTTTTTGTAAACCTGCAATTGAATGACCAAAAGTAACATAATCGATATAAAAGATAACGTCTTAAATATTGTTCAAAATTTTCTTTAGATCCATTTACAATTAATAATTTTTCTTCTTCATTAAATTTAGCTTTTAATAAAAAAAATTATTTTGAGATTCCTTCTTTTAATTAATTTTTTTGATTACACCGGTAGTGTATATAACTTATAAAATGAAAAAAGAATCCTCTTCAATACGCTCTTTAAAGAAAATTCTTTTTCAAATCGTATTTTCTTTACTCGTTACTTATTTTCACCAGTTTTTCTCCTTGTTCTAAAAGTGTTTCATAGTCATTGTTCTCTTTAATTTCTTTGATTTTATTTTCAATTGTGGGCGTATTATTTATATTAAAGTACTTATTTAATACTTCATATGGTGTCTTTCCTTGTTTGATTGCACTATCTTCAATAGCTTCTTTCCATGGAATATTTACTTTGTCCATGCTTAATTCAAGGGCTGAACCAGTCTCATATCTCATATTCCGCTCTAAAAACCTTGGAGATTCTGCCTGTCCATTAGCAATGAAGTTGAACGCCTCCATAAAAGTAACATGATATGGCTTCTGTTTCTTTGCAAGTACCATAAGATTTCCACCAGTTAATTTACTATAACGATACTCTAAATATCGTGCTGAACCTTCTATTGCTTCAGTTTTTGTTTCTCCAATTAATTGAGGCCATTTTTTATAGCGATAGTTACGTACAATTGTCCAATCATATAATGCCTGATTAATACTTTCTGGGTTCGTATCAATCATTGCTTTATCTAATAGCTTAAATTCTAATCCCATTAGCGCGTAATTTTCTTTATTAATCGGATATTCGTGAATAGACTCTCCACCATTTGCATCATATGTCCAATCTTTTTGTTTATAAGCATGAAAACCTTCATGTAATAAGAAAGATGAAAAATCAAAATATAAATCTGGATTACTAAACATTTTAGGATGATATTTTAAATAAAATACATCCATATCGTTAATATTTATTGTCCCAAAGTTCCAAGGAATCCAGGTAGAAATAGTTCTAAAATCAAAACGAGTTAAGCGATAGACTTTAGATAGATGCAGAGAATTTGAGACTTTTATTTCCTTTGCAAAAATACTATTTTCTAATCCCGTTACATTAACTGCATAAGCTTCTTGTCTAAAGAATCCCCCGTCTTTATTACTACGTATCAGAACCAATGGCATTTTTTCGAAGCGATAATCTTCATTCCAAAGTTTATCACTCGATTCTTCGAAGCTCTTATAAATAGTAGATAATTCTTTTAACATGTTTTGATCCGTGTTATCTAAAGACTTAAACTCTGTATGATATGTTTTATTTAAAATTATGCTTCCCAACATAATTCCTATAAATATTACTAATAAGATTAAAATTACCTTTAAAAATTTTTTCAACACACACTCCTTTTCTAAAACGATAATCCTTATGATGAATAAAGTTTACAAGTTTTATGTTTATTTACACTCTTTTGGTGCAAACCCAATTTTAAATAATAGCTATAATAGACACAATGAATACAAGATATTTTTTTGAAAATTGTTCTATCCTGTCAAAATTCCGATAATAGTTAACAATTAATATTGGATGATTATTCAATTTTATTGTAAGGGGGATAGTGCAAGAGTTCCTACAAATAAGGTTAAAGTAGTACTCAATGTAGGAACGATGCTATTTTCCCTCTTCTTTTCCCTTCATTATTAAGATATAGAAAGAATAGTATTTTTCTTTTTTAATTGCTCATACATATCTTCTTGTAAGTTATACATGAAATGCGCCCCCTACTTGTATTTACTTTTTTTCTAACACTTTCTGCCGCTCATTGCTGCATATTTGTATCTCAAATCCACTTTCTATTTTGCTTACATGATATTTTTTCACTTCATCATAACGGGGGCCAATTATGATGATACTTAGTATACATAACATTATTACATTAACCTTCTTTCGGAAGTACAATTCTTTTATACAATTGAACTGTAATCCAGTAGTAAATCGAGTAAATCACTATGAAAATAACAATTGGTAACCAAATACGAAAATACGGATCGATTAAAAGAGGGCCAAACATATTCATACCAACTAATATGTGAACAATCCCGATAATTGCTGGGACTAAGAATACGAAGGATAACTCCTTATAAATCGATTGTGTTAATAATTCCTGGCGAACACCAATTTTACGAAGCATTTGGTAACGTATACTATCTTTAGATGCACCAGATAGAATTTTAAACATTAAGCAACTTGCCATCATTGCTAAAAACGCAATTCCAACGAAGAACCCCATAAACATTTGTCCGCTGGAAAAACCTTAATTTGCAATATATTGTTGATAATTACTATACAGCTCTTCAGATTTCACATTTTTATACTTAACTACCTGTAATTCATCAAGTTTTTTCCATTCTTTTAAATATGCTTCAAAATCATCTGTTTTCCCAATAAACACAGTACTTTCTTTACCTTTCATACTATCGTATATGTTTTGATCTACAATTTTTATTTTATGATCAGGATATATATAATTTGGCTGAATTGTTTCGAAAGCGTCGCTCCATTGTTTTGATTTTGCATCCTCTTTACCCCATTGTCTTGACAATGCAAATGCATCCATGGGAATCTCTTCTGAAACTTTCATTATCTTCTCATTTTTTCTGTCTGTTACTAAAGGATGATTGTTCTCTAGCTCTTCTTTTATATAATAAACATACTTATCATCTACTTTGTAACGATATTCAAGTTTCTCTTGAAATAAAATACTACTCAAAATGTTCTTTTCTTCTGCTGTTGGATTATGAACTACCGAATCGTAAATTGTTCCTTTATCAGTCTGCTTTAAAACGTCATTTTTAAATGCCATACCACACGCAATTCCACCTGCTCCAAGGGCTACTAAGATTGCTACCGTCGCAAGCACATTTGTTAAGCCATTAATGCGGAAGTTTAATTGAGCAAAGGTAAAAGCATTAAGCCCTTTTTCACTACGCTTTTTATTACTTTTTATTTTTTTATCATAACTGGGAGAAGTGATCCAAACAACATGTAAGTACTAACAGTTGCTGCGATTAATCCAAGAGCCATTAATGTAGGAACGGTTCCTAGATTTTTTGCCTGTGGTATATAGAGCAATGATGCATAACCAATACCTAACAAAATCAGACCAAGTAATGCAACTACAACTGTCATTTTTCCTTTTACCGCGCCACGCTCTGTTTGTGCACCTGCATGTACAAGTTGTAATATAGAAATACGTGACAATTTAATACTATTCATACTTGCTGATAGTACAAATAATGCAAAGAAGAAGATGCAAGTAACGACCATTGATGGAATGTACAAAGCTTGGTAACCTTCTCCAGTCAACTCCAATTGTTTCATTAATAACTGTCCGATACCTTCTGCAAGTCCTACACCACTTGTAATCCCAATCACAAGTGACGCCGCACCTAATATAATTGTTTCAAGGAACATCAGTAATGTAACTTTATACTTTTTTGCTCCTAACATCATATACATACCAAACTCTTTTTGGTGAAGAGATAATAAGAAAGAGTTTGCATACATAATGTAAAAAAATGTTACAATCGCTAATAAAGAGGAACCTATTTGGAATATTAATACAATAGGACCAATGTTTGCATTAGATTCAAGGAACACTTTATTTAGTGATAGCGTTTGAAACATATAGAAAGTAGAAATAGATACAATAAGACCAATAAGTAATACAATATAATCTTGCAATTTACTTTTCAACCCTGACATGGAAAGTTTAAATAACATGCCCAAACCTCCTTTCTTACACTTTTTGTGTGCCTAAATCTGCAAGCACGTCTAAAATTTCTTTATAAAACTCTTCACGTTTACCACCACGGTAAATTTCTTTATATAACTCACCATCTTGAATGAATAAAATACGCTGACAGTAACTTGCACTGTATGGATCATGCGTAACCATCATAATCGATACGCCTTGTTCTTTATTTAAATTTGTCATCGCATTAAGTAAACTAGTTGCATTTTTAGAATCAAGAGCTCCTGTTGGCTCGTCCCCTAAAATAATTGCAGGCTCATGCACTAACGCACGTGCTGCTGCTGAACGCTGTTTCTGTCCACCAGATACTTCAGATGGGTACTTTTGAAGTATTGTTACAATCCCTAACATATCAGCTACCTTTTCTACTTTCGGCCCAATTTTTCGTGATGGGACACCTTGAAGGGATAATGGAAGTGCAATGTTTTCGTAAATAGATAAATTCTCTAATAAATTAAAGTCTTGGAAAATGAATCCTAACTTTTGCAAACGGAAATCAGAAAGCTCACCTTGCTTCATTTTCGTAATATCCGTTCCTGCAATTTCAATAACGTCACCTGTCGCTTTATCAAGAGTTGAAATTACATTTAATAATGTCGTTTTGCCAGAACCAGATGGCCCCATAATCCCAACAAACTCCCCCTCTTGAATCGAGAATGAAACACCTTTTAATGCGTGTGATTGATTCTCACCTTTTTTACCGTACACTTTTTGAATGTTTTTACGTCTACGACTTGTTTTATCATATATATCCTCCTACGTCTCTATGATTGATAAGCTACCGTTTGGGTTGTTTCTTTTTCTTTTTCGTTTCCACTTGCAATGCCTCATCTGTAAAAGTATTAAACTTGTACCCCACCAATATATATCCTTTTATTTTTCAAAATAATAAGTCCTTTCATATTTTTGCAATACATAAAAATAGATATCAAACGGGATATATTGTATTCAATTTGGACATCCATTTTTAGGAATACACGTAATAGACCATCTAAGTAATAAATTTGTTCCCCGTTAAGATAAGAAAGCACTACGTATTTTGTTAAGAAAACAAAATGAATTGCATAAAAAAATCCATTTTCGCTATCTCAAAAAAAGAATCATTGCTGCAGATTTTATAAACTGTATAATGGCCGGCTCATGCACAAGTACACATGTTGCTGCCCACTAGATACTTCAGGTGGATGCTTTTAGAGTATCGCTGAAACTTCTAACATATAAACTACCTTTTCTACCTCCGGGCGAGTAATTCGCGATGGAACACCTTGAAGGGAAAATGAAGAAACAATTTTGTGCAATCATTTGAATTATAAATAAAACATATTAAGAACTACTGGTTATATTTCTTAATTTTTCTTAAGATAATTTATAAAAACTAAACCATAATGGGGAGATTATTTCATAATTGTTTCTAGTACAAATAATAAAAAAACTACATCCTATATTGAATGTAGTTTTTCTAGCTGATTTATTTATTTTTTACTTCATTTTTATAAAAATCAAATAATGGTTCAATGGCTGGACTAGATAAAAGAGGAATTGCCTTCTTAATCAATTCTCTATCCCAATCAAACCAACGCATTTCCATTAGCATATTAATTTCTGTATCAGTGAACCGTTTTTTTATTTCCTTAGCAGGATTACCGCCCACTATTGTATATCGCGGAACATCTTTACATACGACAGATCCTGCCGCAACAATTGCACCTTCACCGATTGTAACGCCAGGCATTATTATAGCATTCATACCAATCCAGGCATCACTTTTAATGACTGTATCACCCTTTGGTTCATAAGATTGTCCGATTTGCTCAGCGAATGGATACACTGTAATCCATTCTGAGTGATGATTATGATTACCACCCATTAAAATGATAACGCCACTTGCAATACAAACATAATTTCCAATAATAAGTTTATCAAGATGCCAACCCATCTGTTCAATTGGATTGAAAAGTGCTTGGGACTTAGCATCGCCCCATAAATACCTTACACAACCATCTTCAAAATTTTGATTTCCATAATACCCTGAATAATAGGAGTACTCTCCTACTTCAATGAGTGGATTTGTTACTATATCTTTTAAATACTTTGTTTCAGACCAATGATTAAATAATGGATGCTTCATAACTATATTCCTCGCTTCTAAGTATTGTAGATTTTTGCAATTTACTTAGAAGCTTAATACGACAGCGACATTTTTAAACTTTTTCAAACGACGAATCATTATCTTCAAGCCTTTCAGTTATAATGAAAAATCATAACGTAATAAATTACACAAGTCAAATTAACCAAGTTATAATAAATCCGAGAATGCGGACAAGAAAACCATTTTATATTTTTTTGAAACTCTTTATTTTTTTATTTAAATTACGGTACATGAAATTCACATGACACTTGTGTAGTAATACTTTCTCCTTATCAAGAGGATATAATATTACAGCAGAACTTTTACATAGGTGTAGCTTTTGAATAAAGTTTGATTAAATTAACTTAATAAACCTTGATAAAAGAGCGAATAGAAAAAAGTTTGATGATTTTGTGAACCTTACTCAATTAAAGCGCCCGACTGTGGTAGATACATTATCCTCAATTACTTCTTGGGGTAGCGTCAGGAAAATGCGGATTTACAACGCTAAGGAAATGTCACTTATTAAAAAAGCCGATTTCCATCTCAAGGAATCGACTTTTTAGTTATTCTTAATGAACTAACGCATACGTTAGTTCATTAAGTAAGAGGTTTGAAAAAATAGCCTGTATATATTTGAACGATGAATAACTTACCTATTTTCTTGTGTTAGTTTGCACTATATACAGAAAATCCAGAAAAACTTAACATATTATTTATCTGTTTGTTTTTGCTTCTTTTTCAAATACTCCGCACGCAATTTTTCAAGTTGCTGCTTTTTATCAAATTTGGCAGGCGTCTGTTTTTCATGAAACTTTGCCACAGCTGCCTGTCCTTTGTAATCCAATTGATATTTCCCCACTTTGTTCACCTACTTTTCTTATCTTTAAAGAGAATCTATTCAACAAATATAATATACCTTATTTTACTTAAGTAAACCTTATTAGTCAAAGGAACTTAAAGTAAAAAGCTTGATAACAAGGGGAAAATCAATCTAAAAAGTCGCTTTCCTTAGGTAAGGGAAAGCGACTTTTTGTGTAGTCTTATTCAATTAAATGGCCCGATTGTTGAAGAAAGAGATACTCTGCAAAATAGATCTTTTTATCAAACTTTATTTTAAATCAACAATAGGTAAATTTCTTGGCCATTATTTTGCTTCACATAAAATTCTATACAAAAAAGCGACCTATAAATTTAGGCTGCTTTTTATTCCGTCTTTTATTACTTAGCTAATTCTTTCGTTCCCTGCATTACATCAACGAAAAATCCCCAGTTATTCACAACAGAAGAAATACTAATATGTTCATCTGGAGTGTGAACATTAAAGATATCTGGACCGAATGAAATAGCATCTAACTCAGGCATTTTTTGAACAAATACACTGCACTCAATTCCTGCATGTACTGCGAAGATTTCAGCATCTTTGCTGTATTTTTCTTGGTGCACTTTTTCGAATAAATTACGGATAGGCGAATTAGGATTATATGGCCACTCTGGATATTCAGACTCTTTTTCAAATGTTGCCCCTACTAATTCCGCAATATACTTAATTTCATCTACAATATGTTGTTTTAAGCTACTTACAGAACTTCTCACTTCGCTTCGTAATTTAATCTCATCTTGCAGTGTTTGAATAACTCCTAAATTAGTTGAGCTTTCTACAAGACCTTTAATATCCATGCTCATACTTTGTATACCATTTGGAATTAAGAATAATGAAGAAATAAGCTGTTTTTGTGTTTCTTTAGAAAAGACTTTTCCCGCCTTTTCTTCTACTTTTGTAAGTGAAACATGAACATCCGGATCAACAGCACGTAGCTCTTCTTGTAACATACGTGTCCATGATTTTAGTTTTTCTTCTACTTGCTGTACATCTTCTGCACGTAATAAAATTGTAGCTACACTTTCACGCGGAATTGCATTTGTTTTTAAGCCGCCATGAACTTCACTCATATTAAACTGAATGTGAAGTGATAAATCACGTAAAACTCGTCCTAATACTTTATTCGCATTACCGCGTTGTTTATCAATTTCCAAACCAGAATGTCCACCTTTAAGTCCCCCAACATATAGTCGGTATGTGTCCATATCTACTGACGCTTCATCCCAAATCACTGAAATCGTTTCAACTGCTTTCGCACCACCTGCGCTACTCACTAGTAATTTATGATCTTCTTCAGAATCAATATTAATAAATATTTTTCCATCAAAATGATTTGAATCAACAGCGAATGCACCGCCCATTGTCGTTTCTTCTTCAGTTGTAATAACAACTTCTAAAGCTGGATGCGGGATGTCTGTTGAATCTAATAATGCTAATGCATATGCAACGGCAATACCATTATCAGCACCTAAAGTAGTTTCGTTTGCATATAACATATCTCCAATAATTCTTAATTCAATTGGATCTTTCTCAAAATCATGAACTGTCGCTTGGTTTTTTTCACACACCATATCAGAGTGCCCCTGAATGATAATAGCTGGAACATTCTCATAACCAGAAGTAGCTTCTTTTTTTATAATGACATTTAACGCTTCGTCTTGAATAACTTCTAAATTACGTTCCTTTGCGAAACTCACTAAGTAATCACTAATTTCTTTTTCATTACCTGATCCTCTAGGAATCTTTGAAATTTCTGCAAAATGATAAAATACAGGGTGCTTTGTTAATTGTTCTAAAGTAGAATACATTTTTAAGCTCCTCTCCAATTGACAAAATAATATGTACGTCCTTTATTATTATACCATGATTCATTATTTTACTTTTATTTTAAGATTTCAAAAATTCATTATAACCTATTCATTCCATCCTCATATTTTTTAATTTAGTGTAAATAAGCTATACTCTTACAAGATTGTAAGAGTGCTGTAATCAAAATCGATTTTTCTATTTAAAAAATAACCGCATACTTTAAATACATAATTTAAAGGAGATAATGAAAATGAAAAAATTTTTATCTGTTATTACACTAAGTTTATTATTTTGCAACTTAACTATCGGGTGCGAAAGAGCTTCTCTAAATAGAATCGGTAAGGATGTATATTACGTACAGATAAAAGGTGAAGGGTTTATTGAAAAGATAGAAGGTAGAAACTTACGGAACTACACATTGCCGGCATATGATGAAGATGGAGTAAGAAAACAAATTACATTTAGAAATAAAAAACAATCAAACGATCAAAAATTAAATGAAAAGGCATTTTTGTGCATTTATGTAGACCAAGAAAATAAAGATAA
Organism: Bacillus sp. AR13-1; assembly: GCF_008042285.1. Taxonomy (NCBI): domain Bacteria; kingdom Bacillati; phylum Bacillota; class Bacilli; order Caryophanales; family Bacillaceae; genus Bacillus; species Bacillus sp. AR13-1. Next base: position 13,096 of record NZ_QNUA01000060.1, read on the forward strand.
AAATGAAATATCATCGATTGAAGTAAAATCCTATGAAGAAATTCAAAAAGCGGATTTACCTTCAAAAGTAAAAGAAAAGTTTAATGCAAAATAAAAAAATACAGGAAAATGCTCTTATGCATTTTCCTGTATTTTTTTCACTCGAGCATATTTCGAACTATTACTATCCATAAGTTTTTCTAAACGATTTATATTTTCTGTTAATGCACCTTTCACAAGAGAGAAATCTGTATTTGATTCTTCTTTTTTAGTTTTAAAAAACGAAGATTTTTGAGCATTTACTTCTGCCATCTCTTCTCCCCCTTTTCAAAAAGATACAACCTTTTATTTATATTATATAGCAAATGCAGACAGAGTGTACACGTATCATTTTCTTTTTAATTCTTCTTCTAACTCTTCTACTTGCTGCAAAGTATCTCCTTTTATTAAAGAGAAATCTGTTGTATCTTCATTATCTTCTTTAAAAAAATCATTGTCATAATCTTTTATCACTACAATCACCTCTACGTGCTAGTGTAGGAATGATTGTCCAATTTTATACAAGCTTGTCTGAATTTGTTCTCCCTTTATGTATAGGTGAAAAGGACAGAAAAAGATTCTGTCCTTATTTACTAAAATAACTATGATGAATTGTTAAATTATATACATTTTCAAAATCTCGATCTTGAAGGTTATTTTTCTTCCCATCAATAACAATGAAAACATCACTAACTATTTTTGCTGGTATAATTCCGACATTTTCTACTTGCACCGCTTTCTGCTCATTCAATTGCTCGATGTGTTCTAATGGAACAATAATACTAAATTGAGAGCGGATACCACGAAAGTTTGTATTTAATTCCTTCACCGCTTCAAATACAACAATTTTCGCACCAATCTTTTCCCCATATGAATCTAAAAATGTGTTTAAGCTTTTTGTATATTCCTCTTCCGTATGCCATTCCATTGTCCCAAAGGCTGTTGGATTCACATTTTGAATAATTGTCGTATATATTTCTCCTCTTGCTTTTGAAGCAATTAATGACCTTTTAATTGATTGGACCGTCTTTCCAATATCGCTGAATTTTGCGCCCCATATTTCTGAAATATTTGGTGTCAAAATGAATGCAATATCAACGAAAATTACCATCGCAGTAAACATTAAAAGATTTTTCCAGAGGGTTAAATCTATTCCTTTTATCATGAAATAAACTGTGACTGATGTTATGAACAAACCGTACCACGTTTTTCGAATTCGTTGTTTCTTCTCCTCGTACAACTCTTCATTTCTCCAATAAAAGAAAACAAGAACAATAAAGACGATTGCTAAAATAAATAAGCCAATTCGAATGTTAGAGATCGTCAATCACATCACCCTCCATTCCAAAACTACTCACGATACCATTACATGCACAAACAGCTCTCTTTATGACAAAAGACGTGGACAACCTTCTAAAGTTAGCACCATCGCATATACATTAGAAGCAGGCCACGTCTTTTATCCCGCATTAACGGGCAGTAAGACCCCCCACCTCAAAATTCAGCGAAAGCAAAGACGTTAGGTGAGGGATCAACTGCCCATAAAAAGCCCGATTGGTGAAGGCTAATAATCAGTGCGGGATGAACACCCTCCACTGATTAAAGTTTCACTTTATCATGAATCTACATTGTATATGTAGACAAGCATGCGTTTCAAATTTTCATGTTAAAAAGAAATATGTTTCGGAATTTCCCCTTCAGGTACTTCTCCATCCATACTTAAGTAATAATGACGAATCGGACGTAATTTTTCATCTAACTCATAAACAAGCGGAATGCTAGTTGGAATATTTAATGAAACCACACCATCACTTGAAAGATTGTCTAAGTATTTCACTAGCGAACGAATTGTATTACCGTGCGATGAAATAATTACTTTCTCACCACTTTTTAATGACGGTGCAATTTCTGAATGCCAATAATCAACTACTCTTTTCTCCGTATCCTCTAAACATTCAGTCAATGGGAATTCATCTTTTTTTAACGTTTTATATCTTGGATTGTTCGCCTCATATCGAGGATCATCTTCAGTAAGTGCAGGCGGTCTCACATCTATACTTCTTCTCCAAATATGAACTTGTTCATCTCCATATTTTTTTGCAGTTTCGTCTTTATTCAATCCTTGTAGTGCACCATAATGGCGTTCATTCAACTTCCATGAGTTATGTATAGGGACCCAAGTGAGATCCATTTCATGCAGTACAATCCATAATGTACGAATTGCTCGTTTTAGTACCGAGGTATACGCAACATCAAATGTATATCCATTCTTTTTTAATATTGTTCCTGCTTCTCTCGCTTCACTTAATCCATTCTTTGATAAATCCACATCTGTCCATCCTGTAAATCGATTTTCAAGATTCCACAAACTTTGTCCGTGACGAATGAGTACAAGTTTTATCATTATAATTCCCCTCTCGGAAATATGAATTTTAAAATTTCAATACGTACACATATAAAGTTTTTGGCAATGTGAATTTTTTATCCATAGTTGCCAAATATACAGATAAAAATTTATGATTTTTCAAACTACAAAACAAGATACTGTTTCTATCTTTTATTCTACTGGTATTTCACGCTTAGACGTCCATGCATCAAATCCTGAACGGCTATTTGCCATTTCATTCATAACTTGATGCCAATTTTCTTCACATGATTCGCCAAACTGTGAGAAAATAGCTCCCATTTGTTCTCTTTGAACATCGCTCAGTTTTTTCTCTAAGTCTGTTCCTTCTTCTGTTAAAGACAGCTGTTTCACACGACGATCATGTGCAGCTTCATTACTCTCAATAAGTCCTTTATCTAACAGTTGGCGCAACGGTCCGTGAAGAGCTTGTTTACTTATTTCTAAAAGTGATAGCAGCTCATTTACACTAAGCCCTGGAAAACGAGCGATAAAAAACAGAATTCTATGATGTACACGCTGTATACTATACTCTTTTATTATTTCATCTGGTTTTTCTGTAAAAGTTTTATATGCAAAGTAAAATAATGCTAATGCCTCATTCATTTGCTCTTCTTTATGTTGTGTCATCTACTTTCCCCCTGTATGTAAATTATACCACAACTCAATTATGAATAATTAAATTGGTATATTGAGCCTAATTTCTTCATTCTAAAACCAACAAATTTCAACTATTATATTTTTGAAGGTTGTTTAATTCGTAAACCATACCTTCAAATAAAGTATCCAAATTATTTTTTAAAGAATTCTTAAGGAAATAGGTTAAATTCAAATGATAAATATTGTAAAATTTATTTATTAATATTTTTTTGAAAAACTCAATTGTGATTGGAGTGTTATTGTATGCAAACAAAAAAAGTTTATCTTTATGTATTTAATACGATGTCAGACTGGGAATATGGACATTTAATTGCAGAACTAAACTCAGGAAGATATTTCAAAAAAGAGTTAGCCCCTTTAAAGGTAGTTACAGTAGGAGCTAATAATGAAATTATTACTACGATGGGAGGACTGAGCATAAAGCCAGATATTTCCCTGGATGAATGTACTCTTGAGAGTAACGATCTTTTAGTTTTACCTGGAGGGACTACTTGGGGCGAAAGCATTCATCACCCTATCTTAAAAAAAATTGGTGAAGCGTTAAAACTCGGCACTATTGTTGCTGCCATTTGTGGTGCAACTGAGGGGTTAGCGAATTTTGGATACCTAGATTCTAGAAAACATACAAGCAATGATTTAGAATATATTAAAATGGTTTGTCCTAATTATAAAGGAGAACAACTTTATAAGATGGAACCTGCAGTATGTGATGAAAATTTGATTACTGCATCAGGAGTAGCTCCTCTGGAATTTGCAATGGAAGTATTGAAAAAAATTGATGTATTTGCACCAGATACGTTACATTCATGGTATAACCTAAATAAAACTTATAAGCCTGAATACTTCTTCCAGTTAATGAATTCAATTACTAGATAAGCTGAAAAATTAAATTAGCAGTTTTATATTATATAAAAAACTTAAAAAGCACCCCTAAAGTCGTTATAAATACAACCGATGACGGTTGTAAAACAAAAAATAAAAGGGATGATA
>NZ_QNUA01000061.1:0-5815 GCF_008042285.1 Bacillus sp. AR13-1
AACAAGCTTATTTGTTTAAAAATAAATGTATTTATCTAGTATGGACTTCCGGTAAAATCGTTATTTATCATAGCTTCACTTTGTTTTTTACATCGATAAGCTTAAAACGTTCGCAAACGAGCAGCATATCTTCAGAAAAACTAAGACCAAGTTCGCTTAGTTCCTTTGTAAAGAACTGTATATGGGTGTCTCTCCAGTAATTATAAGTAAGATCGCCTTCACCCTCAGCTACAGCAAATTCTTCAGTCACTTCATTCATTGGCATTATAGTTACTTCTATTGTCTTAATAATAGCTACAGGTTCATCCTGACTATTGAGTACAATACTATAATCGTTAGTTGTTGGTAGTGGTTCATTTTCTAATTCGTAAAAAATATGGCCCGAGCATGTTGCGGTTTTCACACCATCAATGACTAATTGAGCGAGATAATCAGGAGAATCACCAAATTGCCAAGCTGTAACAGATTCTGGTTTTTTATTGTTTCCCCAATAAGTATCCCAATATGATTGTGCTAATGGATTCATTTGTATATTTACCTCGCTTTAATTTTTTTATAAGCCTTGAGCAACTTGCTTATTTGTAATAGTTTTGTAGTCATATAAAATCTGGGTTGTTGTATTACGGATTAATACAAGTAATACGCTGAAGGAATATGGTTTATAAACTTGTTCTGTCCATTTATGACCATTTTCCCCGTAGACGCCCATATTAATAGACGGGATGTTCAATTTTCGAATTGTTTCGTATGGTAATGGATATAGTTGTTATGTAGTCTATTTGTGATTTGGGCTGCAATAAAGTTAGGGTCAATGCCCGATCACCTACACGTACTTCGCTTCCATAAATATAGAAACAAGGAAGAAGTGATGTATAGCAAAGGAGTGAGAACGTTAGTTCTATCGTGGTGTAATGGGTAGACTCAATCAATTGAGGTGCTTATTTTTACTTCAGCATATGTGTATAAAGAAGAAATGCTATTACTAGGTTCGGATTTCAAATATAGCTTTTAACGTTACATATTTTAATGAAGTGTTGTTTAGAGGTAAAGAATATTCTGATTATTAATATTGATCTATTATCCACTATGCCATATTGAAGTGAGTAATACTAGAGGTGAAATAGATAAAAACCGATATTCCTTGAATATCGGTTTAATAATATGTGACTTATATGAAGCTATAGCAATACGAAAAGTGTAAATACAATGGCTAACAAAATACGATAATATGCAAAAGGTTTTAAACCTATCTTTTCTAAAAGCTTCAGGAAGGTTACTACCGCTAGCATTGCTACAAGAAAAGAGGTAATGAATCCTACCGCAAACATAGGAATATCATCTACACTTAAATACTTCCAACTTTTTAATAAGTCTAACCCTGTAGCTCCGGCCATTACAGGAATGGCAATGAGAAAAGAGAACTCAGATGCAGCCTTATAATTTACTTTTGCTAATAGCCCTCCAGAAATAGTAGAGCCCGCTCTAGAGAAGCCAGGATATACTGCTAAGCATTGAAATAATCCAATTGTTAATGCTTGACGGTATGTTAAATCATCTAGTGAAAAGGCGGTTGCCTCTGCTTTTTTTGCTTCTGCAAAAATCATAAGAATTGCTCCTGCTACAAGTCCGATTACGACAGTATACGGCTGAAATAAGTATGTTTTAATAACATCATGTAATAATAGGCCAACAACTACTGCTGGGAATACACCGAGAAAAACATGTAATGCATTGAATTTTTTCTCTTTCCGTAGAAGGGGTTTAATATTACATAAAGAAACAAGGCGTTTATGATATAAAATCGCGATAGCTAAAATTGCCCCTAACTGTATGACAATTTCAAACGTTTTTGCCCTTTCTCCTTCAAAACCTAATAAATGTCCGACTAATATAAGATGGCCAGTAGAAGAGATGGGTAAAAATTCAGCTAACCCTTCTACAATACCAAGTATGAAGGCAATGATAAGATCGCTCATAGTTTCACTCCTATAAATTAATGAATATCCACCCTTTTAAAATAGAATAGTGTTGTAATAAATCCGAAAATCGCTGTTACTGCAATGATGATATAAGAATACTCTGATGGATAAGTCGGTTGTAATTCGTTATTTGCTATATCTAGAGTAGCGGTCCATGGGAATAGGTCTTTATGTTTTGAATTTACGATCATAAGGTTAGTCATTGTAATAATGATTGTTAATATAATAGGCGGTACATAGGTCTTCATTACAAGAGTTAGTAGTACAATAGGTGAAGACAAAAGAAAGAGAAGTCCACCACATATTAAAAATTTTATGAGAGAGCCTAAAAGTAAGGTGATACTAAGCCCAGGGAAGCTACCTATTAGCCCTAATAATAGAGTTAGCGTCCAAGCAACTAAAGTTAGCATCATGATCCAAAGGAATAGAAGGATAAACTTACTTATAATAAAGCTAATACGTGATACTGGGATAGTTAGCAAATTTTTTAATGTATCTTCCGTGTATTCACGGGTAAATAGATAAGCAATCACAACTCCATATAAGGGGAATCCTATAATTAAAGTAGTGTATAGGTTAACTTCAGTGAACAGTTGACCAAATAAAATAGTTGGAGTAGGTTGCTTTGTCTTCATGTGTATATAAGAAGCTACAACCACTAAAAATGGCGCGACACCTGCTCCGATAATACTAATCAAAAACATATTGGATCGTTTCAATTTTAATAGTTCTGTATAAAGAAGATTAACCAATTGCGCCACCCCCAACTAGTTTGGTGAAATAATCTTCTAGTCTATCTTCGCTCATCACAATTTTTAATACTTCAACATCATTACGAACTAACGTTCTATTAATGTGTCCTTGCTGTCCAAAGTGAGAATAAACGCGAATATTTCCTTCATCATGTACCTCATAATCAAAAATTTGAAAATGCTTTTCTAATAGCATCGCAGCTTTATTATCATTATTTACCTGGAATTCTATGTACTTACGATTGGCTTTACGCAGTGTATCAAGAGAAACTTCTTCTAATAACCTTCCTTCATGAATAATTCCCATACGATCGACTAGTTGTTCCACCTCAGCTAATATATGACTAGAAATGAGTATCGTTATATTTCTGTCTTGAGCTAAAGATTTAATGAGTTTTCGCATTTCTTTAATACCGATTGGATCTAGTCCGTTAGTTGGTTCATCTAGTATGAGTAGTTCAGGATAATGGAGAAGAGCACGTGCAATTCCTAAGCGTTGCTTCATTCCTAAAGAGTATTTTCCTACTAATTTTTTTGTTTCGTGCTGCAAGCCTACAATTTCTAATGCTTCTTCAATTGCATTCCTTTTGTGAACTCCAATTATCTTTGCATTAATTAATAAGTTCTCTCTTGCAGTTAAGTTTTCATAAAATCCTGGGACTTCAACGATAGAACCAATTCTTCTTAAAATTTCTTTTGGATTCCGAAGTAAATCCTCACCGAATATTTCTATATTTCCACTTGTAGGTTTTATAAGACTAAGCAGCATACGGATTGTAGTTGTTTTACCAGCACCGTTACGCCCTATGAATCCATAAATCTCTCCTTGCTGTACATTTATATTTAGATTATCTACTGACTTTTGGTTCCCATAAACTTTAGTAAGGTTTGTCGTTTTTATAATTGTATTTATAGGGGGCACCTACTTTCTATAAGTTCTTAATTACATAATAAAAAGGAAGGTTTAACTGCATATTAATCATTTCTTAACTATTTCTTAAAAGTAGTGTGTTTTGGGACGGAAAAACCAAAAGTAGTTCGTTCCCAGGGAATACTGTCAACCCATATGCGCCCACCATTTTTTTCAACGAGGGCTTTAGAAATAGAAAGTCCGAGGCCACTACCACCGTAAGAAGGATTTCTTGATTGTTCGCTGCGGTACATCCGCTTAAATACGTTTTGTAAATCATGTTTTGGAATACCGGGTCCCTTGTCCCAAATAAGAAGCTCATATTCTGTATTGGTTTCTAGTAGTTCGACTCCTACTATTTTCCCAGCTTTTCCGTGATGGATAGCGTTTTTTATTAGATTACCTATAATTCGTATAAGGCTAAGGTGATCTGCAATAATAGGGGAAGTAGATTCTGGTATGAGAACTTGTAGTTCAATGTTATGTTTTGATAGCTCGGGTAAAAATTCGATTAATACTTCTCTAGTAACTTCAGAAAAATCGAGTTCTTCTTCTTTTAATGGAAATTCATCAGCATCTAGCTTGGCCATATTAAAGATTTCATCGACCAGATGTTTTAAGTCATTCGATTTCTTATAAAGTATTTCAAGATATTCTTGCTTTTCTACTTCAGAAGCAGCGACATCATCTTTTAAAGCATCAATATATCCAATAATAGAAGTAAGTGGTGTTCGGATATCATGTGAGATATTAGATAAAAGTTGTTTTCTAGCTTCTTGGGATTTCCTTGCTTCGATCTGACCCTTTTCTAATGCAGTTATTAAGTCGTTTATTGAAAACACGATACTATTTAGTGAACGGTCGTTATTTGTGAATAGCCTCGTTTGTAAATTCCCTTTAAGTGCACGGCTTAATTTAGTAACCATCGATTCGTTGCTTTGAATAAAGTGAACTCTTGAAAAGAAAAGATATATTGTGATTATGATAAGAGCAATAAATAAAGATATTTTTACATGGTATCCCATATTTATATTTAAAAGTCCGCAAATGATAAGTTGTAATGAAATAAGAATGAGGATCTTATCATTTTTCAACCTTTTCACCTACAAACTTATAACCGATTCCCCATACAGTCTGAATGAATTTTGGATTGGAAGAATCGATTTCTATTTTCTTTCTAAGCTTTCTAATATGCACCATAACTGTATTATCATCTTCTATATAATTATCGTCCCATACATTCCGAAAGAGTTGTGTTTTCGTAAATACTTGCTCTGGGTTTGAAGCGAAGAATTTTAATAGTTCAAGTTCTTTTCCAGTTAAGTTGATTTCTTTTCCGTTCGTATGGACTGTGTATTTTTTAAAATCGATAGTTAGTCCTTTAAATGTTAAAGCTGTTTTCTCTTGTACGTTAGTGTTACTTCCAAGAACTAAAAAACGTCGCATAAGAGCTTTTACTCTTGCAACCACTTCGTGAATACTGAAAGGTTTCGTAATATAATCATCAGCACCTATGCTTAAGCCCAAAATTTTATCAACTTCGTGATCTTTAGCAGTTAGCATTAATATAGGAATGTTGGTTGTATCTCTAAGTTTTCTACACACTTCGATACCATCTACTTTCGGCATCATAAGATCTAATATAACGAGGTTGTAGTTATTTTTGTTAAATAAGCACAACGCTTCTTCGCCATTAATTGCAGTATCTACCATATATAATTCTCGTTCTAAATATCTTTTTAATAAGTCTCGAATTTCTTTATCGTCATCTGCTATAAGAATACGTATATCTTTCATATCGTCACCTGTTTCTAATAGAATGTTATTGATATTACAACTTGATAAACAAAGGGGAATAGGGAGCGGTAATAAAAAATAAAGCAACTTTCTAATTATATACTATTAATTGTTAAAATAAGGTTGCTAGTTTAGCTGAAAAGAATCAATTGTATGAGTTCGGTAAGATGGGGGAAGCGAGTCCTTTGAAATAGAGAAGTGCCTAAATTGAATAGTATTTAGAAGAATAGATTGGTAAAGAAAAGTAGACGATGGTTTCTATTTTAATGAGATCTTTGTAGGTCCTTATCTAGAGTTAAAAGAGTGCAAAGGTACTAAATTAAATTTCTTTGTAAAAAGGTATTGACGATTAGTATATAGAGGTGTAATATAGAACA